>NZ_OZ287968.1:2700000-3000000 GCF_965650455.1 Kushneria halocnemicola
GAGCAGCGAAATGCCGATCTGATCTTCCAGGTCGCTGATGCGCTTGCTGACCGCGGCCAGCGCCAGATGCTCGCGCGCGGCGGCACGCGTCAGGCTGCGCTCGTCGGCAATCGCTGCAAAAAGACGCAGGGTGACAAAATCAAGACGCTTCATGGGCTCTCCGATCAGACAGGCCGTCAGTCTGACACCGTCTTCGCCGGTTGCGAACGCTGCCTTGGTCAAACCCCAATTGTGACGCCGGCCGCGACTCGCCCATGCTCACGATCATCCTTACGTCCGGGAGCCTCCCTCATGACAGCCCACGACGATGCTTCTGCTCACAACGATACGTCCGCCGCGGATACACCGACACCGGCGCTGGCCGGTCTAAAGGTACTGGAGCTGGGCCAGCTGATCGCCGGCCCCTTTGCCACCAAGCTGCTCGGCGAGTTCGGTGCCGATGTCATCAAGATCGAGCCGCCCCATACCGGCGACCCACTGCGCCGCTGGCGCATCGTCGAGGACGGCACCTCGCTGTGGTGGCACGTGCAGACCCGCAACAAGCGCTCGCTGTCGCTGGATCTGCGAAGCGAGGAGGGTCAGGCCATCGTGCGTCGGCTGGCCGAGGAAGCCGACATCGTGGTGGAAAACTTTCGCCCCGGCACGCTGGAGAAGTGGGGGCTGGGCTGGGAGGCACTGAGTGCGGCCAACCCGGGCCTGATCATGGTGCGTATCTCCGGCTACGGCCAGACCGGCCCCTATCGCGACCGCCCGGGCTTTGGCGTCATCGGCGAGGCGATGGGCGGGCTGCGCTACCTGACCGGCCATCCCGGCGAGCGTTCGGTGCGCGTTGGCGTGAGCCTGGGCGATTCGCTCTCGGCGCTTTACGGGGTGATCGGCGCGCTGCTGGCGCTGCAGGAGCGCCACCGAAGCGGTCAGGGTCAGTACATCGATGTGGCGCTTTATGAATCGGTGTTTGCCATGATGGAGAGCCTGATCCCCGAATACGACGGGGCGGATGTGATCCGCGAGCCCAGCGGCAGCGCCCTGACCGGCATCACGCCGTCCAATGCCTACCCGTGCCGCGATGGTGAGCATGTCCTGATTGCCGGCAACGGCGACAGCATCTATCAGCGTCTGATGCAGGCCATCGAGCGGCCCGATCTGGCCGAGGACCCGGCGCTGGCCCACAACGACGGCCGCGCCCGTCAGGCCGAGCGCATCGATGAGGTGATCGGCGCCTGGACCGCCAAGCACACCCGTGAGCACGTGCTCGACGTGCTGGAGACCGCCCACGTGCCCTCGGGCTATCCCTACACCGCGCGCGATATCGTCAGCGACCCGCACTATCAGGCCCGCGAGATGATTCAGACCATCATTACTGCCGAAGGGCGTCAGCTGAAGGTACCGGGCGTGATGCCCAAGCTCAGCCGCACACCAGGGCGCATCGACGGCGGCGGCCCGCGACTGGGCCAGCATACGCAAGGCGTGCTCGACGAACTGGGCATCGATGCCGAGACCCAGCGCTCGCTTTTCGAGCGTGGCGTGCTCTATGACATCGACCGACCGGCCCCGCCGCACCGGGAAGGAGGCGAGTAACATGAGCCAGCGCGTTTACATTCAGGAGGTCGCGCCGCGCGACGGCCTGCAGATCGAAGAGCGCTTCGTGCCCACGGCCGACAAGATCGCCCTGATCGATGCCCTCTCGGGTACCGGCGTGACGAAAATCGAGGCCACCTCGTTTACCTCCCCCAAAGCGATTCCCAATCTGGCGGATGCCGGGGAGGTGATGGCCGGCATTGCCCGCCATGACAACGTGGACTACGTGGCGCTGGTGCCCAACGAACGCGGCGTCGAGCGGGCGCTGGCGGCCGGTGCCGATGAGCTCAATCTGGTGATGTCGGCAAGCGACAGCCACGGCCTGGCCAATCTGCGCATGACGCCCTGGCAGTCGCTGGCGCGCTTTCCCGCGATGATCGAGCAGGCCCGCGGGCGGGACGTGTTCATCAACGCCTCGATCTCGACCGCCTTTGGCTGCCCGTTTGACGGCGAGGTGCCCGCCGAGCGCGTCATCGACATCATCGAACGGCTGACGGCGCTGGGCCTTCGTGGCGTCTCGCTTTGCGACACCACCGGCATGGCCAATCCCGCGCAGGTCAAAACGCTTTGTGAGCAGGTACGCACCCGCTGGCCCGAGCTTGTCCTCACGCTACACGTGCACAACACCCGCGGTATGGGCCTTGCCAACGTGCTCGCGGCCTGGCAGGCCGGGGTAACGCGCTTTGATGCCGCACTCGGCGGGCTGGGCGGCTGTCCGTTCGCGCCCGGTGCCAGTGGCAATGTCTGCACCGAGGACATGGTCCACATGTTTGAGGAGATGGGCGTTGATACCGGCGTGGATCTCGACGCGCTGCTGGCCGTGTCTGCCACCCTGCCGGCGCTGGTCGGCCATGACGTGCCGGGGCAGGTGGTCAAGGCCGGGCGCTCGAGCCGCCGCTATCCGCTGCCCGAGCACCTGCAACCGTCCTGATGGCTTTGCGCCCGGCCGTAAAGCGGCTCACACTGCGCCTCTCCTGTTAAGCTTCAAGCCAGAGAGGCGCTCACCGTGACATCCCGGGATACGACAACAAAGGCCCTGCCGACGCCCCTGCTGCTTTTGATGGCCCTCGCCACCGGCATTTCGGTGGCGAGCAACTACTACGCCCAGCCGCTTTTACATACCATCGCCGACCAGCTGGCGCTGACCACCTCGGGCGCGGGCATTATCGTCACCACCGCGCAGCTCGGCTACGCCGCCGGATTGCTGATGCTGGTCCCGCTGGGCGACATGATCGAGCGTCGGCGGCTGGTGGTCATCATGATGCTGCTGGCAACACTTGGGCTGGTGGTCAGTGCGCTGTCCACCAATCTGGCCGTTTTGCTGCTGGGCACCGCCATTACCGGCGTGTTCTCGGTGGTCGCCCAGGTGCTGGTGCCGTTTGCGGCCACGCTTGCCGCGCCCGAGCAGCGCGGTCGCGCCGTGGGCACCGTCATGAGCGGGCTTTTGATCGGCATCCTGCTGGCGCGCACCTTTGCCGGCACCCTGTCCACGCTGGGCAACTGGCGGCTGGTCTACATGGTGGCCGCGGTGTTGATGCTGATCACCACGGCGCTGCTGTGGCGCGCCCTGCCCCGGCTCACCACCCACGCCGGGCTTGGCTATGCGGCGCTGATTCGCTCGGTGGGCACCCTTCTGGCAACCCATCCGGCGCTGCGCCTGCGCGCGGCGCTGGGCGCACTGACCTTTGCGCTGTTTGCGGCCTTCTGGACCCCGGTGGCCTTTTTGTTATCCAACCCGCCCTGGCAGTTCAGCGATGCCACCATCGGCCTTTTGGGGCTTCTGGGCGCGGCGGGGGCCCTGGTCGCGCCCTGGACCGGGCGCCAGGTGGATCGCGGCCGGGCGCGAGTGACCACCACGGCCGGGCTTGTCCTGCTGCTGCTGGGCTGGCTGCCGCTTCTGGGCGCCGAGCACTCGCTGGCAGCGATTCTGATTGGCGTGCTGGTGCTCGATATTGCCGTGCAGCTGGTGCACATCACCAACCTCAACATGGTTTATCGCATCGACCCCGACGCTCGAAATCGGCTCAATGCCGCCTACATGGTGAGCTACTTTCTGGGCGGCGCGGCCGGCTCGCTGGCCTCGGCGTGGCTGTATGGCCATCTGGGCTGGACGGGCGTGACGGCGTTTGGCATTGCCACCAGCCTTGTGGGGCTGGCGCTGTGGTGGCGCGGTCGTCATCACGAGTCCGCCCTGTCGGCGTGATTGCAGCCTCCTTCAAGGCAGACCTTCAGAACCTGCCTTTGAGACCGACGCTCGACACAGGCCCTCGATACGCCACCGCATGAAAACGCCATGAAAAAAGCCGGCCCGCCAAATGGCGGGCCGGCTTTTGATCGTCTTCACCCCTGCGGCCTGTGCCGCACGGGCGCCGACATTACTGCGACGGCTGCTGCTGCGCCTGAGACTGCATGGACTGAAGCTGCTGGTAGAGCTCCGGGTCCATGTCGATCAGACGCTGTTCCAGTGCCTTGTCGCGCGAGGCGTCGGTACCGATCTGCTGATACTGCTGAACAGACAGGTCGTGCTCCTGCAGGGACTCTTCTGTCTTGCTCTGGAAGTCCTGCATCAGCGACTGGGCCTGCTGCTGGTCTTCCACGTTCTGGCTGGACAGATTCTGGATGACCGGAATCATGTCGCGATTGACGTCCAGAAACGAGCGCAGCTCGTCATCGTTGTACTGCTGGGACAATGTGCCAGACTCAACGGGCTGAGGCTGCTGCATCTGTGCAGGGGCCTGCTGCTGGCCCTGCGGGGCGCCCTGGCTGCCGGCCATGGCCATGGGGGCGGCCAGCATACCGGCCGTGATCAGGGCCGCGCCGAGCATCGAAACGGGCTTTTTCATGGTGAACTCCGAAAAAAGAATTTGATTCAATGTAATGTAGTCAACGCATGGCGTCCAGAAACCAGGGGCCGGCCGGCATCCGCAATACCGGCGACACCCTGAAACGCGACCCGATTTCGGGAACCACCGAAGAGAGTGTTCACATGAATGCAGGACTGATCATCCTCGACCGGGATGGCGTGATCAACGAGGATTCCATCGAATTCATCAAAAGCCCGGAGCAGTGGCTGGCCTTTCCCCAGGCGCTGGAAGCCATCGCCCGCCTGCATCAGGCCGGCTGGCTCATTGCCGTGGCGACCAATCAGTCCGGCATCGCCCGCGGCTACTTCGATGAGGCAACGCTTGAGGCCATGCACGATCGAATGCGTCGCGAAGTCGAGGCGGCCGGCGGGCGGATCGACCATGTGGTGTATTCACCCCACGGCCCGGAAGATGAGAGCGAGACCCGCAAGCCCAAACCGGGGCTTTTGTACCAGATTCGTGATCTGTGCCAGCTCGAGCATCTCGATGAGGCCTGGATGGTGGGCGACAGCCTGCGCGATCTGCAGGCCGGTCAGAGCGCGGGCTGTAAAACAGCGCTGGTGCTGACCGGCAAGGGCGAGATTACCCGGGGCGATCTGGACCAGCTCGAGCGCCCCGATGAGGTCGTCATTACCGACTCCCTGCTTGATTTTGCCAATCGACTGCTCTCCGACGACCCGACCATGACGGCCTGAGAGCTTCCAGGGCCGCGACACCGGCAAGCGCGACATCATGTCGGCCACGCCGGCAGGACAGGCGTCGTTTATACTGGAAAATTCCCCTCACACGGTATTGTTCACACGGGTGGCGCAACCATGACAGACACCAGCACGATCAAATCCGACATCGTCATTGTCGGCGGCGGCATTGCGGGACTGGCCATGGCCGCCCGACTGGCAGGCCGCACTGCTTTTACCATCACGGTGCTCGACAGCGACCGCGCGCCCGAAGCGCCCGATGAGGCGCTGCAGCTTCGTACCACCTCGCTCAACAGTGCCGCGCTGGCGCTTCTGGAAGAGGCCGGCGTCATGGCGCATCTGCCGGCACGCTTTCTGACCGATTTCGACCGGCTTGAAGCCGGCAGCCGCGACGCCCCGGACGCGCTGAGCTTCAGCGCCGAGGACATCGATCTGACGCGCTTTGGCGTTTTCGTTGAAAACGAGCGCCTGCGCCATGCGCTCTGGCAGACGCTCGAGGCGAAGCCGCAGGTCACGCTGATCAGCGAATCGCGCCTGTCGTCGCTTCAGCGCCATGACGACCACGTTGACGGCCTGCTCGACGACGGCCGTGCGCTGGACGCTCGTCTTGTCATCGGCGCCGACGGCGCCCGCTCCCAGGTGCGGCACCTGGCCGGCATCAGCAGCCAACAGCGCGACTACGCTCAGGAGGCCATGATCATCAACGTGCGCCTGACCGAGTCGCCGGGTCATACCACCTGGCAGATCTTTACCCCGAGCGGGCCGGTGGCGCTGCTGCCGCTGCATGATCGACAGGCCTCGCTGATCTGGTACGACACGCCGGGGCAGATCCAGAAACGCATGGGCATGGACGATGACGCTCTACGCCGTGCCATTGTCGAGGCCTTCCCGGCGCGTCTTGGCGGGATTGAAACCATCATCGAACGTGGGCGCTTCCCGATCCGTCGCCTCCACGCCCAGCGCTATGCGGGCAAGCGCGTGGCGCTGATCGGCGATGCCGCCCATGTCATTCATCCCATGGCCGGTCAGGGCATCAACCTGGGGCTGGCCGATGTGGTCGCACTGGCGCAGGCGCTTGAGCAGGAAAGTGATCCGGGGGCCAGCAGTGCGCTGAGCTGCTATCAGCGCCGCCAGTGGCCACGCAACGCTGCCATGCTGACCGGCGTCGAACAGCTTCACCATCTCTTTACCCTGCCCTTCGCACCGCTGCGCTCGCTGGCAGAAAGGGGCCTGAAAAGCGCCGATCGCATGGCGCCGGTCAAGCGATTCATGATGTCGCTGGCCACCGGCCAGCCGCTGACGACCGGCAAGGACCAGCGTGACACGCGAAAGTGACGTCGATGACGTCCTGACGTTCTGGTTCGAGACGCTCTCGCCCGGACAGTGGTTTCGCCGCGATGACGCGCTGGATGCCACCATCGCCACACGCTTTGGCGCGCTGCTGGAGGCGGCGCGTCAGGGCGAGCTGGCCCACTGGCGCGACAGCAGCAGTGGAAGCGGCAACGACGACGGCAACCACCATCAGAGTGACCGTGGCCGTCTGGCCGAAATCATCGTCATCGATCAGTTTTCGCGCAACGTCTACCGCAATGAGGCGCGCGCCTTCTCCCATGACCCACAGGCGCTGGTACTGGCGCAGGAAGCCGTGCGCCTGGGCTGTGATGAGCGGCTGTCACTCAAAGAGCGCCCCTTTCTCTACATGCCCTGGATGCACAGCGAATCCCTCATCGTTCACCGGGACGCCGTACGCCTTTTCGGCCAGCCCGGACTCGAGCGCCATCTTGACGTCGAGCATCGCCACCTGGCCATTCTCGAGCGCTTTGGCCGCTACCCGCATCGCAATGACGCCCTGGGCCGTCACAGCACTCCCGAGGAGCTGGCCTTTCTGACCACGCCCGGCTCGTCGTTCTAGTGTGTTGTGACAAGTCCTGCGCGTTTCACGTGAAACACTCCCGCTCAGGGCAGGATCACCAGCCCCGAATGCTGATTGGGCAGCTTCGGACGTTGATCGCCCTGGGGGTGTGTCAGCGTATGACGGCGATGGCTCTGGAATCGGTAGGCGTCCGGGTCCGGGCCGTCGACCGGCCCCGTTGAACCATCGACCAGCGTGGTGATGGTGCACTGATCAAGATGCGCGATCTCGCCCACGCCGGCGGCCTCAAGCTTGTGACAGGCAATGGCCCCCAGCGCCAGATGGCGCGGCCGGGGCGATATGAGTGCCTCCGGCAGATCGAGTGCTTTCCTGAACCGCTCGACCAGCGCCTCGCTGACCTCATATGCCCTGCCGCCGGCGGCCGGGCCGACGACCGCGACCCATTCGGACAGATCACCCCACGCAAGTGCCGCAATCCGCCCGAGCATGGCCTCGACGATGCCATCCAGCAAGCCACGCCAGCCGGCATGCAGCGCGCCGATATATCGCCCGCTTCGATGGGCCAGCAGAATCGGCAGACAGTCGGCTGTAACGATCGAGACGGGAACCCCCGGCCGGTCGGTCACAAATCCGTCGGCCTCCCCGCAGGCCTGCCCTGGCATCCTGACTGTCCCAATGCGCGTGCCGTGCACCTGCTGCTTTCGCGGACGTGCTGATTCGAAATCGGCCAGCACCTCGGGGGTAAGGCATATGGCGATGACCGAAGCCGTGCGCAATCGAGGGCACACCGGACAGTAAAGGGGACGAAAGCATGCGTGACGCTCCAGTGAGACGAAGGCTCTATTGTAGCTTTCAGATAATCTGCTCTGGCGCCATCGGATACGATGGGCAAAAAAAAGCCTGCCAGGGGATGGCAGGCGACAAGAATATTTCTTGCAAGGGATCATTCAAGGGAACACTGACTTTGAGTCGCCCTGCGAGGAAGAGTTCCGAAACCGAGTAAAAAATTTTCGATGAGCGCCATCCATTTTAATAGCGTGCTAACAAAAACCGTCTGTGCCAGACTTTTGCCCATCAGCTCGACCCCATCGTTCAAGGAGTACTGCCATGCCCGCCCCTCGCCTTTTCGAACCCCTGACGCTGGGCAGCCTTGCGCTGCCCAACCGCATCGTGATCGCACCGATGTGTCAGTACTCGGCCCGCGATGGCAATGCCACCGACTGGCATACCATCCACCTCGGCCATCTGGCGCTTTCGGGTGCCGGCCTGCTGATTCTGGAGGCCACGGCGGTGTCGCCGGAAGGCCGTATCAGCCCTGACGACCTGGGGCTCTGGAACGACGACAACGAACAGGCCCTGAAGCAGACTCTGGACGCCGTACGCCGGAACTCGGACATGGCGCTGGGCATTCAGCTCGGCCATGCCGGGCGCAAGGCCTCGACCCATGTGCCCTGGGAAGGCGGCGCGCAGATCGCGCCCGACGCACCGCGCGGCTGGCAGACCGTCGCCCCCTCGAGCCTTGCCCACGGCGATGAGGAAAACGCCCCGCAGGCGCTGTCCATCGACGAGATTCAAAAAATCCGCGAGCAGTTCAGGGCGGCCGCCGAGCGCTCGGCGCGCCTGGGCATCGAGGCGATCGAGATTCACGCCGCCCACGGCTATCTGCTGCACCAGTTTCTGTCGCCGCTGTCCAACCAGCGCAGCGATCAGTACGGCGGCAGCCTAGAAAATCGCATGCGTCTGACGCTTGAAGTCTTTGATGCCGTCAGGGAAGTCTTTCCGCAGGAACGACCGGTCGGCGTGCGCATCTCCGCCACGGACTGGGCGGACGGCGGCTGGCACGTCGAGGAGAGTCAGACACTGGCTCGCGAGCTCGACGCCCGCGGCTGCAGCTTCATCCACGTTTCCAGCGGCGGGCTGACGCCGGCCCAGCAGATTCCGGTCGGCCCGAGCTATCAGGTACCGCTGGCGCGCGCCATTGGTAAGGTTGTTGATATGCCGACCATTGCCGTGGGCATGATTACCGAGCCGGAACAGGCCGAGGCCATTGTGGCGACCGGTGACGCCGATGCGATCGCCCTGGCCAGAACCATGCTCTACAACCCGCGTTGGCCCTGGCATGCCGCTGCCGCCCTGGGCGCGCAGGTAACGGCGCCGAATCAGTACCTGCGGTCGCAGCCGCATCAGTACAGGGATCTGTTCAAATAAGATTTGCGACGATGTGCCAGCGACCAGTCGAAATTGCTGGCACATATCTATTTATATTCAAGGCCAAAAGCATTACGCAGATGGTAATAGATCGGCAGAATCGATTGTGGCAGGGAAGCTATGGTCTCATCGCGATTATTGTAGTAAACCGCCCGCCTGCCGTTAAATTCTATATCTCTACTTATCCTATAAAAGCTGAACCCTGCACTTTTTAGCATTCTGGGCATGGCATGCTCCATTACTGCATATCCATGCATCCTATTCTTGACTTCAGCCATGGCAACGACAGATACAAAAAGCCCCAGCCTGATAAGAGGAAAATGCTTCATCTGCTCCATTGTAAACAGCCGTCCTTCACGAGTTGCCGTATATTTTGGGATTCTGAACATACTGGGGATTGCCGTTCGAGAAATCTCACAGATATTTTGACGCTCTAACCCGTATAAGGCGGCCTTGTCTTCCAAAAAAAGGTTTTTAAACCTTGTTTCGAAAGGAAGCGTGATGGAGCGAGCTTCATTTGTAGGTGCAATGATTCTGATACAACCCGCCTCGAGCCCGCTTTTTCGATGCTCGACCAAACAGTGCAGAGAGAAAGCATCGAAATGATCGCTTTCCGTTTTATCAACCTTGTTGCTGGGCTCGTATTCCAGCTCTTCACAATAAACCTTGTGTCTCAACCGGTAGACGCGCTCTTTCGACATCTGGTCAAGGGCCAGTGAAAAAGAAAACTCTTGTAAAAATTCTTCCGTGGGTGTCATTACCACTCTCCCCCACCCAGATAAAAGGAGGTTTTTTCAGGCCTGCCTATATAGTATCCCTGTACGTAATCCACATCGTATTCCTTGAGAATCTCTATTGTTTCTGGATCTTCTACAAATTCAGCAACCACTTTTTTGCCGAACCCTTTAGCCACACCTGCTATGGCTTTTACAATGAGTCTGCTCTCCTCATCTTCTTTTATATTTCTGATGAAAGAGCCGTCAATCTTGACAAAATCCGAGGGCAGCTTGCCTAGATAATGAAAGCTACTGAACCCGACACCAAAATCATCAAGTGCAATTCTGCATCCCAACGCACGGAGGCGCTCAAGTACGCCACCTGCGGCTGCAAAGTCTGTGACTGCGACGGTTTCAGTAACCTCAATAATCAACTTTCTAGGATCGGCCCCAGATTCTTTAATTTCTTGTTCAAGCCAAGACGACAAATTTTTATCATGAAGGGTATAACCGGAAACATTGACTGCAAAACTGACATTTGAATCAGGAGCCGTCTTTATTAATTTTAACCCTTTCCTGAGCACCCAGCGATCAAGCTCCATAATTTGACCACTTCTTTCAATAATGGGTATAAAAACAGAAGGCATAATATATTTTTTATTTTTGTCATACATTCGAACAAGCATCTCATAATGTTTGACATCCAAACCATTTATAGACGCTATCGGTTGCAATAACATTTCAAACTCATTATTTTCAAGGGCAAAGCGTACTTTCTCGCTCCAATACACTCTTTTTTTGAGTTCTTCTTTGCTACGATTTTTGGATGACAATAGATGCCAGCGAGTTATACCGCTTTCTTTCGCTTTATACATCGCAAGGTCAGCATTAGCCATCAAATCAGTTTCGTTGAGTCCATGCTCTGGATACAAGGCAATACCTATACTGGCTGAAGCTCTATGCCGACGGCCATTTTCAAAAAACTCTATTTTATCAAAAGCTTCTGTTATTTTTTGTGCTTCCTTGCCTGCTTTTTCACCATCGGTATTAGCAAGCAAAACTGAAAATTCATCTCCTCCCTGGCGCGCTATCGTAGCATCCATACTGAATAGGGAAGATAGTGTATTAGCAACCAGGCAAAGCAGCCTGTCTCCACTATGATGGCCGCTTAATTCATTAACCTCCTTGAATTGATCAAGATCCAGATAAAGAATGGCGCAACGATTATTGTTCTCTATTTCCTTTTCAAGCCTCTCTCTAAAATATCTTCGATTGTAGAGCTCCGTGAGAGGATCCCTATGGGCCAACCATTCCAGTCGACGTTCTGCGTGTTTCCTTGCAGTAATATCCAGGCCTACCGATATATAAGAACTGACATCGTCGCTTGAAGCGGCATGCACCCAGGTTATAATAATTTCTTGCCCATCTGAAGTTAAAAGAGTTGACTCGGACGAACCTCCTTCCAGGCTTCTGACAGTAGAATCCCCGAAGATATCGCAAAATCTTTTACCTAAAAGCTCGCCATCTTCAAGCCCCGTTATACCCCGAGCGTATTGATTGACAAGCGTAACGACACCATTGCTATCCTGAGTTAGTATTAGCACATTAGCCGTATTCAAAAGACCACTTATAAAATCCCTATCTTTTGCAAGCTCTTTCAAACGTGAGGACAATTGAACTCTTTTTGATTCCACTTCTTCCTCAAGCTTTTCAAGTTGTCCTGCCACATTCAAAGCTGTTTTATCAAGTATAAATATTTCATCTTTCCAAAGATGTTTGTGCTGATTTAATTTTTCCCTGACCTGTGCAAAACCTCCACTGGCAAGTGCAGGAAGTACCTCAGCGAGTTCACGCAAACGAGCCATGGGCCGCCATAGTATAGCGAAAAGAAGAACCTCTGCAGCCAACCAACCCAGCAATGCTATCAAAAAGGTATTGCGTGTACTTTTATCAATACTGTTAACCTGAGAAGTAATATCTGAAAAAATCATGAAAAAGCTTTTCCCTGAATACGCAGGATCATTTTCTATGGGAAATATGGACACTTCGTAGTCATGATTCTCAAGCTTTATACGGTTTACGCTTTTTTGTATTTTCCCAAGCGGCAACTTCTCTGCGATTGCTTTTAACACAGAAAGTTCTACATCTTCATTGGTCAGCGCTACGACTGACGACCCCCATCTTTTTATATAATGGCTATCTTTTTCAACCTTAACCGGATTACTTATAATAAGGGCCACATTACTTTCAAAACTGTGTCTTGCATATAGAGTTACGTCTGCAAGCGATCGAGATATCAAGACGGAGCCAATGCTTTTACCATCTTGAAGCACTGGAACAATCGAATATTGCCTGCAATCGATGGCACATATAAGCCCATCCTGCGGGGTATCGTTTGAGGTAACATTTTTTAGCCAAATCGAATGCTGCGGGTCTGCTACACTCTGTTGTGCGGTTCCCCATTGAGATAAGGCAATATTATCGTCATCAAAAACGATAATATTATCTACACCAGCATTAAGCTGTAACGCTGGCCACTGGGATCCTATAATGTCGGACACTTCATTTTTATCGTGGTTGAGTACGGCCCGCCCTAGCTCATTGGTAGAAGCAACAATAGTTGCCAGTTGTTGAAGTCCGTCGGAAGAACGCTTGATAGAAAGCTCGATTTCTCGAGCCTGCCTTGAGTAACCTTCCTTCTGAACGTCTTGGAACTGGTGCGTTAATGCGCTGCGGTTTTCCAGTGTATAAACAGTTGCCATTCCAACCAAAAGAAGACTGGTAAGCAATATAACGCGCCATTTAAGGCTGAGTGTGGTCTTAAACAGTACTGGCACTGTCCTGAATAACGTCTCCCTGAATCGATACATTCAAGTAATCCGAGGCATCTAAAACCGCCATGATGTTTGAAACAGCAACATGTCCCAGTATCGACTGTCACTGTTTGAGCTTTTTGGCAACCAACCAGTTCCATTGATATAATGGTATTCAGCTGATATTAAAAACTTGCTTGAAACATTCCAGCGAACACCCGCTGTCCAGTCATGCGCGAACTGTGAGTAATCTTTTTCCTGAGTTTTTTTCTCGTAGCGGTTGCCGTTTCTGTCGCTACGATCATTCACTTGGGTATCATAACGCAGCAACCACTGCCAATTTTCCGCAAACCGTCGGGTATATTGTAAATACCAGCTTTCGCCTATAACACTGTAACCGGGGGTTGTTTCCCAATCCGACATCGACTGTTTGCGAAGCGCATACTCAGAGGTAAAACTCCAATCTTCTGCATTGTATTGGAAAGAAAATATATAAGGTTGGAACTCAAAATTGCTATTACCTGCGCCACCGGTTTTTGCCTTTATATTTGCCTGAGCGGCCGTAAAGGCCAATACAACCCGACCGCCGTCATGCTCATATCTGACTTGACCAATATATGAATCCCTTCCTTCAACAGAGCCTGATAATCCCCGTGGTATTACCGTTTCCTTTACGCTGCTGTCTGTCTGAACCTTTCCAATGCCCGCATGAAAATAAAGTGTTCCCGAAGCCAGTAACTCCTCATCATATAAAATAATACCGTCTGAAGATAAGGCGGGAGAGCGGGTCCGATCAAAATATATGGATTGAGGCAGCAAGACGCCTGGTCGAGTAAACGCGACATCTCTGGTTTGGTTGTATAAACCATATGGGTGCTTGATCCTGCCCAACTGTATACCGGTACTTCTACGTAAGCTGGTATTGAGCTGATAATCCAGCAGCCCGTAATCAAGACGGGGCTCGTAGCTGCTGTTGTCGTCACCGGCACGACGGCTCAGCACCTGAGCGGACACCAGCAGATTGTTGCTTGGGCGCATGGAGACATTGGCCCCGACTTCCGTGTACTCGAGGCTGCCTGCGTCACGCGTGCTGGGGCCGAAGAAGTCGTTATGCCGACTGATGATCAGCGCCTGACTCAAAAAGCCGTGTGCCTGCACGGTGTCGAACATGTCGGCACGCGCGGGCGAAGCGCTGCCGGCCATTGCGATAACCGCCAGCGCTGCGGCATGTCGAGAACGGCGAAACGGGTTACTCCACCGTAAAAACGCTGACGCTATCATCCACGGCTCCTTTTTCCAGATAGCCCAGCCCGCCTGGCGTACTGGCCACACGTTGTCGCATTTCTTCAACCGAACCGACTTCATTGGGCGCCTGCCCCGTACCGGAAAATACCAACCGGTCCCAGGAAAGGCGCAGCTGATGGGGGTAAACGCCAAGAATTTCCTTGGTAAAACGTTCATGCAGCGGGTGCTTGTCCGGCAGCACAAAAACATGCGCCGCCTCGCCATCGGGCAGCGTGCGCTGTCGCATGGCAAAAATGGCGCGCACGGTTTCCCGGGTCATGTTGCCAGGCGTTGCCGACGGGTTGGCGATCAGTACCATCGGCTCATGGGCGTACGCCGTCGGGCCGCAAAAAAGCAGCAACGTGACTATCGATACAAGTACCATCATGCCTTTCGGCATTTTCCAGGCTCCCTGCCCCTGCCAGAAAAAAAGCCACTTCCAGCTACCTCCGGCAGCATGAATGGGCACGCCCCGTCAGCGGTGGCCTGACAGGAGGCGGCTATCATGCCTGCACATTGGCAGCATCAAATGCCCAAGAAGCAGCGATTCATCCGTGCATATCGTCATCAACCAGGCGTTTTGTAGACCAGCCTGTGTCAAAAGGCAGACCAGAGACTGTCATGACCGACCCGTATCGATGTCTTTTCATTATTCTTTTACAGGATAATAACGCTTACATTAGAAAGATGTATGTGCAGATTGGATGATGTGGGCCACACCTTTCACCTAATTATCGAAAACCTCATTATTATTAGCCTTCTGGTATTTTCACCAATCACTGCTGAGCTTTTAACATGGGTTAATTCGATTAATAAAGTGTCAGTCACAGGTCGAAGAAAAACGTCGTATTGCATAACGTTCAGGAATAAAAAAATCGCCCCGGGATGGGGCGATTTTTAGACAGGGCAGGCGCGGTGAACCGGCATCGGTGGCACCATTCAGCGGCGGCGGGCGTAATGGTTTTCCTGTTGCTCCTGTCGCTGCTTGGCCTCGATGGTCAGCGTCGCGGTCGGGCGCAGCAGCAGGCGCTTGAGGCCGATGGGTTCGCCGGTCTCCTCACAGAAACCGTAATCCCCCTCTTCGATGCGATCGAGCGTGGCATTGATCTTGCGCCACAGACGCGTCTCACGATCGGCCTGACGCAGGGTATAGCGCAGTTCTTCTTCACTGGCTGCGCGGTCGCTGTCATCACCGCTGCTTTCTGCCATGCCGATACTGCCGCGCATCTCCTCAAGGGTCGTTTCGACTTCCTTGCGCTCCTTGAGCAGCAGCTGGCGAAAATATTCCAGCTGCGCATCGTTCATGTAGTCCTCAGCCGGCATGGCAAGAAGCTCTTGTTCGTTGGCAGGGATATTGACTGTCATGATGCGTCGCCTCACTGAGTCCATTCAAAAAAGCGTTCTAACATAGCAGAAAACCGACGTGACAGGGCAAGTATGGCCGCTGGTTCAAATTCATCCCAGTCTCTTGTGATCGGATATTGTGCCCGGCGCACCCCTTACACCACGAAAAACGTGAACAGGAAAGCACATGACCACCATGGATGATTCAAGCACTGCCTTTGATGACCGTCAGTACAGCCCGGCGGCGCAGCGCAATCGCGGCCCGCTGCTGGACGTGCTGAAGGCGCATCTGGCGACGGGTTCGCGTGTACTGGAAATTGCCAGCGGCAGCGGCGAGCACATCACGTACTTCGCTCACAACATGCCCGAACACGAGTTCACCCCCAGCGATGCCCAGCCTGCGGCGCTGGCCTCGATCAGTGCCTGGCGAAAGAGACTGTATCAAGCGGTCCCTGACGCTCGGCTGCAGCCGCCGCTGGCGCTGGATGTTGGGCAACATCCGTGGCCGCTGGCAGCCTCGAGTGTCGATGCCATGCTGTGTTTCAACATGATCCACATTGCACCGTGGCAGGCCACGCTGGATCTGTTCGACGGCGCCGCGCGGCATCTGACGCCGCAGGGCTGGCTGCTGCTATACGGCCCGTTCAGCCGCAACGGCGTGCTGAAAGCTGAAAGCAATGCTGCCTTTCATCAAAGCCTTCAGGCGCGCGATTGTCGCTGGGGCGTGCGGGATCTGGAACAGGAAGTGCTGCCGGCCGCCCGGGAAGCGGGGCTGGTAGCGGCCGACATCATCGACATGCCGGCCAACAACCTCTGCGTCCGGCTTGTCCGTGCGAGCTGAGCAAAGGCGCTACTGGGACTCACGCACGCGCTCCAGGGCGTCGCTCGAGATATAGCCGTGTTCATGGGCATGCTCGGCCATGGTCAGGCTGTCCGAGGCCAGTACCAGCGTGCAGTCGTTGTTCTGCTCCTTGTCGATCTGGTCCGACAAAGTCTCGATGGCCTGCTGACGGTCGGCATCATTGCTGACATCGCGGATATAGACCGTGCGGATGCGGCCGGGATAGTCACGCACGATGTCGGTGTAGACCTCGGGGTCGTGCTGGCCGCTGTCGCCGATCAACACAAAGGGCAGCGGATCATACAGCTCAAGCATGGTCTCGATCAGTGCACGCTTGTGGTCTTCGGCCTTGCGCGGCAGCGGGTGTTGCAGCGTCAGCCCCCATTCGCGCAGAAACAGAATCGGCCCGACCGGAATGCGATTGAGTCGAAAAAACGCCTCCAGCATCTCATAGATGCTCCACGGCGCCCGCGAGACGTACAAAAGCGGTCGCTGGCAGTGCTGATCCCCATCGCCCACATGAAAGCCGCGATAGAGCGCCGCCACGCCGGGAAAAGCCATGCGCTGCTCGGCGCGGGCAATGAAGAGGTGATACATCATCTTCAGCTTGTTGGCCACGCCGGTGTACATCACCGTATCGTCGATATCGCTGATCACGGCAAAGTCGATATCGGCCGGCGGAATATAGATATCCGCTACGGCATCGCCGCCGGCACCGCTATTGGCTCGAGAGCTCTTGTGATCCTTGCTCGGCGATATGATGCGCAGATGTGCCTCGTGCCAGATCCGATCCCCCGGCAGCGGCGTTTCAAGCTGAATGTGGGCGTTGAAATAGCCATCCCGGTCGGTGGTCACCGTGACCGTCTGATCGCTCAGCTGAATCTGGACATCGATGTGCTTGATGCCCCAGCGCACGGTACGGCGCACGATATCGGCCAGGTCACGCCGCCATGACCCGTCGGGCAGGTCCAGATTGAAGCCGGGCTGGCGAAAGACCCGACCCATCAAAAACACTTCCCGATGGGTGCCGTAGCCGCGGTAGGTATGAATCAGCCTGCCGCCGTGGACCTTTTCCGACTTGGCCGGACGCGCCACAACGTGAAGCAGCTTCTTGAGTCCCTTGATCAGGGCAGCGATGGAGCGACGTGGCATTGAGCTTGACCCGGTAAAAGACATCGTTTCCCACAAATGGCGAGATGAAAAAGCCGTTTTGTTGCGTAATGCTTAAGAGTAGTCGCACCGCCTGCCCCTGTCGCCCGCGCCATGACCGTGACGTGACAGCCACCGACCCGCCGCCGGCCCTGTTTGTCATCCTTCCCGGTCAGCGCGGTGGCGCTGAATGCTCATCACGCCCAGCGCCGACAGCCCACAGCCACAGGCCAGATAGACCGCCACCGGCAGCCAGCTACCGCCGGCCATGCTCACAAGGGCGGCGGCAATAAACGGCGTAAACCCGCCGCCCACAACGCTTGCCACCTGATAGCCCACGCCGGCACCGCTGTAGCGGTAGGCCGTGCCGAAAAGCTCGGCAAACATGGGCTGCTGAACGCTGACCACCATGTCATGGGCGATGTTGGCCAGCATGACGGCAAAAAAGACGATCCAGACAGTCGAGCGCGCCTCCAGGGCCATGAAAAAGGGAAAGGCACACAGTACGCCGACCAGCGCGCCCACCACGTACACGCGACGACGGCCGAAGCGGTCGGCCAGAAGCGCAAACAGCGGAATGGTCACGCAGCTGATGGCACCGACCAGTAACCCGATATTGAGAAAAAGCTCCCGGGACAGCCCCAGATGGCTGGTGGAGTAGCTCAGCGCAAAGGTGGTCACGATATACATCGTGAAAAGCTCGGCCAGGCGCAGCGCAATGATTTTTAAAAACGCTTTTGGATGCCGGCTCAATGCCTCGAGCACCGGCGGCCGGGCGGGTGTCTGCGCCCTGTCCTCGACGGCTGCCTTGAATTCGGGCGACTCCTCAAGCCCCGCGCGCACCCAAAAGGCAATCGCCACCAGTACAACGGAAAAGACAAACGGCAACCGCCAGCCCCAGCTCTGAAAGGCGGCATCATCAAGATAGTGGCTTAAAAGCGAGATACTGCCGGTGGCCAGAATCAGCCCTACCCCGTAACCCACCTGCACACCGCTACTGTAAAACGCCCGTCGATGGCGCGGCGCACTCTCGACCGCCATCAGCGCCGCACCGCCCCACTCGCCGCCCACGGCAAAACCCTGCAGCGCGCGCAGTGTCACCAGCAGGACCGGAGCCCAGACGCCGATGGTGGCATAGGTCGGCAGCAGTCCGATCAGTGCCGTGGACACCCCCATCAGCATCACGGTCAGCACCAGCATGCGCTTGCGCCCCAGCCGATCCCCGAAATGACCAAACACGATGCCGCCGAGCGGGCGGAACAGAAAGCCCACGCCAAAGGTCGCCAGCGCCGCCAGCGTGCCGGCGGCCGGACTCACGTTGGGGAAGAACTGAGAATTGAACACCAGCGCCGCCACGATCCCGTAGAGCAGAAAGTCATACCAGTCGACCACCGCCCCGACAAAACTGCCCAGCGCCGCGCGACGCGCCTGCTGCTCATGGGTCAGTCCCTTTGAATGCCTTGCTGCACGCATGCTCGCACGCCTCTTTTGCTCATCGCTCAGTGAAGGCCAGCGACCATGCCACTGCCCGCTGCAGGCGTCTACCGGAAAGCGGGCATAAAAAAACCGCCTGCCGAAGCAGACGGTTTTGAGATCATCACACAGGATGCAGCATGCGATCAGCGGTTGCCGCTGTTGTCCGCCGAGCCCGAGCTGCTGCGCCGACGGCGACGCGCCGGGCGTGCCTGCTCGTTGCTGCCAGTGCTGCCGGTACTGCCACCGCCACCGCTGCGCGAGCGATTATTTGATCCACTGCGGCCGTTGCCGCCGCCGTTGCGAGCGCCACCGCCATTGTTGCGCGCCTGGCCACTGCCCTGACGACGCTGGCCGCCGCCCGGGCGCTGTTCGCGCTCATCCGGCGTTTCCGGCACGGCCCGCGTAAAGTCAAAGCCCTCGGCGCGCGCCTCGGGAATGTTGCGCCCAATCAGCTTCTCGATCTGCTTGAGCTGACCGCGCTCGTCGGGCATGACCAGCGACACCGCCTGACCGGTGGCGCCGGCACGGCCGGTACGACCGATGCGGTGGACATAGTCGGACGGCGTCTTGGGCAGCTCGAAGTTGACCACGTTGGGCAGCTCGGAGATATCGATGCCGCGCGCGGCCACGTCGGTGGCCACCATCACCTGTACTTCACCGCTTTTGAAACCGGACAGCGCCGCAGTGCGGGCGTTCTGGCTCTTGTTGCCGTGAATGGCCGCCGCCGTGATGCCGGCCTTTTGCAGATGCTGGGTGACGCGGTTGGCCATGTGTTTGGTGGCCGTAAAGACCAGCGCCTGGGACCACTGATGATGGGTAATCAGATGGGTCAAAAGCGCCATGCGCTGGGGCTTGTCGACCATGTAGACCGACTGATCAACGCTTTCGGCCGCCGTGTTGCGCGGTGCCACGTCAATGCTGACCGGATTGTCCAGCAGCGTGCCGGCCAGCTCGCGGATCTCTTTCGAGAAGGTCGCGGAGAACAGCAGGTTCTGACGCTGTTTGGGCACCAGACGCAGAATTTTCTTGATGTCGTGAATAAAGCCCATGTCCAGCATGCGGTCGGCTTCATCCAGCACCAGGGTCTCGACCTGATCCAGACGTACGGCCTTTTGACCGACCAGGTCCAGCAGTCGGCCCGGGCAGGCGACGAGAATATCCACGCCGTCACGCAGCCGCGCGATCTGCGGATTGACCTTGACGCCACCATAGACCACATCGCTTTTCAGACGCGGGTTGAGGTGAACGCCGTATTTTTCGACCGACTCGCCGATCTGAGCGGCCAGTTCACGGGTCGGAGTCAGGATCAGGGCACGTACCGGACGCTTGTGGCCCTGCGGCTGGCGCGACAGTCGCTCCAGGATCGGCAGGGTAAAGCCTGCGGTCTTGCCGGTACCGGTCTGGGCGGCTGCCAGTACGTCGCGGCCTTCAAGACAGGCCGGAATCGCCTTGGACTGAATGGGGGAAGGTGTCTGGTAGCCAGCATCTTCAAGAGCACGCAAAAGCTCGGGCGACAGCCCAAGTTGGGAAAATGACATCGACAGGTTGTCTCATGGCGCTATCGGATACTGGCGTCTTCTTCGCGAGAGCGACAGCGCCGTGACAGCGCAGGGGGAATTTCAATGACGGAGGCAGACCGACGGCCTGCCCGTGCGAAGAGGAGCGCCAACATAGGGGATTTGCGCCCCGATTGCCAGCGTTATCGTGTTGTCGCCCTGCGCATCAGCGTGTGGGCGTGGCCTCATCAACCGTCTCGTCCTCCTCGAAATGCAGCCCCCAGCCGGTGGCCGCGGCAAACAGCATGATCAAAAGCAAAAACCATCCGTGGAAGACAAACGGGAAGACCTCGGTGGGCGCCACGACCGGCAGCCACGCATACTGGCCCTGCATGGCCGTGATCGTCGCCCAGCCCAGCAGTACCGGCGCCCCCCAGGGGAAGATATAGCCCAGCGCCGAGGTCACGGCGTCGAGCATATTGGCGCGGCGATAGCGATGAATGCGGTACTTTTTGCCCAGCTCGCGCACAAAGGGGGCGGCAGCAATTTCGGCGGCCGTATTGATGGTGATCGCCGAGTTCAAAAGCGCCACGATCCCCCAGATGGCAAGCTCCGCGCGGCGCACGGAATCGCCGATCCAGCGCATCAATCCTTTTGTGACGGCGCTCATGGTGCCGCCGAGTTTGAGCAGATGCGCGGTCGCGACAATCAACAGGATCAAAATCGCCATGTTGACGTAGCCGCTGACGCCATCCACCAGCGCCCCGGTCATCACGGTGTCGCTGCCCGGATCAAAGGCCATGATCTCGCCCGGGGCGGCAAGCCCCGCCGCCACGATCATGACCGAGGCAGCAACGATCCCCCAGGTTAACGATGTGATCAGATGGTGACCGCGCAGGGCCAGCAGCAACACCAGCGCAAAGGGGATGAGCATCAAAAGCCCCATCGGGTCGGTCTGCGCCATCATCGCGTTCAGGGCCTCCTGATTGCCGCCCGCGTCGCTGCTGGCGTTGCCCAGCAGCACAAACAGCACCAGCGACGGCACGGCCGCCATGATCGAGTACTTGAAGCGGCTTTTCACCACGCCCGGCACGTCGGCCTCCTGGGTGGTGGCCGAAACGATGGTGGTGTCCGACACCGGTGCCAGGTTATCGCCAAAGATCGCGCCGGCCAGAATCGCGCCAAACAGCACCACCGGGTCACAGCCCAGCGCCACCCCAGCCGGGTACATCAGCGTACTAAAGGCCACCGTGGTGCCGTAGCCGGTGCCGACCGCAGTAGAAAAAACGGCTGCCAGTACAAAGGTCAGGCCCACAAAGGCGCCGCCGCTGGCCCCCGAAATGCCGCCCAGCCAGACCAGGCCTTCCACCAGCCCGCCGGTCTGCAGCACCTGCGCCAGCATGCCGGCATAGAACCAGGCCACCACGGCGACCACGCCAATGGGCTGGGCCATGCCGCTGAAAAGCCCCTGGGCATACGCCTCCCAGCGGCTTTTGCAAAACAAAAGGCCCAGCGTCAAACCAAACAGACAGCCCATGACCAGACCGATTTCGGAGGACAGCCCCAGTACACTGGTGATAATCGCCCAGCCGACAAAAAAGATCAGCGGTATGGCAGCACCCAGCGCGCCAAGGCGAAAATCAAGGCCGGGTTCTTCCAGAGAGGAGGTCGTTGTGTGGTTATCCGGTATGTCGGTCATGCCGTCTCTCTATCGTCGTCTGAAAACGCAGGGGCGCAGAGTGTTTATCGCCTCCAGACGCCGGGTGCCCGGCAACAGATTGAGAGGAGCATCCGGCTTCAAAAGGCGACGCTGAATTGTAATGACCGAAAGTGTGACCGGATCAAACAGGCGGAACAACCGCCCTGGACCAATGGGTGGGGGATGCACGCACAGGCGCGCGCTGCGCTAAGCTCTCGCCAGATCATTTCACAAGGGAGCGCCTTCGATTGACCCCGCCACACCACAACCGACGCCGCATCGCCACGCTCTGCCTGATCGGCGCGCTGATGTTATACGTCGTCAGCACCTGGTATCAGGCCCGCTTCCCGGCGCTTGAGTACGTCTCGGCCTTTGCAGAGGCGGCCATGATCGGCGGCATCGCCGACTGGTTTGCCGTCACCGCGCTCTTTCGCCATCCGCTGGGGCTGAAAATCCCCCATACGGCGATCATTCCGCGCAACCGGGCGCGGCTGGGCAAGAGTCTTTCCGGGTTTATCCGCGAGAATTTTCTGTCAGAGACCTACGTGCGCGACAGCGTGCGCCGCTTTGACGTGGCCGGCGCGCTGGTGGGCTGGCTGTCACGACCCGACCGGCGCGTCATGGTGGCCGAGCGTTTGACCCAAATGATGAGCACCTCATTATCGGCGGTGCGCCAGAGTGCGGCGCGGGATTTTCTCACCCGCACTTTGCGCCACCATCTGGGCCGCATCAATACGGCCCGGCTGATGGGAAGCGCGCTGAACGTGCTGGCCGCCGAGGGGCGCCATCAGGCGCTGCTGGATGATTCGCTGGCCAGGCTCTCACGCTGGCTCGAGGTCGAGGACAATCAGGAGCGGGTCAAACACTTCATTACCGGGACCGTCTTCAAGCTTTTCAACCCACGCGTCATGGGACGCGAAGTCAGCATGCACCGGCTGGCCGGCTGGCTGATCAACGAGCGCATCGTCGAGCAGAGCGCGCGGTTGATCAGCGAGGTCAGCGACGACCCGGACCACCCGCTGCGTCAGCATCTGGATCATCAGTTTGCCGAGTTCATCGAGCGCATGCGCCACGACCCGGCCCTTGCCCGGCGGCTGGACCGGCTGCGCGATGACCTGCTCGATAACGATCGTCTCAGCGACTATATCGCCGGCGTCTGGGAGGAGCTGATGGACTGGCTGGCCCGTGATCTTGACGCTGCTGATTCGCAGTCACGGGCCTGGATCGAGCAGTTCATCGAGTATTACGCACGCACCCTTGAACAGGATGCGCCGGCGCGCGAATGGCTCAACGAGCAGGCCGTCGCGCTGCTGCCGGCGCTGGTCGAACGCAACGGGCCGCGCATCGATGCCTACATCCAGCGCTATCTGGACAGCCTCGACAGCGATGAAATCGTCGCCCAGATCGAGAAAAACGTCGGCAACGACCTGCAGTTCATCCGTATCAACGGCACGCTGGTCGGCGGTCTGATCGGGCTGGTCATTCACGCCCTGACCCAGCTGGTGCTGACACTTCAGGTCGGGGCGTAAAACGCCGCGCGAACTATTCGAGCGTGACAAACACCGAGCGGCGCGGCTGGCCGTCAACTGCCCGGCTCACGTGGCCGCGCCCGGTGGTGTCCTCGCACAGCAGGATATCACCGGTGTTCAAACGTCTTGTCTCGCCGCTGCCCACCGTAATGTCCACGCTGCCGTCGAGCATCAGGATGTACTGGCGCTGCGGCGCGTTGTGCCAGCTGTAGTCATAGTCCGGGGCGGTTTCACGAAACACGAGGCCGGTGGCCGGGATCGGCGCTGACAGCCTGCCGATCTCGGCATCCCCGCCGACCTCGATCTCCAGATCCTCGAAATGGGACTCGCCGTCGTCACCGGAATACAGTCTCGTTACGTGCATCAGTCACACCTGCCGTCATGGAAAAGAGCCATGTTGCCCTGTTGCATCCCACGAACCTGTGCCGTTCATGCCCGACGTCGCCTCGTGGTCACCAGGCTTCAGCTCCGGCGCGGTTTTGACCTGTCGACCGGTTGCCATGTTTCACGTGAAACACCGTGCGACAGCGGCGTTTCCCGGAGCGTCATAGTCCTGGCCTCCGCGCCACGATAGGACTAATCCATGAAGGTACCGTGGTACCTTTCGCATTCGGGGCCGCTCGTGACCGGCTCCTGATACGACCCGGACAGGATGTCAATAAAGAGGAGAAAGGCATGTCGGATAGAGACAACGAATTGACCAATCGACAGGGTCATCCTGTCAGCAACAATCAGTCCCAGCGCACGGTCGGCAGCCGCGGCCCGGCGACGCTCGAAAACTATCAGTTTCTCGAAAAAATCAGTCATTTCGACCGCGAGCGCATTCCCGAGCGCGTGGTCCATGCCCGTGGCTTTCTGGCCTACGGTGAGTTTGAAGCCACCGGCATGATCGGTGATGAGCCCGCGTCCAAATACACGCGCGCCAGACTTTTCCAGGACGCCGGCAAGAAAACCGACCTGGCGCTGCGCTTTTCCACCGTCATCGGTGGCCGTGACTCCTCGGAAGCCGCTCGCGACCCGCGTGGCTTTGCCGTGAAGTTCTATACCGAAGACGGCAACTGGGACCTGGTCGGCAACAACCTGCCGGTGTTCTTTATCCGTGATGCGATCAAGTTCCCGGACGTGATCCACTCGCTCAAGCCGGACCCGGTCACCTTCCGTCAGGAACCCAACCGCATCTTCGACTTCATGAGCCAGACGCCTGAAGCGATGCACATGCTGACGCACCTGTTCAGCCCGCGCGGTATTCCGGCCTCCTATCGTCATCAGGAAGGCTTCGGGGTCAACACCTACAAGATGGTCAACGCCCGGGGCGAGACCTGCCTGGTCAAGTACCACTTCCACCCGCAGTGCGGCGTGGCCAGCCTGACCGCGGCCGAAGCCGCGAAGGTGCAGGGTCAGGATCTGGGCTCGGCGTCGAAGGATCTTTATGATGCCATCGAGCGCGGCGACTATCCGAAATGGGATGTGTTTGTCCAGCTGATGGAAGATCACGATCATCCCGAGCTCGACTGGGACCCGCTGGACGACACCAAGATCTGGCCGGAAGATCAGTTCCCGCTGCGCAAAATCGGCGTCATGACGCTCAACCGCAACGTCGAGAACTTCTTTGCCGAAAACGATCAGATCGCCATGGGTACCGGCGTGCTGGTCGACGGCCTGGATTTCTCCGACGACAAGATGCTGGTCGGTCGTACGTTCTCCTACTCCGATACCCAGCGCTATCGTATCGGGCCCAACTACCTGCAGCTGCCGGTCAATCAGCCGAAAAATGCGAAGGTTGCCACCAACCAGCGCGACGGTCAGATGGCCTATGACCAGAGCATGGCGCCCGGGCAGAACCCGCACATCAACTTCGAGCCGTCGATCCACAACGGTCTGCAGGAATCCAGCCGCGACGAGCCCAACCACCCGCCCGAAGTCCGCGGGCCGCTCACGCGCAGCGTGCTGGAGCGTCGTAATGACTACGTCCAGGCGCGCGGTCGCTACAACACCATGCAGGACTGGGAGCGCGACGACCTGACCGGCAACATGGTCGAACTGCTGGGTCTTTGCGAGCGCGACGTGCAGGAACGCATGCTGTGGCACTTCTGGATGGTGCATGACGACTACGGCAACCGCGTGGCCGACAAGCTCGGCCTGAGTGTGGGTGATGTGAAGCAACTCCAGCCGCTGGCCAGACAGGTTCTCACCGACGACGACAAAAAGCGTCTCGAGCACCTGGGCGATAACGGTGACAACGTGAGCGCCGAAGGCTGGGGTCAGTGGACCAGCTCGGTCGACAACCGTCAGGTTACGGCTGAAGAAGTCCTCGAAGGCAGGCTCTGATCGATACCATCACGCCGGGCGCGTCCCGGCGTTGAGATCTGCCAGCAAAAAAACCGGCGCCCCTGGGCGCCGGTTTTTTTTTATGGGGTATCGGTGGTTTCTGACCGGTTTTTGTCTGAACGGTCGCCGAGCAGAGACGGGACAGCGCCTAGCCGCCGTGGCACTTCTTGAACTTCTTCTGGCTACCGCAGGGGCACGGGTCGTTGCGTCCGACATCCTTCATGGCATTGCGGACGGGCTTTTGAACACCGTGGCTGCAGTTCGGGCCATGGACGTGGCCATGCTCATGATGATGGTCGTGATCGTGCTGGCAGTGCGGGCCGTGGACGTGAGGCTGGTTCATGTCGTGTCTCCGTGATCGTGATGACGTGGTCGTGATGACGTGGTCGCAATAGCGTGATTATCAACGCTGCGCGCCAAAAGAGAAGCCCCGATACGGCGATTTCAAGACCTGCCCCCTGCCCTGCGGCCCCGCCGGCATATTTCGCGCGCCGGACTGTCGCGCCATGCACCGGACGGTTACCCCCCGGAGGTTGCCTGACGCTCCCAGGCGGCCAGCACGACCCGCTCGGACTGCGCCAGGTACTGCTCCAGAAGGGCCACGGCCGCTTTGTTGTCGCCGGCGTCAAAGGTATCCAGCACCTGCTGATTCATCTCCACATACGGGCCGTGCAACCACTCCTTGTCGGCCATCAGAGCGAAGGCGAGACGCAGCTCGGCCAGGATCTGGCTGAAAAAGGCGTCAAGGCGCGGACTGTCCGCCAGTGCCACGATGGCACCGTGAAAGGCCATGTTGGCCGTGCCTACCGCCAGCCAGTCCCTGCGCTCGCGGCACTCGCGGCCGTTTTCGACCACCGCGCGCATCTTCTTTACCGCCGGGTGACTGGGCCAGGCGTCATCGAGGGCGCGGCACTCGATCAATCGCCGCAGCCGGTAGATCTCGACAATGGAGGCCGGGTCGGGGCGGGTCACGAACACGCCGCGGTGGGGCTGATGCGTCACCAGCCCCTCATGGGCGAGCGTGCGAAAGGCCTCTCTCAGCGTATTACGCGAGACCCCCAGACGTTCACACAGGGCGATTTCCGACAGCCGCTGCCCCGGCGCAAAGGCCCCTTCTACCAGCAGCCGTCGAATGCCGGCCGTCACGGTCTCTCCCAGCGATCTGCTCCCGTCTTCCAGGGCCTGCTTTTTCATTGAAGCGCCGTTTTGGTCATGACTTGTCAGGAAACGCCCAGTGTTCCCGATAAGGGCGCCTGCCGACAAGCCTTGTGCGTGCACCGAAACGGCGCGCGGCAACATTTTGATGCACTGGCATGAAACACAAGTCGAATACCGCCCCGCCGGCATGGTCCGTATTGTTGAACAATCAAAGTGGATAAACCTACAAAATGCGGACGCTCTGCCGATTGTGGCACGCCGATTGCTGGCAGAGCCTGTCACCATTTCTCCTCGGAGCCCTTGATATGGCAGCTACTCCTGACGTCGGGTCCGCCCGCTCCCGACGCGCCTCCCTGATCGGTGCCGTCTTTTTGATGGCCACCTCGGCGGTGGGCCCCGGCTTTATTACCCAGACGGCGACCTTCACCGCCACGATGGGCGCCGCCTTTGCCTTTGGCATTCTGGCCTCGATCCTCATTGACCTGGTGGTGCAGCTCAACATCTGGCGGGTGGTCACCGTGACCGGCATGCGCGCCCCCGAAGTCGCCAACGCCGCCCTGCCCGGCAGCGGCTATCTGCTGGCGATCCTGATTATCGTGGGTGGACTGACCTTCAACGTCGGCAACATTGCCGGCGCCGGCCTCGGGCTCAACGCGCTGATGGGGCTGGACACCACCTGGGGTGGGCTGATCAGCGCCGTCATTGCCGCAGGCATCTTTTTATCAAAGCGGGCCGGCGTTGCCATCGACCGGATCATCATCGTGCTGGGGATGGTGATGCTGGCGATGACCGTGTTCGTGGCGTTTGCCTCCAGCCCGCCCGTGGGCGAGGCGCTGCGCCAGACCGTCATGCCCGATACCATCAACTTTGCCACCATCACCACCATCGTGGGCGGCACCGTCGGCGGCTACATCACCTATGCCGGCGCCCACCGTCTGCTGGACCGGGGCCTGGGCGGCGTCGAGAATGTCGAGACCGTCTCGAAGGCCGCCCTGCGCGGCATTCTGGTCACCGGCGTCATGCGCTATATCCTGTTTCTTGCCATTCTTGGCGTAGTGGCCAGCGGCGTGGTCATCGACACCGCCAGCCAGAGCGCCAACCCGGCCGCTCAGGCCTTCCAGGCCGCTGCCGGCGAGATGGGCCTGCGCGCCTTCGGCCTGATTCTCTGGGCGGCCGGCATCACCAGCATCATCGGTGCGGCCTACACTTCAATGACCTTTTTAAGCGCCTTTCGCCCCGGCATCAGCGAAGGCGTGCGCAACCGCGCCACGCTGGTATTCATTCTTGTTTCACTGGCGGCCTTTTTGTCGATCGGCACGCCACCGGCAGCACTGCTGGTCTTCGTTGGCGGCTTTAACGGTCTGATCCTGCCGGTGGGACTCACGCTTTTCATTTATGTCGCCTGGCGCCGGCGTGATCTGATGCACGGCCATCACTATCCGCGCTGGCTTTTGATCTCGGGCGCGGTGGTCTGCGCGCTGACCTGGTATATGGGCTTTAACGCCATCGGCCCGATCTTTGCCTTTCTGACACCCTCTGTATGAACCGGGAGCCCTGCATGTCTTCTATCGATTTAAACAGCGATCTGGGTGAAAGCTTTGGGGCGTGGCACATGGGCGATGACGCCACCATGCTCGGCATCGTCACCAGCGCCAACGTCGCCTGCGGCTTTCACGCCGGCGACCCGAGCGGCATCCTGCGCACCCTGACCGCTGCCGCCGAGCACGGCGTGAGTGTCGGGGCACACGTCAGCTATCCGGACCTGGTCGGCTTTGGCCGGCGCAACATGGACATCGCAAGCGATGAACTCACAAGCGATGTGATCTATCAGATCGGCGCGCTCCAGGGCCTGGCCCGCGCCGCCGGCACGCAGGTGCGCTACGTCAAGCCGCACGGCGCGCTCTACAACACCATCGCCCGGGACGAGCGCCAGGCGCGCGCCGTCATCGAAGCGCTGAAAGCCGTCGATGACACGCTGGTTCTGGTCGCGCTGGCCGGCGCCCCGCTGCTCGACTGGGCCCGTGATGCCGGTCTTCGCGTGGCGGCGGAAGCCTTCGCCGACCGCGCCTATCAGGCGGACGGCAGCCTGGTATCGCGCCGGGAAGCAGGCGCAGTGCTCCACGATGCCGACCGGGTCGCCGAGCGCATGCAGCGGCTGGTGCATGAAGGGGTGATCGAGTGCATCGACGGTCATGATATCGCCCTCCAGGCCGACTCCATCTGCGTCCACGGCGACAGCCCCGGTGCCGTGGCGCTGGCCGAGGCCGTACGTGCGCGCCTGGCCCGGAGCGGCGTTGCGCTCAAGGCCTTTGCAGGCACGCCGTCATGAGCGCTGCCATGAATGCCCTGCCACGCGGTAAGGAGTTCCCGTGAGAGTACTTCCCGTCAACCTGAGCACCCTGCTGGTCGAGCTCGAGGATCTGTCGCAGGCGCTGGGGCTTTTCGACCAGCTCAACCGCGAGCCGATCGAGGGGGTCACCACCATCATCCCCGCGGCGCGCACCCTGCTGATTTATTTCACGCCGGCTCGCATTAGTGCCGAGCAGCTTTCCCGGGCGCTCAGGGCCCGCCCGATCAGCGGCGGCGGCCATCAGCATGGCGAGCTGATCGAGATTCCCGTGTGCTACAACGGCGAGGACCTCGACGAGGTGGCCCGACATCTCGACATGAGCACCGATGAGGTCATCCGCCGCCACAGCAAACACGAGTATCAGGTCGCCTTTTGCGGCTTTGCGCCGGGATTTGCCTATCTGGCCGGCGGGGCGGGTTTTGACGTGCCCCGGCGCACCTCCCCGCGCACCCGCATTCCGGCCGGTTCCGTGGCGCTGGCCGGCACCTTCAGCGGCATCTACCCCACCGAAAGCCCCGGCGGCTGGCAGTTGATCGGTACCACGCCGCTCGAGATGTGGGACATCCATCGCGAGCCGGCCGCACTGCTCCAGCCCGGCATGCGGGTACGCTTTACTGCCAGCGACGTTTCCCCAGAGCGCGTCAGCGCCAGTGTGCCCATCGATACCACCCGACCCGCAGCGGCTGATGCCACACCCTGTCTGGAAATTCGCCAGCCCGGTCTTCAAAGCCTGTTTCAGGATCTCGGTCGCAACGGCCAGACCGGCCAGGGCGTCTCCGGCGCCGGCGCGATGGACAAGGGCGCGCTGAGAAGTGCCAACCGAATCGTGGGCAACCCGTCCGATGCTGCCGCCATCGAGATCGCCCAGGGCGGGCTGTCGCTAATCTGCCACCGGCCCGCCATTGTGGCCGTGACCGGCGCCGAGGCCGGCGTATCGATCACCACTGCCGAGGGCGACCGCCGCGACGCCGCGCTCTGGTGGCCCATCGAGCTGTCCGAGGGCGATACCCTGACATTGGGGCCTGTCACGGCGGGGGTGCGCTGCTATCTGGCCCTGCGCGGCGGCTTTGATGTCACACCCGTATTGGGCAGCTGCGCCACCGACACGCTGGCAAAACTCGGCCCGGCGCCTTTGCAGCCCGGCGACACCCTGAGCCCGGCCGGACTGGCGGTCACGGCGCTGTCGCTCAGTGAGTCCGGCGAATTCGATCTGCCCCGCGCAGGCGAGTGCGTCACGCTCGATATCGTCATGGGCCCGCGCAGTGACTGGTTCACCGACGAGGCGCTGACCCTTTTGTGTGATCAAAACTGGCAGGTGACACCGCGCTCCGACCGGGTCGGCATCCGACTGGAAGGTGAGCACTCGCTTGCCAGAGCACACCACGGCGAGCTGCCCAGCGAAGGCACGGTCACCGGCGCCCTGCAGGTGCCGGCCAACGGCCAGCCGGTGCTGTTTCTGGCCGATCATCCGCTGACCGGGGGCTACCCGGTGATCGCCTGCGTGGCCGATCACCATCTGGACCTGGCCGGACAGATTCCGCCCGGCGCCACCGTTCGCTTCAATCCGATTACCCGTTTCGCACCGATTGCCGGTGACGACAGCCTGACCGAGGTCATGTCATGACTGCATCCGACGCTCCCAACGCCCCGCACCCGCTGAAAAAGGTGCTGATCGCCAACCGCGGCGAGATCGCGGTGCGCATCATTCATGCCTGTCGCGATTACGGCGTCACCTCGGTGGCGGTCTATGCCGAGGGCGACCTTGACGCCCTGCACGTCAGACTTGCCGACGAGGCCTGGGCGCTGGGTGGCGAACGCCCGGGAGACAGCTATCTATCGATCGACAAGCTGCTGGACGTTGCCCGTCGCGCCGGGGCCGATGCCATTCACCCGGGCTACGGCTTTCTCTCCGAGCGCGCCGATTTCGCCCGCGCCGTGCAACAGGCAGGCCTGACCTGGATCGGCCCGAGTCCGGACACCATCGACGTGCTGGGCGACAAGGTTCAGGCGCGGCGACTGGCACTCGAAGTGGGCGCCCCGCTGGCCCGCGGCACCGAAGACCCGGTCACCACCGCCGAGGAGGTCATGGCCTTTGCCGAGGAAGTGGGATTGCCGATCGCCATCAAGGCAGCGTTTGGCGGCGGTGGACGCGGGCTGCGGGTGGCCTGGCGCATGGATGAGGTCACCGAGAGCTACCACGCCGCGGTGCGCGAGGCCGAGGCCGCCTTCGGCCGCGGCGAGTGCTTTGTCGAGCAGTATCTCGACTGCCCGCGTCATATCGAAGCGCAGGTGCTGGGGGATCATCACGGCAACGTCGTGGTGGTGGGCACGCGTGACTGTTCACTGCAGCGGCGCAATCAGAAGCTGGTCGAGGAAGCCCCGGCGCCCTTTTTAAGCGACGAGCAGCGCCAGCAAATCCATCAGGCCGCCCACGACATCTGCGCGCGCGCCGGTTACGTCAGCGCCGGCACGGTCGAATTTCTGCTCGGGCGCGACGACACCCTGTCATTTCTGGAGGTCAATACACGGCTGCAGGTCGAGCATCCGGTCACCGAAGAGACTGCCGGCGTGGACCTGGTCATCGAGCAGCTGCGCATTGCTGAAGGCCACCCGCTCTCCTTTACCGAGACGCCCACGCCGCACGGCCACAGCTTCGAATTTCGCATCAACGCCGAAGACGCCGCCAAGGGCTTTCTCCCCACGCCGGGCCCGGTCGAGGCGTTCAGACCGCCCACCGGTGCCGGCGTGCGCCTTGACACCGGCGTTGAAAGCGGCGGGCGCGTCTCCGGCCATTTCGATTCACTGATGGCCAAGCTGATCGTCACCGGCGCCACTCGTGAGCAGGCCATTGCCCGGGCGCGCCGGGCGCTCGAGCACTTCGAGATTGACGGCGTGGCCTCCGTTTTGCCCTTTCACCGCGCGGTCATGGCGCACCCGGACTTCACCGGTGAAACAACATTTGATGTGCATACCCGCTGGATCGAGACGGTCTTTGATGCCAATGCGCTTGAATGGCAGGCGCGGCAACAGCCGAGTGCCGAACCCGGCATGCTGCACGCCATGATCGACATCGACGGCAAGCGCCACCGTGTCGGTCTGCCCACGGCCCTGCTGCAGCAGCTGGCCCCGAACGGCGCCACCGCGACTGTTGAAGAGCCCACTGACGCAAACGCGGGCAGCGTCACCGCCCCCATCAGCGGCACGCTGCTGGCCTGGCAGGTCGAGGACGGCGCCCGGGTCAATGAAGGCGATGTCATCGCCATCATGGAGGCGATGAAGATGGAAACGCAGATCACGGCCGACACGGCGGGTACGGTGGCGCTTCGGGCCGAGACAGGGGAAACGCTCGAGGCAGGCCATGTGATGGCCGACATCACGCCGAACTGATCAGGTCGGCCCAGCAGCTCATCATGATGTCACCAGGGGGCGCCGCGGCGCCCCCTGGTCATTTCCCTTTTGCCCTTCCTCCTGTCGAATCGGGCGCTGGCCATTGTCGTGATGGCGCCTCTCGAGCTTTGGGTGCCCATGCTTTCAGGGTGAAGTATTACGCTTTCGACAAGGATTATCATTAATCGGTTAATAAGGATAATACTTGAAAAGGGTTTTAAATAGTCCGAAAAAGCCGGCAAATGCTGTGATGGCGCTTATTGATACCAAAGATAACACGAAAGAATTCGCTTACTGGCCCCGAACTGCCAGGTTAGAAGTTGTGTCCTGCATTGTTCTGTAGACGTCGAATTTTGCAGGTCCCGATATTTCATGATTCCTGTGGAGTTCCAGCCAATGACGAAAGATTCAGCGCCCTCTGACCAGGAGCAGGTTCTTCCCCTGCTCGAGGAAACGCTCGATGTCTCTCGTCGTGAGGTCACCACCGGCAGGGTCAGGGTCAGTACCGAGACGCATGAGCGCACGGAAAGCATCGATGAGATGCTCTCGCAGGCGCGTGTCGAGGTCGATCACGTCGAGATCAATGAGTATGTCGACGTCATGCCCGAGACACGCCAGGAGGGTGATACCACCATTATTCCGGTCGTTGAGGAAGTACTGGTGGTAGAGCGGCGGCTGCGCTTGAAAGAAGAGGTGCACGTTCGTCGCGTCCACGATCAAACGCCCTGGCATGAAGAGGTGACGCTGCGCGAGCAGCGCGCCGTAGTCACACGTCAGGATGACGATGTGAGCGAGTAGAGGTTACACCGGCCGAAGGCCGATTCAAGCACGATAAAGGAGTACTTTTCATGGATGAACAACTCGTTGTTGCCGTATATGACACCGAAGCACGTGCTGACGCCGCCATGCAGGACCTGCGTGACGCCGGCATTGCCGAAAGCGCCATCAATCGCCATGCCCAGCAGGGCGAGGTTTCCCATGAGCATCATGAAGAACAGGAAAAGCCGAGCTTCTGGCAGCGCCTGTTCGGCAAAAGTGATGAAGACACCAGCGATTACGATCGCAATGTAGAGCAGGGTGCAACGGTCATCGCCGTGCGTGCCCCGGCCGCCGACCTTGATCGCATCGAAGAAATTCTCGAAAGGCACGATCCGGTCGACATCGACGAGCAGAAAGTCCAGAACGGCGACACCCTGGGCACTGCAGGCACCGCGGGTGCAGGTGTTGCACCGGGCGTGGCACCGGGTGGCATGAACACCGGCGTTGCCGATCATAACGTTGATCCGGCCGTATCGGCTGATCGCGCCACGCATGCCGACAAGGAAGAAACGCTCGCCCTGTCCGAGGAAGAGCTCAAGGTCGGCAAGCGTGACGTCGAGCGCGGCACCACCCGCGTGCGTCGCCACGTGGTCAGCACGCCGGTAGAAGAAGACGTCCACCTGCGTGACGAATCGGTCTCCGTCGAGCGTCGCCCGGTCACCGGCGATCGCCATGTGACAGACGCCGACTTCACCGACAAGTCGGTCGAGATGACCGAAACCGATGAAGAAGCCGTGGTCAGCAAGGAAGCGCACGTGCGCGAGGAAGTGGCCATTCGCAAGGACGTCGGTGAGCACACCGAGCACGTCAGCGATGAAGTCCGCCATCACGAAGTCGACATCGACGAAACCGATGGCACCCGTCATGACGACAAGCTGGACCCCAAAAAGCGCTGATACTTTTTGCGTGATCCGTGACGCCTCGGCGTCATCAAAAACCCGGTGGCAAACCACCGGGTTTTTTCACGTCTGTCTGTCATGACGCCACGTTGTTGTCACACTGTCAGGGTCAGGACGTGTCCGAGGCGTTGGCCAGCAGCGTGCGCAGCGGCAGCTGCTCCTTGACGATGGGCGATTTGATCACGATATAGCTGAAGTACTTTTCGATGCCGATCTCGCGCTCGATCAGCGCCTCCATCACGCTTTGGTAGTGCGTGATGCTGCGGGCGATAAAGCGCAGCAGATAGTCATAGCCGCCGCTGATCAAATGACACTCCATCAGCTCATCGATTTCGCGAACGCTTTGCTCAAAGCGCAGAAAATCCTCGCGGCGATGATCCGACAGGGTCACCTCGGTGAACACGGTCACGCTTTCCAGCATCTTTGTCAGATCAAGACGTGCCTGAAACGAGGTAATGTAGCCGGCGGCCTCCAGCCGTTTGACCCGCTGAAGGCAAGGGCTGGGAGAGAGGCCAACGGCGTCGGCCAGATGCACGTTGGTCATGCGACCGTCGTTTTGCAGCTGCACCAGAATGTTGATATCGATGCGGTCGAGTCGAACGGAACCCACCATGAAGCGCCCTTTTTGTTGTGTCTTCGGGCCCGCCTGCTGCTGCCAGAGTCTGCGGGTGTCGCCTCACCTGTCTAAAGGATTTCACGACGCAGGGCAAGCTGGTGGCCGCGAATGAAATCACTCAGCGAGGCAAACTGCCAAACCGAATCCGCCTTCGCCGGCGCTGTGCCCCGCCTGGAGCGATCGATGCGACAGTATCCCGCACCACATGAAACAGGCGCCGGCCCGGCGCTCAATAACAGCACGTCAGGGTCGGCGGCGATGTCATGGATGGCGGCGCGCGCGGCCACGAAACTGCCGCTTGCCAGCCGCTCATGGGCGGCCAGCCCGATCCGCTTGTCCAGCGCGGCGAACTCGCGCTCATCGAGCGAGCTCACCACCGTGAGCCGATAGAACTTGCGCAGATAGTGAATGGCCCCCGGCGCGTCTTCATACAGCGTGCCGGCATCCACCGTGCCGGCAAAGGCGATGCCGGCCTGCCAGTCGCTTTCAAGCCCCCACTGGCTTGCCAGCGCGCAGTAGACAATGCAGTGCGCCGATACCGTGTTCATGTCGGCATCGGTGAGCGCGTGCAGTGCCCTGAAATAATCAGTCAGTACCCTGTCCGGCGTGGGCGGGTCACGCATCTGCGCCAGCAGCGGCGAAAGCCCCTCGATGATCGTGGTGTCACGATCCATCAATACCCCGTGTGCGGCAATGCACAGTCTCGGATAGTCCGTCAGCTGCATCCCTTGATGCTCCTTTCCCCAGGATCGGTCCGTGCCCGACATCCGCGGGCGGCCATGGACTCCAGCCTACGCCCGCCGCTGCCTCAGGTGACGCGCGGATTTCGCCCTGTCGCCGCCGATCGCGCTGAATCCGACGGCCTGCACGGCATGATCCACTGACGGTCCTTGTGACAGCGCAATCTGCGCTCGACCCGCTTCAATTCGCACCGTTTACGCCGCCCAAAACGCCATAACGATATCGCGTGCGCCGCGATTCGGGGCACGATAGAAGACCCACCAATGACGACTGCGAGGCACCCTGTCATGGCACTGCTGTACAAATCCGACCCCGACCGCGGCCGGCGCTGGCAGGCGCTGTTTGCCGAGCACGCCCCGGATATCGAGTTTCGCCAGTGGCCCGATATCGGTGACCCCGCCGAGATCCGCTACCTGCTGGCCTGGCAGCCGCCGGCAGAGATCGCCACCCTGCTGCCCAACCTTTACGTGCTCTTTGCCACCTCCGCCGGCATCGATCAGTTCGACACATCGATACTGCCCGAAGCACTGCCCGTGGTGCGCATGCTCGACCCCGCCATCGAACAGGGCATGATCGAGTACGCCACCTTTGCCACGCTGTGGCTGCATCGCCACATGGCCGACTACGTGCGCCAGCAGCGCCAGCATCAGTGGCAGGCCCGCATGATCACGCCCGCCGGCGAACGGCGCCTCGGCATTCTGGGGCTGGGGCAGCTTGGCGGCGCCATCGCGCGTCATCTCGCAGGCTACGGCTTTCAGGTCAGCGGCTGGGCGCGCACGGCGCGCGAAATCCCCGGCGTCACGGCGTATGCCGGCGTTGAGGCGCTCGATGCATTTCTGGCCGAATGCGACATCCTGATCTGCGTGCTGCCGCTGACCGACGCCACCCGCGGTGTGCTCGATCGAAAGCTTTTCGAACGGCTGCCGACGGGTGCTTCGCTGATCAATATGGGTCGCGGGGAACATCTGGTCGAGGCCGACCTGACAGCAGCGCTGGCGACGGGTCAGCTCTGCGGCGCGGTGCTGGATGTGCTGCGCGAGGAGCCGCCCGCGGCGGATCATCCCTTCTGGCAGGACCCACGCATTCTCATGACCCCGCACGTCGGTGCCATGACCCAGCCCGACACCGCCTTCCCGGTGCTTCTGGAAAACCTGCGCCGCCATCAGCGCGGCGAAACGATGCTCGGGTGCGTGGATCGACAGCGCGGCTACTGAGGCTCGAAACAGCCTGTAGCGTGGCGCGCCACAATAGAAAACGCCCGGCACAGGCCGGGCGTTCTGGAAGGTACCACTTGCTCAGCGGCGGTCGATGAAAGACCGCGCTGACTCAGACCCTGCGGTGACGAGCGCTCGTTTTGCTGCCACCCAGACCGGCAAAGCTGCTGATCAGGGCCGCGATGACCATGGCGATAAAGGCCATCAGGGCAGAGTTGCGAAGGCTCTGGGTCGCTTCCTCGGCGCTTTCACGCAGGGACTGCTCGGCCTCGGCCAGCTCCTGCTGCGCCTGCTCGACATAGCCGTCCAGACGGTCAACCTGCTGCTGCATCTGGTTGACGCCTTCATCAAGGCGGGCCATGGCGTTGTCGACGAACTCTTCGGCTTCCGGCTCGCTCATGTCGGTATTGCTGGCCAGCGAATTGACCAGCGCGTCGCGGTCGACATCCTGCTGGATGCTGTCAAGGCGCGCCTTTTGCTTTTCGACCAGGTCGTTGAGAATGGCTTCATAGTCGGAAGGGTTACTGGCCAGATGCCGGGCAGCGGCTTGAATGTCATCGCCGGCCGCCTGCGCCTGGTTGCTCAGATACTCGGGCTGCAGTGAACCGGTATCGGTGTCGCGCAGCACCTGGCGGACCTGAGTGCGCAGTGCCGGGTCGTCCAGAGAGGACTCGCCGTCCGGGCTGAAGTCAAAGTTCTCGCTGAGCTGCTCGCCCAGTGACGACGTCGCGCTGCCCAGCCCCTTCGCCACGCTGCCGGTCACCTGACCGGCGCCCGAAACGATCGAGCCCACGGCACTGGCGCCGCCCGAGACGACCTGGCCGGCCGCAAAACCGATCACCACCATCGAGATGAGCGTGGCGGTCGCCCAGCTCAGAAACCCGTGAATGAAACCACGGCTATTGGCCAGGCGGCCGGCCACGAAACCGCCGGCGGCGAAACTGATCACCAGAAAGACCGCAGAGGAAATACCAAAGGCCGTTCCCAGGCCATCGAAGGGATTGTTCGACATCGGATCGATGACAGTGGAGCCGATCGCGGTCCCCAGCAGGGAAAGAATGGCGGAAATGGCGAGCACGGTCACGACACCTGCAATGACACTGCCCCATGAGACGCGGTCGATCGACTCGCGCACGGTTCCAACGGTGGTGTCTGCCATTGTCTAATTCCTTTTATGGAGCCCCTGGCGGCGCTCCCGGGCAGGCCGGCCATCTTGAGCGCCGAACCGCCGTCCATTGGGATAAATCGCGTTTGTGAAGCGTCCTTTTTAGCGACATGACACCTTGTCAGAGTAGCAAAGCGGGGCGTGACGGCGGGCTTTATTTCGTTTTTATTTCATTAACGCCGCCAGGCATACGCCATGCGACGTCCGGCGTTCAGGCAGCGACAGGAAGTAACGGCTCAGGCGCCCGGAACGCAAGGCTGTCCCGGGTATGACGTGGGCCCGACCGGTGCCGGGCCCTGTCAATGGCGTTACACCAGCCCGCCCATGTGAAAGGCTTTCTCCTCGAAGTACTCGTCAAGCCCCTGGCGGGCGCCCTCGCGCCCCAGACCCGACTGTTTAACGCCGCCAAAGGGGGCGACCTCCATCGAAATCGCGCCGGTGTTGAGCCCGACCATGCCGAACTCCAGCGCCTCCCCCACCCGCCAGGCACGGCGCATGTTTTCGGTAAAGAAGTAGGCCGCCAGCCCGAACGGCGTGGCGTTGGCGATGCGCAGCGCCTCGTCTTCGCTGTCAAAGCGCATGATCGGCGCCACCGGCCCGAAGGTTTCCTCGCGGGTAATGCGCATGGCCTCGGTCACGCCGGTCAAAAGGGTCGGCACCACCTGTCGATGACCACCCTCCGGCACGCCGCCGCAGACCAGGGTCGCACCGTGACCCAGCGCGTCATCGATATGGTCGGCAACCTTCTCGACGGCCTGATCGTTGATCAACGCCCCGATGGTCACGCCCTCATCCAGGCCGTTGCCGCACTTGAGCGCGCCCATCGCCTCTTCAAGGCGCGCGACAAAGCGGTCGTGAATGCCGGCCTGTACCAGAATGCGGTTGGCGCATACGCAGGTCTGACCGGCATTGCGAAACTTGCTCGCCATGGCGCCGGCCACCGCCAGCTCGAGATCGGCATCATCAAAGACGATCAGGGGCGCATTACCCCCCAGCTCCAGGCTCAGACGCTTGATCTCTTCGCTGCACTGACGCATCAAAAGCCGCCCGACCCGGGTCGAACCGGTAAAGGAGAGCTTGCGCACCGTCGGGTTGGCGGTCAGCTCGCCGCCGATGGCCTCGGGCAGCCCGGTGACGATGTTGATCACCCCGGGCGGGAAGCCGGCGCGCTCGGCCAGCACCGCCAGCGCCAGCGCCGACAGCGGCGTGAGCTCCGAGGGCTTGATCACGATCGGACAGCCCGCGGCCAGCGCCGGGGCGCACTTGCGCGTGATCATGGCGTTGGGGAAGTTCCACGGCGTGATCGCTCCGCACACGCCCACCGGCTGCTTGAGTACCAGAATGCGTCGATCCGCCGTCGGCGCCGGGATGGTCTCGCCGTAGGCGCGGCGCGCCTCTTCGGCAAACCACTTCACAAAGCTCGCCCCGTAGCGGATCTCGCCTCTGGACTCTACCAGCGGCTTGCCCTGCTCACGCGTCATGATCAGCGCCAGATCCTCGAGGTTGTCGAGCATCAGATCGTGCCAGCGCATCAGCAAGCTGGCCCGCTCGGCCGCCGGTCGGGCGCGCCATTCAGGCCAGGCGGCATCGGCGGCCTCAATGGCACGCCGGGTCTCGGTGGCCCCCATGGCGGGTACCGCGGCCAGTGTCTCGCCGCTGGCCGGGTCGATGACATCGAGGGTTTTGCCATCATCGCCCTGACACCACTGACCGTTGATAAAGCCGGCATCCTGCCAGAGCGCGGGGTCGTTCAGCGCCGGTGTGCTCATGTTGTTTTCTCCTGCGTTGTGGTCATCATTCATGCCACCGGCACGGCCGTCTCGCTGCGCTGTGGGCGGCTTTCAAGCCAGCCCTGACGCAGCTCCGGTACCGAGCCGATCAGCCGGCGCGTGTAGTCATGGCGCGGCGTCTCCAGCACCTGCTGGCACGGCCCGCTCTCCACGCACTCGCCCTGATAGAGCACCATCACGTCGTCGCACAGCGAGCGCACGGTGGAGATGTCGTGGCTGATAAACAGATAGGCCACGCCCAGCTCGCGGCGCAGCTCGACGAGGAGCTCCAGAATGGCGGCGCCGACCACCGTATCGAGCGCCGAGGTCACCTCGTCGCACAAAATCAGATCCGGTTTGGCCGCCAGTGCCCGGGCCAGATTGACGCGCTGTTTCTGACCGCCGGAAAGCTCGCCGGGTTTGCGATCCAGCAGGTTGCGCGGCAGCTTCACCAGATCCATCAACTCCTCGACGCGGGCCCGGCGCTCGCGACGGCTCAGGCTGAAGTAGGTCTCCAGCGGCCGGTTGAGCAGGCGCTGCACGCTGTGGGCCGGGTTGAGCGCATTGTCGGCGCTTTGAAAGACCATCTGGATGCGGCGAAACTGATCCGGCGTGCGCCCGCGCAGCGTGGTAGAGAGCTCGCGCCGGTCGAACTGCACCGCCCCGTGGGACGGCGCCACCAGCCCGGCCACCGCGCGGGCCAGCGTCGACTTGCCCGACCCCGACTCGCCGATCACCCCCAGTGCCTGACCGCGCACCAGATGCAGATTAATATGTTCGAGCACCACGTTCTCGGGCCGGCCCTGACCATCGCGCGAACCGTAGCCGACCTGCAGGTCGTGGATATCGAGAAGCTCGCCCCCGTGGCGGCCTTCAACGGGTGAGAGGTGATCCTGCGGGCGGGCCGCGGCCAAAAGGCTGCGGGTGTACTCATGCGACGGCTGTTCGAGAATTCGGGCGGTGGTGTTGTGCTCCTGGGTTTCGCCGTTTTGCAGCACCAGCACCTGATCGGCCATCTGCGCGACCACGGCCAGATCATGCGACACATAGATGGCGGTGGTGCCGCGCTCGCGCATGACCTGCTTGAAGGCGCGCAGCACCTCGATCTGGGTGGTGACATCGAGTGCCGTGGTCGGCTCATCAAGAATGACCAGCGCCGGGTCGGTGATCAGCGCCATCGCCGCCATCACGCGCTGGAGCTGGCCGCCGGAGATCTGGTGCGGGTAGCGCTCGCCGATGTGCTCCGGGTCGGGCAGGGCCAGGTCATGAAACAGCGACACGGCCTTTTGTCGGGCCTCCTGGCGGCTCATGACGTCATGGATCAGCGCGCCTTCGATGACCTGATCCATCAGGGTCCGTGAGGGGTTGAACGCCGCCGCGGCACTCTGGGCAACATAGGCCACCCGGTGGCCGCGCAGGGCGCGGGTCTGGGTGGCGTTGAGCGACAGGATATCGGTGTCGCCAAGCTGCACGCTGCCACCGGCAATGCGACAGCCGCTGCGGGCATAGCCGAGCATGGCCAGGGCAATCGTGGTCTTGCCCGAGCCCGACTCACCGATCAGCGCCAGTACTTCTCCCGGCGCCAGTTCAAAGCCGATGTCGTTGACGATGATGCGTTCTTCACCGCCCGGCGGGGTGGCGCAGATCCTGAGATCGCGCACCGTGAGTGATTCACCCAGCATATGGTCACTCCTTTTGCGTGTCGCGGCTTTTGGAAAGGCTGTCGATCAGCAGGTTGGCGCCGATGGTCAGCGTGCCGATGGCCAGTGCCGGAGCGATCACCGCCAGCGCCCCCTGACTCAGCCCGCCAATGTTTTCACGCACCAGCGAGCCCAGATCCGCCGCCGGCGGCTGAACCCCGAGCCCCAGAAAGCTCATGCCGCTGAGCAGCAGCACGATAAAGACAAAGCGCATGCCCATGTCAGTGAGCACCGACTGGATCATGTTGGGCATGATCTCGACGGCGGCGATGTAAAAACGCCCTTCCCCGCGGGTTTTCGCCACCTGCACGTACTCAAGCGTGGCCAGATTGGTCGCCAGACTGTGCGAGATGCGAAACGCGCCGGGGGCATAGCTCAGCACCGCGGCCAGGATCAGAAGCGGGATAGAGGTGCCAAAGGCCGACACCATGACCAGTGCCATCATCTTGCTGGGAATGGAGATCAGGGTATCGAAGATGCGGCGCACGCCCTCTTCCAGCCAGCGCGGCAGCAGCACGGTCAGCATGCCGAACCCCGCGCCCACCAGCGTCGAGAGAAGCGCTGCCACAACGGCCAGTCCCACCGTATAGCGCGCCCCGGTCAGCATGCGGCTGAGCATGTCGCGGCCCATGTAGTCGGTGCCCAGCCAGTGGGCCGCACTCATGCCGCCATAGATCTCATCGGCAACGAAGGCCCCCATCGGATAGGGCGCCAGCAAGGGGCCAAACAGCGCCACCAGCACCCAGAAACCAAACAGGGTCAGCCCGATCCAGCGCAGCAGTTTCAGGCGCGGTTTGTTGCGGCGGGCCGGCGCAGAGATCGGCAGGCGGCTGCCGTCGACCATGCGCCGGGCGGATGCTCGGCGCTGTGACGCGCCTTGACGACGATGTGGCATGGCATGGGTCTCACTCATCGGTTTCGCAGCCTCGGGTTGGAGAGGATCGCGCACAAGTCGGCCACCATCACCAGAATCAGGTAGGCGCCGCAAAAGAGCATGGCGCAGGCCTGAACCAGGGCGAGATCCCGGTTGGACACGGCATCCACCATCAGACTGGCGATACCCGGATAGTTGAAAATCGTCTCGACGATGATGACCCCACCCAGCAGATAGGACAGGCTCAGCGCCACGGCGTTGGCGATCGGGCCGACCGCGTTGGGCAGGGCGTGACGCAGCACGCGCCGCACCGGCGGGACCCCCTTGAGTCGGGCCATTTCGATATAGGCGCTGTCGAGCTGGTCGATCAGCGCCGCCCGGGTCATGCGCGCCATCTGGGCGATCAGAACGCAGCACAGCGTCAGCACCGGCATGGCATAGATCCGCACGAAATCGCCGACGCTCTCGACGGTCGAGACGTAGGACAGCGCCGGCAGCCAGCCCAGGTGCACGGCAAAGATCAGCACCGCAAGCGTTGCGACCAGAAACTCCGGCACCGCCACCATCGACAGCGTGATCACGTTCAGCGCCCGGTCGATGTTGCCGCCGCGACGCATGGCGGCCACCAGCCCCATGGTCAGCGCGATGGGCACTGAAATGGCCGTGGTAATGGCTGCCAGCAGCAGCGAGTTGGGCAGGCGATCATTCATCAACTGCGCCACCGGCATGCCGTTGCTGGCCGACATGCCCAGATCACCGGTGGCAAAGCCGGTCAGCCAGTGCCAGTAGCGCACCAGTGGCGACTGATTGAGGCCGAGCTCCTCTCGCAGGGCCGCAACCTGCTCGGGCGTGGCGAACTGACCCAGAATCTGCTGAGCGGTGTCACCCGGCAGCAGGGAGGTAATGGCAAAGATCACCAGTGACACCAGAAACAGCGTCAAAAGACTTGAGGACAGACGTCCCAGCACCAGTTTGGGCATGGCGTTGCGCATCTCTTGCCTCCGGGGTGGGGGCCGACCGGCACGCAGGCGCTCTTTCGGCAACCCTGCGCGCCGCGGCCGGCATCAGTGACAGGAAGGGGGACACGCCGTTTACGCGTTCCACCAGATGTTTTCAGCACACATGTAGCCCATGAAGGCGCCCAGCGGGATGGTGCGGTCCATGCCGCCGATACGGGCGTCATAGCCTTCGACATCGCTCAAAAAGACCGGAATGCCGATACCGCTTTCTTCATGAATCAGGGTCTGCATGTCGGCATACATCTGCCGGCGTTTGGCGTCGTCCGCTTCGCTGCGCGAGGCCACCAGTAGCTGGTCGAACTGTTCGTTTTGCCATCCCGACTCGTTCCAGGCCGCGTTGGAGGCGAAAAACTGCGACAGGAGAATATTGGCGGTGGGCCGCGGGTTGACGTTGCCAAAGCCCAGCGGGTGCTTCATCCAGTGGTTGGACCAGTAGCCGTCGGCCGGCACCCGGTTGAGATTGAGGTTGAGCCCGGCCTGGGCGGCCGACTGCTGCAAAAGCTGGCCCATCTCCTCGGAGTAGTTGGCCGCCGGCGAGACCACCAGCGGCACGCGGGCCCCGGTGACGCCGGCCTTTTTCAGCAGCGAGGCGGCCCGCTCCGGGTCGTATTCGCGCTGGGGCAGGCCATCGAAATAGTAGGGCGAGGACGGCGCAATGGGCTGATCGTTGGCGATCTCGCCGTAGCCGCGCAGGGCCACCCGCTTGATCTGCTCGCGATCGAAGAGATATTTCATCGCCTCGACAAACTCGGGGCGGCTGCCGGGCTGCTGATCGACGCGCATGACCAGGTCGGTGTAGTTGCCCGAGTTGGTGGTCTTGACCCGGCGACCGTCACTTTGACTGATGCGGTCGGCGTTACGGCCAGTGAGGTTATTGATCATGTGGACATCGCCGGAAAGCAGCGCATTGACGCGCGCCGACTCGTCGCTGATCCCCACCATCTCGATGGCGTCGAGATACGGATGGCCCTCGCGCCAGTAGTTCTCGTTACGCACCGCCACCGAGCGCACGCCGGGGCTGAACTCCTCGCATGTGAACGGCCCGGTGCCGATACCCTTTGAAAAGTCGGTGGTGCCATCGGGCACGATCACCAGATGAGAGACGGCCAGAACGGAGGGCAGTTCGATATTGGGAGACGACAGGGTAATTTCGACGCGTCGATCGTCGAGTGCCGTGACGCTGTCGATCTGATCGACCATCGACAGCACCCTGGAACCGACAGCCGGGTCCTTGTGGCGCATGATCGAATAGATGACGTCCTGAGGGGTGAGCGCCTTGCCATCGTGGAATGTCACCCCCTGTCGGAGGGTAAACACCCAGTGGCCGCCGTTGTCACTGCTCTCGAACGTCTCGGCCAGCGCCGGCTGCGGCTCGAGCTGTTCGTCGAACCGGGTCAGGCCGTTATAGAAGGTATAGGCGCGCACGTAGTCGATGGCCGTCGAGCCCCGGGACGGGTCCAGCGACTCACTGGAAGACGACGAGTGCGCCGCCATGCGAATGCGACCGCCCCGTTTCGGGGTGCCCTGACTGTCGGCGGCCCATCCAAACGACATGCCGGGCAGCATGCCGCTGCCGGCGGCCGCAATCCCGGCCACGCCGAGCATTTTCAATGCCTGACGGCGTGACAGCCCGGCCTGCATGGCGCGATAGACCTGCAGACTCTGCTCCGGGGAGACCAGCGTGTCATCACCGCGTTTGTTGTGTGTCATGAGCCTTCTCCTTCTGCCTGAAATTGTTATTGCATTCGGATACAGCGCTGCATTGATGACAGCCCCTGGCTGTCGCGTTGTTGTGTTCTTGTTGTTGGCCGGCTAGTGCAGCCGGTCCTGCAGGCGGTACCAGCCGCCCACCAGGGGAAGAAACCAGGGCTTGCCGAAATTGCCGGGGATGGCAGGCCAGTTATCGCTTTGCCACGGATAGTCCTTGCGCTGGCCCAGCATCATCTCGGCCAGCATTCGACCCATGTGCACCGACATCTGCACGCCGTGGCCGCTAAAGCCCATTACGTAGTACATGCCCTCATGGCGTCCGGCGTGGGGCAGGCGGTCGCGACTCATGTCCACCAGCCCGCCCCAGCAGTGTGACAGCGGCGTATCAGCCAGCTGCGGAAAGGTGTCACGAAGGCCGCGGCGCAGAATCTCGCCGCTTTTGGCATCGGATTTGCCGCCGGACATGGCAAAGCGGGCGCGCCCGCCAAACAGCAGGCGGTCATCCGGGGTCAGGCGGAAGTAGTGGCCGATGATGCGACTGGTCACGCAGGCGCGACGGTTGGGAATGAGCTGCGCGCACTGCTCGCTGGACAGCGGCTCGGTGACCACGATGAAACTGCCCACCGGCGCCAGCCGACGACGAAACCAGTTCAGCGGGCCGACCTGAGAGGCGCCGGTCGCCAGCAGTACATTGTTGGCGTAAAACTCGCCATGCGGGGTGGTCAGGCGATAGCGCTCGCCTTCACGCTCAACGCCGGTCATGGGGGTGTGTTCAAAAAGATGGGCGCCGTGACGCACGGCCGCCTCGGCCAGTCCGGTGCCAAAGCGGCCCATGTGCATCTGGCCACCGTTTTTCTGCCAGAGCCCGCCGTAAAAGGCCGGCGAATCGACCTCACGGCGCGCCTCTTCCTTTGAGAGCAGCGCCACATCCGGGTCAACATCGCGGCGAATCGCCTCGCAGGTGCGCCCCAGCTTGTCATAGTGCTCGGGCTTGGCAGCCAGCTTGAGCTTGCCGCGGCGCAGGTAATCACACTCGATCCCCTCCTCCTCGATCACCTGCTCGATCGAGGCCACCGCCTCGCTGTAGCTGCGGTAATGCAGTATTGCCTGGTCGCGGCCGAGCTGATCGACCATGCCGACGTAATCCTGGGCCACGCCGGTGTTGCACTGCCCGCCGTTGCGCCCGGAGGCCTCGCCGATCACGCGGCCGGCCTCCACAAGCGCCACGCGGGCACCGCCGCGAGCCAGGGTGCGCGCCGCCGACAGCCCGGTCAGGCCGCCGCCGACCACGGCCACATCATAGTGGCCCTCGGGGGGATGGGACCTAGCACCGGTAAACGCCGGTGCCGTATCCAGCCAGTAGGACTCGAACTTCATGAACGCTCTCCCAAAAGGGGTCGCAGTGACGATTCACAGACCGACCAGCTCAGAGACCGACAAGCGCCGGCAGGCCGCGAATATCGGCAATCTCGGTGGCGCCGTAACCCTCACAGAAGCCTTCATGATGGCGCGCCACGAACGCCTTGTTTTTGATGCCCATAAAGTGCGCCGACATCAGGTCGTAGCGAAAGCTCGAGGACACGTGCAACAGCTCATCGGGCTGACAGCCCAGGGTATCGATCATGGCTTCAAAGGCGGCCAGACGCGGCTTGTAGACCTGGAACATTTCTGCCGTGAAGACCTTGTGAAACGGCACTTCCAGCTTTTTGACGTTGTCCATGATCTGGCTGTCATCGGCATTGGAATAGATGACCAGCGGGATTTTATCGGCGATTTTTGAAAGCCCCTCCACCACGTCCGGGTGAGGCCCCCAGGTCGGCACCGCCTCGAAGTAGCGCATGCCTTCGTTGTCGCGATACTCCACGCCCCAGCGCTTGCAGGTGCGCTCAAGTGCCGTGCAGATAATTTCCGAATAGGGCTTCCAGGGGCCCAGCACCTCATCGAAGCGATAGGCCCCGAAGGATTTGACGAAGGCGTCCATCTGATCGGCCTGCGGGAGGCGGTCGGCAAAGATCTCCCGGGTCATGGTGGCCATCTGAAAGTTGGTCAGCGTGCCGTAGCAGTCAAAGGTGATGTACTTCGGGCGCATGATGTCGCTCATGGTGTATCGTCCTGTGTTGTCGTGCCGTGACGGCGATGATTGTTGTGGACGTTGGCCTCCCGCCGGGGGCCATGACTCCATTACAGCACTCCCTGACCATCGCAGGACGCTGAAAGCCCGGGGGCTGTCGGTACAAAACCTCCTTTTTGCGTGGTTGCACAGCACAGCCTGCGGCAGACGGGGTTACATCATCTCGGGCTGGCGGATGCGACTGCCTCGGGCAAACCGGTCGAGATGATAGGGCGTCGGGTCGACCACGGGCGTGGCGCCGGTGACCAGATCCGCTGCCAGCTGCCCGCCGCCGGGGCCGATGCCGAAGCCGTGGCCGCTAAAGCCCGAGGCGACGATAAAGCCCGGGATGGCCTCGACCGGCGAGATGACCGGCACCATGTCCGGGGTGGTATCGATCATGCCGCCCCAGACGCGGGCAATATGCACGCCCTTGAGCGCGGGATACTCCGCGTGCAGCCCGGCCAGCGCGGCGCGCGCCTGCGCCATGTCGGGTGCGGGGTCCAGCACGCGCGTTTGCTCAAACGGCGAGACCTGGTCGAACTCCCAGCTGCCTGCGGCTTCGGGACCGCGAAAAAACGATCGCCCGATGCGCACCTGCAGCTTCTTGGCCAGCTTGCTGCGATAGGCGCCATAAAATTTCGTGGCGTAGCGAAGCCCCTGCGGGCTGATCTCGACCCGGCCAAACCCGGGCATGGCCAGCGTGTAGCCCCCGTCAAGGCGCCGTCGCAGGGCAATTTTCGGCGTGGTCAGACAGCCTGGCGTGACCTGATCACCCGGCGTGGTCTGAAGCGTGGTGCCCATGATGTTGGCCGCCGGCAGCTCGACCCCGTGGCGGCGGCAAAAGCGCGAGCTCCAGGCGCCCCCGGCACAGACCACGCTTGAGGTGCGAATCAGGCCGCGCTCGGTCCACACGCCGCTCACGCGCCCGCCGGTAAGCTCCAGCCCGCGTACGGCGCAGTTTTGATGGACATACGCCCCGCGCTCGCGGGCGCCAAAAGCAATCGCCGGACACGCCATGGCAGGCTCGGCGTGACCGTCGGTGGGAGAAAAGACGCCGCCGAGCCATTTCGAGGTGGTGCCGGGCGCCTTTTCATGGGCCTGTTCGGACGTGAGCCGGTGACTGACAAAACCATGCTCGCGCGCCTTCTCCCCCCAGGCCTCCCATTTGGCCAGGCTTTCGGGGTTGTCGGTGGTGTAGACGATGCCGCTGCGGCGAAAGCCCACGTCGCGCCCGATCTCACCGGACATCGCCTCCCAGCGGTTCAGGCTGTGCATCGCCAGCGGCAGCTCGAACATGTCGCGGTTTTGCTGGCGCACCCAGCCCCAGTTGCGACTCGACTGCTCACAGCCGATCAGACCCTTCTCCAGCAGTGCCACCGACACGCCCCGACAGGCCAGCTCGTAGGCCGTGGTGGTGCCCACGATGCCGCCGCCGATCACCACGACATCGACCTGTTCGGGAAAGTCGGGACTGTCGTGCACGGTATCCACATTAACGAACATGTTCGAAACCCTCTTGTCTTGTTGTTGGCATCTCTCATACCGGATGCTTCACTCAGGCGCCGGATTATGACATGGCCTGCGACGTCACGATGACGCCTCGCCTCAGGGGTTCAGGTCGATCAGCACGCTTTTGTGATGCAGGTTGGCCTCAAAGGCGGCCCGCCCCAGATCGCGCCCGATGCCGGAGCGCTTGTAGCCGCCGGTGGGCAGGATGTAGTCGTTGCTGCGTCCATAGCGATTGACCCAGACCGTGCCGGCGCTGAGTTGACGTACCGCGCGCAGGGCGCGCCCGAGATCGGCCGTGTGCACCCCGGCGGCCAGGCCGTACATCTCGTGTTCGGCCAGCGCCAGGGCCTCCTCTTCACTGTCAAAGGCCTGAACGGTGAGCACCGGGCCGAAAATCTCCTCATGAACGGCCGGATTATCGCTTTTGTCGACCTGCAGGATCGTGGGGCGATAAAAGCAGCCGCCGGCATTCGTTTCAAAGCGTGCCCCGCCGGTGATCAGCTCGGCGCCGGCATCAATGGCGCGGGCAACCACCGACTCGATGCGCCCGGCCTGGGTCTCGGAGATGATGGGCGAAAAGCGCGTGCCGGTCTGCCAGGTCAGTCCCGGCGCCAGCCCGTCAAACTGCGCGTTCAGCCGCTCGATCATGGGCGCCATCAGCGAGCGCTCGATCAAAAGGCGCGAGCCCGCCACACAGACCTGGCCGGCGTTGCCGGTGATCGCCCCGGCAAGCGTTTTAGCGGTGCGGTCGAGATCCGGGATATCGCCAAAGACCAGCTGCGGGCTCTTGCCGCCCAGCTCCAGCGTCACCGGTTTCGGCCCGGTCTCGGCGCAGGCGCCCATGATGGCGCGACCGGTCACCGTGGAGCCGGTAAAGGTGATTTTCGCCACGTCGGGATGGCGACACAGCGCGTCCCCGGTGGTGGGGCCATCGCCCTGAATCACGTTGAAAACGCCCGGCGGCATGCCGGCCTCGATGGCAAGCTCGGCCAGGCGTACCGCCGTAAACGGGGTCATCTCGGAGGGCTTTAATACCACCGTATTGCCGGCCGCCAGCGCCGGAGCCACCTTCCAGCAGGTCATGCTCAGCGGAAAGTTCCAGGGCGCGATGGCGCCGACCACGCCCAGCGGTTCGGCAATCTGCATCCCCAGGCTGTCGTGGGCGGTGGCGGCCACCTCGCCGCCGTGCTTGTCGGCAAATTCAGCAAAAAAGCGGATGCCCTCGGCGGTATAGGGCACATCCCAGGCGCGCGCCTGATCGATTGGCCGGGTCGAGCCCAGCGCCTCGAGCGCGGCCAGATAGTCGATATCGGCCTCGATCAGATCCGCCCAGCGGCGCATGATGCGAGCGCGCTCGCGCGGGGCACACCGCGCCCAGTCGGCGCGCCTGAAGGCCTGACGCGCGCTGATGACCGCCTCATCGACGCGCTCGGCATCGCCAAGCGGCAGCCCGGCATAGGCCTGCCCATCGGCCGGTCGACGCACCTCGAGCGCCGCGTCATCGCGCACCTGACGGCCATGCAGGAAGTGGGCACAGGGAATCGTGATACGGGCGGGGTCGAAACTGGACATGACAGGCTCTCTCGGGCAGGGAAGGAACACGCCCGGTACTCGGGGCGAGACGCTCCCTTCATGCTACGACCAATGGCCCGGCACGGGGTGCCGAGTGTGATCGCGCCCGGCGCAGTTGATGCGCCAAAGACACCCCCATTCGGTCAGATCTGCCGAATTGCATCGCCCGGTCCTCAATGATGTGGCACGCACGCCGGGTGCATGCGACAGTCCTGCCACCACACGCTGACACCTTCAACGGGAGCCTGCCGTCATGTCTTCACTATCCTCGCTGCCTTCATCCGACGCCGCCCTGAGCGATCTGTACTGGCGCCCGCTGCACGACACCGACCTGGCCCCGGCCCATGTACTGTCGCAGGGGCTGGGCTGGCCCCATCGCATCGAGGACTGGGCCATGATGCTCGAACTGGGCCACGGCGTGGCGCTGGAAGACCCCGACGGCGAACTGATCGGCACGGGATTTTGCCTGCCACAGGGTCAGGCGGCCACGCTGGGACTGGTCATCGTTGATGATGCCTGGCAGGGCAAGGGGCTGGGGCGCGCCATGATGACTCGCCTGATGGCGCTGGCCGAGGATCGCACCCAGTTTCTGGTAGCGACCGTGGCCGGCGCCCCGCTGTATCAAAAACTCGGCTTCGCGCCGTGCAACACGGTCTGCCAGTACCAGGGCAGCGTCACGACCGCCGTGCAGGTGCCGGACACCGACGGGCTGCGCGCCATGACCGACGAGGACACTGCATCCGTCATGGCGCTGGCGCCCGACAACCCCGTTCACCGCAAGGCCGTGGATCAGGCCACCGATGGCGCCGTTATCGAACGCGACGGCCGGCTGGTCGGCGTGGCCCTGCGCCGCCCCTTCGGGCGCGGCGAGCATATCGGCCCCGTGCTGGCCGAAACGCCAGAGCAGGCCCGTGCGCTGATGGCCTCACTGCTGGCCCGCGCCGAAGGGGCCTTCGTGCGGCTGGATCTGGTCGACCCGGAAGATGATCAGTGGCTGATCGATGCGGGGCTTGTCTGCGTGGACCGGGTGGTGCGCATGCGCCGCGGCCCCGACAGTGACGAGGCAGCGCTGGTGCGATTTGGCCTGATCACTCAGGCAATGGGCTAGGCCGACATCCGTTCAACAAACAGGGGCCATGTTTCACGTGAAACATGGCCCCTGAATGATCGCGACAAAAGAAAAGCTACTGCTCTAGCACTCAGGCCTGACCCGGCACGGGCGCGTCACTCTCGATCAACCCTTCCGATTTCAGTGCGTCCCAAAAATCCGCCGGGATATCGACGGTCATCGAGGCCTGATTCTCGCGGGCGTGCTCGGCCGTGCGTGCGCCGGGAATGGTGGCGCCAACCACGTCGGGTGCGGCGGTGAACTGCAGCGCCGCGGTGCGCAGGTCCGTGCCGTGATCACGGGCAATGGCGCTGATGCGATCGCGCTTCTCTGCAAAACCGTCGGGAATGTCGGTCTCATACATCCAGTGGTTGCTGCCGGCCAGAAAGCCCGAGCCCAGCGGGGCGCCGATCACCAGCGACACGTCGCGCTTGCGGCAGGCCGGAAACAGCCGGTCCAGCGCGTCGCGATGGTTGAGCAGGGTGTACTGCGTGGCCTGCAAAATGACATCGGGGTCACCGGCGTCCATGGCCGCCAGGCTCGGCTCGATCTCGTTGACGCCCATGCCCCAGCCGCCAATGATGCCTTCATCACGCAGGCGCTCAAGCTCGGGAATGGCCCCCTTGCGGGCGGTCTCGAAATACTCCTGCCACTGCGACCCCATGTCCTTGTTGTCCGGCGACAGATCATGGATATAGACCAGATCGATCTTGGACACGCCCATACGCTGCAGGCTGTCCTCGATGGAGCGGCGCACGCCATCGGCGGAGTAGTCATAGCGGTAGTTCGTGCGCAGATTGCCCTGCCAGTTGCCGGCGTTTTTGGTCGAGGCATCCGGGATCAGAAGCCGCCCCACCTTGGTCGAAAGCAGATACTCGCTCGGGTCCTTGTCAAACAAAAACCGGCCCAGGCGCCGCTCCGAGAGCCCAAGACCGTACCAGGGGGAAGTGTCAAAGTGGCGCGCGCCGCCTTCCCAGGCCGCCGCCAGCATCCCCGTGGCCTCTTCTTCGGAGGTCACCCGGTACATGTTGCCCAGCTGCGTACCGCCCACGCCGTACTTGTGCTCGGGGGGAAAGAGATCCATGGCCAGCGGCGGATTGTTCGGCAATGCCTCGTCGCGGCGCGCCTGATCGCTGTCGCCACCCTTTTTTTGCGCTGCCATGAGACGGGGCGCGGCCACGCCGGCCGCTGCGGCCACCGCACTCAGGGCCAGAAAATCGCGTCGTGATGCCATGATGGGCTTTCTCCCTTGGATGAATAGGCAATGACCAGAGCCTGGCGCAGCCACGACGGCCACTCTATCTTTTCGGCGCGCGCCTTCAGACATAAAAAAGCGCCCGCTCGGTAACCCGAGCAGGCGCTTTCAAAAACAGCCGTCAGCCGGATTATTTCATCGGCGGCGGCCCGAGCTCCTTCATCAGCTCCGAGAGCTTCACGTAGGCCCGGTTGCGCCAGGCAATCAGGTCAGGAATGCGCTCGGCCGGCACGTCGGTAAAACCGCCGCCGCTTTTGGTGCCCATCTTGCCCTGATCGATCAGCGAGCTGAGCGCCTCGGGGGTGGCAAAGCGCTCGGGGAAGTCGGTCTGCAGCGACTGATAGCAGAAGTTGTAGACATCCAGCCCCGCCATGTCGGCGATCGCGAACGGGCCGAAAAACGGCAGCCGGAAGCCAAACGTCGTGCGCACCAGGGTATCGATGTCCTCGGCGCTGGCCACGCCCTCTTCCAGCAGCTGCGTTGCTTCGTGAAACAGCGCGTACTGCAACCGGTTGAGCACAAAGCCGGTGACGTCCTTGACCGTGGCCGTCTCCTTGCCGGTTTCATGGACGATGGCACAGGCCTTCTCGACGATATCGGAGGCCGTGCCTTCATGCGGGATGATCTCCACGCCCGGCACGAACGGCGACGGGTTGGAGAAGTGCACGCCCAGAAACCGTTCCGGATGCGTCACGGCCTCGGACAGTTTGGCAATCGAGATGGTCGAGGTGTTGGTGGCGATGATCGCATCGGGGCGCGCCGCGGCGCTGACGCGACGAAAGATCTCGTGCTTGATGTCGATCTTCTCGGGCACCGCCTCTTCGATGAAATCGGCATCGCGCACCGCGTCCTCGATGGATTCTGCGACCTTCACCTGGCGTTCGATGCGCTCGACGGCGTCACTCGGAAACAGGCCGTCGGCGACGAATTTGCGGGTTTCCTCGATCAGGCGTTCACGGTTGGCCTGCGTCACTTCAAGCGACACATCACTGATCAATACGTCAGCACCGGCCAGCGCCATGACCTGGGCGATACCGCCGCCCATGTAGCCCGAGCCGACAATGGCAATTTTACGTGTCATGAACCTTCACTCCCTGTACTCATGGTGTCGTCATATCGCGGTCAGAGGCTGATCAGCCTTGGCGCACCTGGCTTTTGCCGAGGGCATAGTCCGATGTGCGCGGCAGGATCTTCTCGCGCAGGTAACGCTGGTTGCTGCTGGACACGCTCAGGCCATCGCCGCCGTAGTGTTCGGTGCAGATGATTCCCTGAAAACCGTTGGCCAGTGCAATCTCGAACGCCTTGCGATAGCTGATCAGACCCGATTCCAGCGGCGCGGGCATGGCCACGTAGTAGTCGCGTGCCACGTCCTCGTCGCGGATATAGTTTTTGACGTGCCAGTAGTTGGCATACGGCATGGTCTTTTCCATGATCTCGAGCCAGGGCTCGATCGGGCGGTGCAGACGGATCAGGTTGCCCACGTCCGGATTGATGCCGACGTTGTCCAGACCGATATCCTTGACCAGCGCCACGGATGAATCCGCCGTGCCCAGATAGGTGTCTTCATACATCTCAAGCGACATCAAAAGGCCCAGCTCGTCGGCGTGGCGGCCCAGCTCCTGCAGACGCTTCACGGCCAGATTCCACATGTCGCGATCGGCCTTCGGGTCCTTGTGGCCTTCCACGGTCCAGAACCACAGCTGCTTTTGCTGCTCCGGGGTCAGGGCCTGGTGCAGGCCAAAGGAGACCACCCGGCAGCCCAGCGCCGCGGCGGCTTCCAGCGTGCGGTGGCTGTAGGCCAGATTGTCCTCGCCATGCTCGGCGTCGATCACGCTGCGACGAATCGCCGAGACCGACGGCAACCCGATACCCACCTTCTTCGCCGCGCCACTGAGCGCTTCCAGCCGATCACCGGAAAGATCGCCGGGCTTGATCCAGCTGTCGAAAAGATCGGCGTTGTCAAAACCGGCATCGCGAACTTCCTCGAACACGCTTTGCCAGTGTGAGGCGTCGGCCTCGTTGACGGCGCGCCCCTGGGCATCAACGCCGGAAAACTGCAGCAGGGCGGCCGTGATCGGCCAGTCATCAGCGGTATAAGGCATGGGTACATCTCCTTTTGAGGGGCTTGCAGAAAACGTTCATCAGGGCCCGGGGCATGGCCGGCGGGCCCGCTGACAGGGACAGGGCCCTTATGTCACCAGGGCAAACAGCGCCCAGACCAGACCAAAGGCCATCAGGGAAATCCCGGTCGACATCACACTCCAGGTGCGCAGCATGGTGCGGGTCTCGACCTGCAGAAACCGGCCGACCAGCCAGAAGCCCGAATCGTTGACATGGGAATAGCCGATGGCACCGGCCACGATGGCGATCGTGATGCACGCCGCCGGCATGCCGGCCAGCGCCGGCTCGGCCAGCACGGCAGGCGCCATGATGCCGGCGGCCGTGGTGCCGGCCACGGTGGCCGAGCCCTGAGCGATACGAATGACCGAGGCGATGAGATAGCCGGCCAGGATCAGCGGCATACCGATCGCATCCAGGCTTTCCGCCAGGGCGTTGCCGATGCCGCTGGCGGTGAGCACCCCGCCGAACATGCCGCCGGCACCGGTAATCAGGATGATGGTGCACACCGGCGCCAGCGCCTTCTCGATAATGTCGTTGACGGCCTCCATCGGCTCTTTGAGGCCACGGCGAAACACCAGCAGCCACATCGCCACGCAGGTGCTGATCAACAGTGCGATCGGGGTCTCGCCGATGACGACGAAGGCATCAAGCAGCGCGTTGTCATCGGGCAGAGTGCCGGCCGAGATCAGCGTCGAGATGCCGGTGTTCATGAAAATCAGCACCAGCGGCAGCAAAAGCACCAGCAGCACGGTGCCAAAGGCCGGCCGCGGGCCGCCGTCGTCTTCCTCACCGCCCATCACATCAGGCACCGACTGAAACGGCGTCTTGTTGGCCAGGGTGACGGCCAGGCGATAACCCATCACATACCAGGTGGGCAGACCGACCAGCAGCCCGACGAACAGCACCAGACCGATATCGGCCTCCAGAAAGACCGCTGCCGCGACCGGCCCCGGGTGGGGCGGCATCAGCGCGTGCATGACCAGCGCCGAGCCCGCCACCGGCAGGCCGTAGAGCAAAAGCGAGCCCTTGAGCTCGCGGGCGACGGCAAAGATGATCGGCAGCATCACCACATAGGCCGCATCAAGAAAGATCGGAAAGCAGAACAGAAGGGCCGCGATCGACAGCCCCAGCGGCGCGCGCTCGCGCCCGCAGATGCGAATCAGGGTGTCGGAGAGCACTCGCGCACCGCCGGAGACGGCAACGATCCGCCCGAGCACGGCGCCAAAGCCGATCAGCATGGCCACGTTGCCCAGCGTTCGGCCAAAGCCGCCGGTCAGGGTCTCGATCAGATCGCCCACGCCGATACCGGTGGCCAGCGCCGTGCCGATACTGACGATGACCAGAGAGAAGAAAGGGTGCAGGCGCACGCGAATGATCAGCACCAGCAAAATGGCAATCGCCATCGCCGAGATCAAAAGCAAAAGGGGTGTGGATAACGCAGCTTCAGGCGTGCTGGGCATAACCGGCTCCGGGTCAGACCATGACGCCCGGGCGGGCCGATGCGCCATTGGTCGCAAAATGCCTTACATCGCTGTAAGTCCAATACCGCAGACGATATCGTCCCCGGGCAATACCCGACCAATGCCGGTCACGCCGCAAAGTGATGACCATTTTGATATCACACCGATAACGAGCCGCACGTCATGGGGACTCTGCCAGAAGACTGGTTTTTCCGATCACGACTAAAGTTGCGTCATCTGCAGCTGTTTGTGGCCCTGGGTGAGCAGGGCAACCTGCATCGCAGCGCCGAAGTGCTGGGCATCAGCCAGCCGGCGGCCTCGAGGCTTTTGATTGAACTCGAGGAGCGTCTAGGCACCACGCTGTTCGAACGCCACGGCCGTGGGCTCTCGCCCAATCTGTACGGCGAGCTGATGATTCGTCGCGCCCGCACCATCATCGATGAGCTTGAGCGCGCCGGTGAGGAATTCAACGCCATTCAGGCAGGACACGCCGGGCTGGTCCGGGTCGGCACGGTGATGGAGCCGGCCGTGGCACTGCTCACACGCGCCATAGAGCAGATGCACGGCGAGCGCCCCGGACTTCGCATCAATGTGCACGTCGATGTCAGCCGGGCGCTGATATCCGGACTGATGGACGGTCATTACAATTTTGTGATCTCTCGCATTCCGGCCGGTTTTTCCGGCGAGCACTTCGTGTTCGAGGAGATCGGCGAGGAGGAAATCTGTTTCATCTGCAGCCGGAACCACCCGCTGGCCGAGCAGCCGGTGCCGGATCTGGCCGCCATGGTCGACTACCCCTGGGCGTTGCAGCCGCCCGGCACCCTGATGCGCCAGCGTGTTGATGATCTGCTGCGCCATCGCGGGCTTGAACCGCCCCACTGGATCGTGGACACCTCGGATCTGACCACCTCACTGGCGCTGGTCAACGCCTCTTCGTTTCTGACCGTGGCGACCCGGGGCGTGGCCGAACTGCTGTGCGACCCGCAGCGCTTTCGCATCATCGCCTCGTCCACGCGGCTGAGCGTGCAGCCCTATGGACTGGTCAGCCTGCGCCGCCAGCAGCTGCCCCCGGGCGTTGCCGCCATGATGCGCCTGCTGCGTCAGCTGATCCGCCAGCCGCCGACCTGAGCCGCACCCGGGCGGCGTATGCGTGGTCGCCCGCGGTCAAAGCCGCTACTCTGGGACTCGACCCCTGATGACCGGAACGTTGACCATGACCACGCTTGCCCGCCGCCTGAGCACGATAAAGCCTTCCGCCTCGATCGACATTTCACGCCGCGCCGCCGAGATGCGCCGCGAAGGCCTGGATGTCATTACCCTGTCGCAGGGCGAGCCGGATTTCGACACACCCGCCCACATCGCGCAGGCCGGCAAGCGTGCCATCGACAACGGCCACACCCGCTATACCGATGTCGATGGCACCCCCGAGCTCAAGCAGGCGGTCGCGGCCAAGTTCGAGCGCGACAACAACCTGCGCTACTCAACCGATCAGATCTCGGTGGGCACCGGCGGCAAACAGGTCATCTTCAACGCCCTGTTTGCCCTGATCGACCCCGACGACGAGGTCATCATCCCCGCACCGTACTGGGTCTCCTACCCGGACATGGTGCGCCTGGCCGGCGGCATGCCGGTCTGCGTCGAGTGCGGTGAGACACAGGCCTTCAAAATCAGCCCCGAGCAGCTCGAGGCGGCGATTACCCCACAGACGAAGTGCCTGATTCTCAACTCGCCGGCCAACCCAACCGGTGCCGGCTATCATCGCGATGAGCTTGTCGCCCTGGGCGAGGTGTTAAAGCGCCACCCCCACGTGTTCGTGATCAGCGACGACATCTACGAGTACCTGACCTACGACGGCTGGGCCTTTACCACTCTGGCCGCCGTCGTGCCGGAGCTTTACGAGCGCACCCTCACCGTCAACGGCGTCTCCAAGGGCTACGCCATGACCGGCTGGCGCATCGGCTTTGGCGGCGGCCCGAAGGATCTGATCCGCGCCATGGCGACGCTTCAGGGCCAGATGACCACCAACCCCAGCGCCATCTCTCAGGCCGCGGCCGTGGAGGCGCTTAACGGCTCAAAGGACTTTCTCGATGAGCATCTCGAGATTTTCCGCCAGCGTCGCGATATGTGCACGGCGGCCTTTAACGCCATTGACGGGCTGTCGTGTCGCGCCCCCGAAGGCGCGTTTTATCTCTTTATCAGCTGTCAGGGGCTGATCGGTCGCCAGACGCCGGGCGGCGAGGTGCTTGAGCGAGATGTCGACGTGGCGCGGTTTCTGCTCGAGACGGCGCACGTGGCCGTGGTGCCGGGCACGGCCTTTGGCCTGGCGCCCTGGTTTCGCGTCTCCTTTGCCGCCGCCACCGAGCGCCTGGGCGAGGCGTGCGAGCGCATTGCCCAGGCCTGTCAGGCCCTGACGTCGGCGCCTGCGACCGGCAGTGCGTAATCGACAGGCCCTGCGCGCCCGTCCGGCCGCCCCGTTGCGTGGGCGGCCGGGGAGACGCTCGTTGATAATGCATCTCACTTCGCCATAATAGCGGCTTCACTTCCTCGATCGACTTCAGGCGCAAACGCTTCATGGCATCCAGAACCCCTTCTCATTTCTCGCTGGCCGTGGTGCTGGCGCTGACGGCCGCCATCGGCCCCTTCTCGCTTGACGCCTATCTGCCCGCCTTTCCTGCCATGGCCGAGTCTCTGGGCGTGTCCATCAGCGATGTCTCGCTGAGCGTGTCGATCTATATCTTCACGATGTCGATCGGCCAGCTCATCGGCGGGCCGCTGTCGGATCAGTTCGGGCGTCAGAAGATCATGTTTTCGGGGCTGATCCTGTATAGCGTGGCAAGTCTTTTGATCTGGCAAAGCGAGCAGCTCGACAGCGTGCTGGCCTTTCGCGCCCTGCAGGCCTTTGGCGCCGGCTGGACGCTGGTTTCGGTGCCGGCACTGGTGCGCGACCGCGTTCAGGGTGTGGAAGCGGCGCGGCTTTTCAGCCTGATCGGGCTGATCATGGTCGTGGCCCCCGGCATCGCCCCGACCGTGGGTGGCGTGCTGCTGAGTCTGGGCGGCTGGCCGTTCATCTTTTTGTTTCTGGCACTTTATGCCCTGCTGGTCATTCCGCTGTTGAAAATGGTCGCGTTCAAGGACACCGGCAAGGCCGCGCCGAGTGCCCCGCCGGGGCCGAAGGTCAGTATCTTCAAGCGCTACGCCCAGGTGCTGGCCACCCGCCAGGCGCTACCCTTTCTGTTCTGGCAGGCCGCCTCGTTTTCGGTGCTGATGATCTTTGTCACCCACGCCTCCTTTGTCTATCAGACGCATTTCGGCGCCAATGAGCACACCTTCGGGCTGCTGTTCGGGGCGAACGTCATCGTCATGCTGATCGCCAATCTGACCAACCGCTCGCTGCTGGAGCGTTTTGGCTCACGGCGCATTCTGCGCGGGGCGACCTGCATCCAGGCCGGCGCCATTGGCGTTTTGCTGCTGGCCAGCGTCTTCGATGCGGGGCTTTATGTGTTTTTGCCGGCGATGATGGTCAGCATTGGCATGGTCGGGGCGATCGCGCCCAACATTCAGGCCTCGTTTATCGAATACTTCGGCGTCAACAGCGGCACGGCCGCGGCGCTATTGGGGGCGTCGCAGTTCGGCATTGCCGGTGTGGTCAGCGCGCTCTCCTCGCGCCTGCCGATGTCGGTTACCGCCGTGGTACTGGCGATGGCGGCCTGCTCGGCGGTCACGCTCTGGATGCTGGTACTGTCACTGCGCCAGGAGCGCGCCCGGACCTGAGCCTCATGTTCTGAACAACAGGGCCTGACCGCCTGCATGAATGACGCGACATACCCGACTGAATTCGGCTCGCTTTTGTCGATCCGGTGCGTCGGGTATGTTCACGTCCTGATCCATTGCCTGCTCACCGGACTCTTCGATGCCTTCTGCCCTTCTGCGCCCTGCTGCCTTGCTGCTTCTTTTCATGGCGCCCGTTTTCAAGGCGCAGGCCGCCGACACCGCTGCCCCCTACCCGATCACACTGGACAACTGCGGCACCCGGGTCACCGTTGACGCCCCGCCGCAGCGCGCGGTCAGCATCGGCCAGAACACCACCGAGATTCTGCTCTCACTGGGGCTTGCCGATCGCATGGCCGCCAGCGCGGTCTGGATCGGTGACGTGCCGGCGCCGCTCAGCGCCGCCAACGATCACGTCCCGCGTCTTTCAAGCGGCGTGCCGGGTTTTGAGAGCGTGCTGGGGCAAAATCCTGACCTGGTGGCGGCGCAGTTTGAAACCGATGTCGGCCCCCAGGGGCGCGTGGCTCGCCGCGAGCAGTTTGCCGCGCTCGGCGTGCCCACCTATCTCTCCCCGACCGACTGCGTGGGCCGGGTCTACGGCGGAGAGGCCAACAGTGATGGCGCCCGCACACAGGCCTTTGACATGACGCTGATCCACCGCGAAATCGAAGAGTTGGCCGAGATTTTCAACGTCCCCGAGCGCGGCACCGAGCTGGTCGATACGCTAATGCAGCGCGAGCGTGACGCCGTGGCCGCCGGTGCCGGCATCCCAAACAATCTTTCCATGGTGTGGTGGTTTTCCAGCGCCGAGCTTTCGGGGGAGGCCTGGGTGGCCGGGCAGCTCGGCGCACCGGGCTACATCATGAAAAAACTCGGCGCCCACAACATCATTGAAAGCGACGAGGAGTGGCCGGCCGTGAGCTGGGAGCGCATCGCCGCCGCTGACCCGGATGTGATCGTGCTGGGGCAGATGGCGCGACGCAATTTCCCGGCCGACGACATCCATCAAAAGATCGACTTTCTGGAAAACGACCCGGTCACCCGCGAGATGAGCGCCGTGAAGCATCACCGGTTTATCGTGCTCGATGCCCAGGCGATGAACCCGACCCTGCGCACCGTCGAGGGGCTGGAGATCGTGGCCAGTGGCCTGAGTGACTTGGGCCTGACTGCCGAGCCCGCCTCGAACGAGGCCCCATGAGCCTGACGGCGTCCGGCACCCGACATCGTCAGGGCCTGCATCTGGGGTTGATCGTGCTGGCCCTGGCGGTGCTGGTGCTGGCGATGGCGCTGGCAGTGTCGATCGGCGAGATTCATATTCCGCTGGCCACGACCTTCAAGGCGCTGAGCAACGCATTAGGCGTTAGTGAGTACCCACTTGACCGCATTCATGAAAGCATCATCCGCGAGTATCGCCTGAGCCGGGCACTGGTCGCGGCCTGCTGCGGCGCAGGGTTGGCACTGTGCGGCGCCATTTTGCAGGCGCTGTTGCGCAATCCGCTGGCCGAGCCCTACGTACTGGGCATCTCGGCGGGCGCCTCGACCGGAGCGGTGTGCATCATGGTGCTGGGCGTGGGCGGCGGCGTTGTCGGGCTGTCGCTGGGGGCCTTTCTGGGCGCGCTGGGCGCCTTTGCCGTGGTGCTGGCGCTGTCGCGGGGCGCCTCCACCGGCCCCAACCGCATCATTCTGGCAGGCGTTGCCGGCTCGCAGCTTTTTAACGCGCTCACCGCCTGGGTGATCAGCACCTCGGCGAGCGCCGAACAGGTGCGCGGCATCATGTTCTGGCTGCTGGGCAATCTGGGCGGCGTGCGCTGGCCGGATGTCACCCTGGCACTGGCCGTAGTCATTCCAGGGTTTTTGATCTGTCTGCTGTTTGCCCGGGCGCTGGACGCCTTTACCTTCGGTCAGGACGCCGCCGCAGCGCTGGGCATTCCGGTCGGCGCGGTGCGTTTGATCCTGTTTGCCGTCACGGCGCTGATGACTGCGACTATGGTCAGCATGGTCGGCGCGATCGGCTTTGTCGGGCTGGTTATTCCTCACGCCGCGCGCTTTATTGTCGGCACCGCGCACGTGCGGCTGTTGCCGGCCTCGCTGTTGATCGGGGCGATTTTCATGGTGCTGGCCGATATCGTCTCGCGCGTGATCCTGCCCAGCCAGAGCCTGCCCATCGGCGTGGTCACCGCCCTGGTCGGTGCGCCGGTGTTTGCAATGATTTTATACCGCGCCAGACCGCCGATGTAATGAAATCGATCACTTACTCACCCGGAGAGACATAGCATGTCGATACAGGCCCACGGGGTGAGCTGGTCCACGGCCGGTCGCCTGATCGTTGATGACGTGAGCCTTGCGATCACCCCAGGCGAGACTGTCGCCCTGCTCGGCCCCAACGGCTCGGGCAAGTCGTCGCTGCTGCGCCTTCTGTGTGGCCTGCGCCGCGCCACCGACGGCGTGATCACCTTCGATGACACCTCGATCGATCAGCTGGGACGCCGCGACGTGGCCCGGCGGCTGGCGCTGGTCGAGCAAAGCGCCACCACCGATGCCGATGTCACCGTGCTGGACGTGGTCCGGCTGGGCCGCACCCCGTGGCGCTCGATTCTCAGCGGCTGGGGCGCCGCCGACACCGCCGCCGTGGAGCAGGCGCTTGCCCAGGTCGGCATGGGCAGCCGGCGCCATCAGAGCTGGCACACGCTGTCCGGCGGCGAGCGCCAGCGCGTCCATATTGCCCGGGCGCTGGCCCAGCGCCCGCGGGAGCTGTTGCTCGATGAGCCCACCAACCATCTCGACATCCAGCACCAGCTCGAGATTCTTGCCCTGGTCCGGCGGCTGTCCACCACCTGCGTGATGGCCCTGCACGATCTCAACCTCGCTGCCATGTTCTGCGATCAGCTGGTGCTTTTGAAGGAAGGCCGCGTGGCAGCTGCCGGAACGCCGGAGTCAGTACTTACGCCCGAGCGTATTCGAGACGTCTACGGCGTGGACACCGTGATCGAGCGCTCGCCGCATCACGGCTGTCTGCACGTGCACTATCTGCCCCGCCGGGGCCCTGCCGCGACAGGCTGACCGTTCCGGCTATACGACATCTCTGACCCGCTCCCAGGCATAGCCCAGGTGTTCTCCCAGCGCGGCGACCAGGGCGTTTTCATCACGGGCCTCCAGCGCTGTCATGATGCGTTCATGCTCATCGACGGCGGCGGCCCATTTGTCCGGGCCATCATGGCCGATAAAGCGCACCCGCTTGAGCCGTGACTGCAGCGAGTCGTGCGTCTGGATCAGCGGCTCGTTGTGAGACAGCGCCACCATCGCCGAGTGGATCAGCTGATTGTTTTTGTAGTACTCAAGCCGGTCCCTCTGGTGATAGCAGGCCAGCATGCGCTCGTGCAGCGCCCGCACTCCGGCAATCTCGTCATCGTCGGCACGTTGACAGCCCAGTCGAGCCGCCAGCTCCTCCAGCGAGCGAATCAGAATCAGCATGTCCTCGATATCGCGGGCCGAGAACTGACGCACGCGGGCGCCGCGCTGCGGGACCAGCTCCACCAGCCCCTCGCTTGCCAGAAAGCGCAGCGCCTCGCGCAGGGGCGTACGCGATACGCCCAGAGACTCACACAGCGGGCCTTCATAGATGCGCGCGCCCTGCTCGAGCTCGCCTTCAATGATCATGTCACGCAGGCGATTGGTAATGGCGTCATGCAGCGACGCACGTGCGATGGTGCCTGGCGTGCCATCACGGGGGGTGGGTCTGTCGTTCATGGGTCTCACTCGTTGCAATGGGCAAAATGCCGGCCTTTTGACATCGATACAGGGCAGATATCCGTGGCCTTGCCCTGCCCTGAGCGTAAGTCGTGTTGCGCCCTGCTGTGCTTGAACTTATGTCCAGGAGGCTCAGAAGCATTTAACGACCAACGTATAATGTATACATTATTCATTCGGGCGCAGGCTCATCGTCAAGCAGGATTTTTCCTTCGCCAACGGTGAGACATGCCATGACCCATACCACCTCTGCTGGAACCTACCGCCCCCTGATCGCGCTGGCGATGGGCGACCCGGCCGGCATCAGCCCGGAACTGACCGCCCGACTGGCCACCGATGAGGCCGTCAACGCCGCCGCCCGGCTGGTGATCATTGGCGATCGGCGCATTTTCGATGAAGGCGCCCGCGCGGCCAGTCTCTCTCCCGAGCTGATCACGACCACCCTTGACGCATTGAAGGACAGCCCGCCGGATCAGGCCGCCTTTATCGATCTCGGTCATCTGGCAGTTGATGACATCGAGCGCGGTGTGCCCTCGCTGGCCGGCGGCACCTTTTGTTCGCGCAACTTCAACGAGGCGCTGGCGCTGGCCGGTGAGGGGCAAGTGGAGGCGGTGTGCTTTACGCCGTTCAACAAGCAGGCGATGCGCTACGCCAACCCCGACTATGACGACGAGATCCGCTTTGTAGCGCGCGCCGTCGGCTTTGAAGGCAAAGCGCGTGAATTCAACATACTCGACAACATCTGGAATGCCCGGGTGACCTCGCACATCCCGCTGTCGCAGGTCGCCGCAGCCCTCAATGAAAAGGCCATCCTCGAAGAGATCGCGCTGACCCAGCAGTGCCTTGAGCAGGCCGGCATCAAAACGCCGCGCATCGCGGTGGCAGGTCTTAATCCGCACGCCGGCGACGGTGGCAACTTCGGCACCGAGGAGATCGAGATTATCGCCCCGGCGGTGGCACAGGCCCGTGACCGGGGCTGGGATGTCGAAGGGCCCTTTCCGGCGGATACGGTTTTCCTGCGCGCCCCGCGCGAGGGCTATCACGCGGTGCTGACCATGTATCACGACCAGGGCCAGATCGCGATGAAGCTGATGGGCTTTGACAGCGGCGTCACGATGCTCGGCGGCTTCCCCTTTCCGGTGTGTACGCCGGCCCACGGCACGGCCTACGACATTGCCGGGCGCGGCGTCGCCGACATCGGCGCCTCGCGCCAGGCGCTATTGCTGGCCGCCCGCATGGCAACGCGCGCCCGCGATGCCCGAGCGCTTGCCACAAACGACTGATCCTTCCGCCCGCCCGGGCATCCTGTCTAAAGGAGTGACCTCATGATGCGCATTCGGATTTCCCCCTTGATCGCGGCCGCGGTGGCGAGCTGTTTGCTGGCCGCCCCCGGCATGGCCCTGGCCGAGAAGATCACCATCGCCATCGGTGGCTCGGCCCAGAGCCTGCAGGGCCAGACGACCAAACGCTTTGCCGACGCCCTGCAGGAACGGCTGGGCGATGACTATCAGATCGAGTATTACGACAGCGGCCAGATCGGCGACGAGAAGCAGCTGGTGCAGAAACTGCGCCTGAAAACCGTCGACATGGCCGGCATCTCCACCGTGATGTCCTCGGTCGTACCGGCCTTTGCCCTGTTCGATCTGCCCTACCTGATCAACAGTCGCGAACAGATGCAGCGCATCAACGACGAGCTGGTCATGACCGATCTGGCCGAGCGAGCCCGCGCGCGCGGGCTGGTGCCGATCTCGACCTGGGAGAACGGCTTTCGCCAGATCACCAACAACCGTCGGGCGGTCAACACCCCGGCCGATCTCAAGGGCCTCAAGATCCGCGTTCCGCCCAGCGAGTGGCGCAGCATGATGTTCACCCAGTGGGGCGCCAACCCCACGCCGATGGCCTTTTCCGAAGTCTTTGTCGGCCTGCAGACGGGCGTCATCGACGGTCAGGAAAACCCGCTGACCAACATCTACGGCGCACGTCTTCATGAGGTGCAGAACTATCTGTCGATGTCCAATCACGTCTATTCGCCCTTCTGGCTGATGACCGGCCTCGACTGGTGGGACCGCCAGAGCCGGGAGGTCCGCGAAGCCATTCATGAAGAGGCCCAGGCGGCACAGCAGTGGGCCTTCAAGCGCGGTCAGGAAATCGACGATGAGCTGCTCGAGCGCTTTGAAGCCGAAGGCATCAACATCAACGAGGTAGATCGCGACGCCTTTATCGAGGCCAGCCAGCCGGTCTACGAGCGCTTCGCCGAACGGGTCGACGGGGGCGAGACCCTGATCGAGCGGGCCCGCGGCGCTGAAGGCCAAAACTGACCGGTGACGCACAACGACAAGGGAGTACGTCATGGCACAGACACACTCGCAGGAGGGGTTCCCCCGCACGCGACTGAAGGAGGCCTCCCCCGCGCATGCGCCGGGAGAGCGCGGCGTGGGTCATCTATTGAAGACGGCGCTGGAGAAAACGCTGGAGGTCTTCTGCGTCGGGCTTTTGCTGGCGCTGACGGTCGTGGTGCTGATGGGAGTGTTCTATCGCACGCTGGGCTGGTCGCTGCCCTGGTACGACGAGGTCGCCGCCATCGGGCTTTGCTGGCTGAGCTTTTACGGCGCCGCGCTTGCGGCGCTCAAGCGCGCGCACATGGGTTTTGCCGGGCTGGTCAAAAAGATGCCGGTACCGCTTCGCGCCGCGCTGTTCGTATTTTCGGAAATCGTTGTGATCGCCTTCTACGCCATCATTGCCTGGTATGGCTATCTGGTGCTGCCGGTGGTGGGCTGGGACACGATGGCCTCGCTCCCCTCGGTCACCATGGACGTGGTGCAGTCGGTGATCCCCATCAGCGCGGTGCTCTTTATTCTCTGTGAGCTGGTCAGCATGCCGCAGGCCTGGCGCGACATGCAGCAAAACCGGGACAGCGAGCAGGCAGAGATCGACGCCGCGATTGAAGAAGCGCAGGCCAGCCACGCCGAGCACGGGAGACGCTCATGAATATTTTGCTCGTGATTCCGGCACTGTTTGCCCTGGTGCTGGTCAATGTGCCCATTGCCGTGGCCATCGGCGTGGTCGCGGTGGTAGGCATCATTGTTGCTCAGGGGTTTGATTCACTGGTCAACGTGCCGCTGGCGCTGTTTACCGGGGCCTCAAGCTTTCCGCTGGTGGCCATTCCGCTGTTCATTCTGGCCGGCGCCCTGATGAACACCACCGGGCTGTCCAAGCGGCTGATCAACTTTGTCTCGGCGCTGATCGGGTTTGTCCGGGGCGGGCTGGCGATGGTCAACGTGGGCGTGTCGATGTTTTTTGCCGAGATCTCGGGCTCGGCCGTGGCCGATGTGGCCGCCACCGGCTCGATTCTGATTCCGGAGATGAAAAAGCGACGCTACAACGCCAACTTCGCCGCCGCCATCACGTCATCCTCGGCCTCGCTTGCCATCATTATCCCGCCGTCGCTGTCGATGATTCTCTACGGCGCCATCGCCGAAACCTCCATCATCAAGCTGTTCGTGGCCGGGATCGTGCCGGGCATTCTGGGCGGCGTGCTGCTGGCGGGCTGCTGCTATTACTACGCGGTCAAATACAACCTGCCGCGCGAGGAGAGCTTCTCCCTGTCACGGCTGGGCAAGGCGTTTCGAGAGGCCTTCTGGGCGCTTTTACTGCCGGTAGTGATTCTGGGCAGCATCTTCAGCGGCTTTGTCACGGCCACCGAAGGCGCCGGCATCGCAGTGCTGGCTGCGCTGGTCATCGGTGGGTGCATCTACCGCGAGTTCAACGCAAGGCTTTTATATCGCGCCGTGCTGGATGGCGTGGTGCAGACGTCGGTGGTCATGCTGCTGGTGGCCACCTCGGCCATTCTGGGGGTCTATCTCACCGAAATGCAGATCCCGCAGCAGCTCGCCCGCGGCATTCTGGACATCACGCAAAACCCGATTCTGGTGCTGGCACTTTTGAACGTATTGCTACTGGTACTGGGCATGTTTTTGCACGGTGCGGCGGCCATTATCCTGGTGGTGCCGATCGTGATGCCGCTGATCCAGCAGATCGGTGTCGACCCCATTCAGTTCGGTCTGATTCTGACGCTCAATCTGGCCATCGGCCAGCAGACTCCGCCGGTGGCCTCGGTACTGGCGACCTCCTGCTCGATTGCCAAGACCGATATGTGGCAGACCACGAAGGTCAACCTGCCCATGATCGGCGCGCTGTTTGTACTGCTGATGATCGTGACCTACGTGCCCTTCATGACTCTGGGCGTCGTCGACTGGTTCTACCCGCCTGCCGGCGGCTGACAAAACGCCCTGTCGGCCTGCCGGCAGGGCGTTTTCAGCCATGAAACGGGGACAAACGCCATGGCAGGCCGTTCGCCACCACACCCGGGGCGAGCGGCCTTTCTGTGTGGTAACAAATTAAAATGACTGCCGAATCAGACGGTCTGCGCGATCTTAAGTTGAAAACATGACTTTTCCAGCACAGTGATAAGCACAGCACAATGTCACCTTAAGAAACACAAGACGCTTACATAACGAGGACGAGGTCTTGTCCTCCTGGAATCAAGGGATCAGTGGCATGAGGGGAGCCCCCGTCGACGGCACCGGGCAGAGGACACCCGGCGCCACCTGCAGATCGCTCGCTCGCAGAGCGCGCAAGGCACTGACATCGCGTATCAACGACAAGCTGTATGTCTCGTTTGTCTACCGACGCGAGTTTGGAAAGTTTCCGGATCTGAACCGCCCGCAGACCTTTAATGAAAAGATCTGCCGGCGTCGTTTTGACCCTGAGCCGGTGTACTCGATATTGAGCGACAAGTACGCGGTACGCGATTACGTGGCCGCCATTGTCGGTGACGAGTATCTGATTCCGTGTCATGGTCAGACAACCGAGCTGACGCCGGCCATGTACGCCCGGCTGCCGGAAAGCTTTGTCATGAAGGGCAATCACGGCTCGGGCTTCAATCTGCTGGTGAGAAACAAGCAGGATTATCCGCTACAGCTTCTGGACAGCATCGGCAGACACTGGATGAACGCCGACTACTACGCCGTCAGCCGCGAGTCGCACTATCGGGAGATCGAGCCCCGGCTGCTGTTTGAAGCGCTGCTGCTCGATGACTACAACCGCCCGCCCATGGACTTCAAGTTCTACTGCTTTCGACGCCCGGACCGGCGTGACCCCGAAATCTATATCGAGGTGGTGCAGGACCGCTTCACCGATTTTGCCGTGGATTACTACGACGTCGACTGGAATCTGGTCGAGGTGGTCAAGGACCGTTTCACCACCGGGCGGCGAATCCCGAAACCCAAACGCCTTGATGACGCCATCGAGGTGGCCAAAAGGCTGTCCGAGGGGTTCGACTTTGCCCGGGTGGATCTGTATCTGACGGCGGGTCACATCTATTTCGGCGAGATCACCTTCACACCGACCGGCGGGCTCAAGAACTTCAAAACGCCCGAGCACGACCGGTGGTGGGGCCAGCTGATGCAGCCGCTGCGATCGCCTGTCGACACGACCTCTTTTCCCGAGACGATCGACATGCCCTGGCGCGAGATCACCTGACGCCCTCAGGCACGCCAGGTCGCCAGCAGCCCGGCCACGAACACGAAAAGCCCGCCGAACACGCGATTGAGCAGCCGCTGCTGACGCGGTGAGCGCAGCCAGCCGGCCACCAGGGTGGCCAGGCCGGCAAAGCCGCACATCACCAGGATGTCGATGCCGATCATGGTGACCCCCATGACGGTAAACTGCGCCACACGCGACAGCGCCGGGTCGAGAAACTGCGGCAGCAGTGCGATCATGAAAATGGTCGCCTTGGGGTTGGTCACATTGACCAGCACGCTTTTCCAGAAGCGCGCCATGGCGCCCTCCCGGGGCGCATCGCTCGAGGCCGCCTCGATGTCGACGGCCTTCTCCCGCCACTTGCTGATACCCAGATAGATCAGATACGCCACCCCGACCCACTTGATCAGCATGAAGGCCAGTTCCGAGGACGCCAGCAGCGCGCCCAGACCGGCCCCCACCACCAGAATCTGCAGCCCCAGCCCCACCTGCAGCCCGAGAATGGCCGGCAGGGTGCGCTTGAGTCCGTAGCGAATGCCGTTGGACATGGTATTGATGGCGCCCGCGCCGGGCGTAATGCTGATCAGTACCGAGGCGGCCAGAAAGGCCCAGAAGAGTTCGGGAGACATGGTGCCGACGCTGCCTTTTGGATTGAGAATGAGCCTTGCGGGGTGATTGTACGCCCACCAGGATATCAGACACATGACGCTGACCCTCGTCAGGGGCTGCGCGCGGTTATTGCCCGCCCCGGCACTGCCGTTCTCTGGCCGGGTCGGCACCGTTATATCACGGATAAAGGAGGCCCTGACCCCCATGCCCGGCACCACACAACATCTTTCCCCGCGTGGCGACAGCTGGCTCGACCGCCGCGCCCACCATCACTGGCTCGAGACCGAGGGCCAGCGCCTGCTGGCCTTCTATCGCGCCTCGCGCCATCCCGAGTGCGGCTTTGCCGCGCTGGACGACGACGGCCGACTGCCGGAGGACGCCCATCCCGACACCATGATTACCGCGCGCATGACCCACTGCTTCGCGCTGGCGGCCATGCGTGGCGAGCCCGGCGCCGCACCCCTGGTGGCCCACGGCGTGGCCGCGCTGCGCGGCGCCCTGCATGACGACGAGCATGGCGGCTGGTATGGCGAGCTGCCGCGCGAGGGCGAAACGCAGACCAAGCAGGCCTACATCCACGCCTTTGTCGCACTCGCCGCCGCCAGCGCCTGGCAGGCCGGTCATGACGACGCCGGGCCGCTGCTCGACGACATCACCGACGTGCTCGAGACGCACTTCTGGGATGAAAATGAGGGCCGGCTGCGCGAGGGCTTCTCCCGCGACTGGAATGATGACGAGGCGTATCGCGGCGGCAACAGCAACATGCACGCCACCGAGGCCTTTTTACAGCTTGCCGACGTGCTCGAGGCGCCCGTATGGCGCCGGCGCGCCCTGTCGATTGTCGAAAGGATCATCCACGCGCACGCACGCCCCAACGACTATCGAGTGGTCGAGCATTTCGACAGCGACTGGCAGGAGTGGCGCGATTACAACCGGGACAAGCCCGGCGATGCGTTTCGCCCCTATGGGGCCACGCCCGGCCACGCGTTCGAGTGGGCGCGGCTGATGCTGCATCTGGAAGGCAGCCTGCTACGCGAGGGCGACGAGACGCCGGGCTGGCTGCTCGAGGACGCCAGCGGCCTGTTTCACAGCGCCACCGAGCTGGCCTGGCAGGTCGATGGCGAACCGGGGCTGATCTATACCCACGACTGGAACAATGCGCCGGTGGTGCACGAGCGTATGCACTGGGTGGTGGCCGAGGCGGCCGCGACCGCGGCGATGCTGCTCAAGCGCACCGGCAGTGGTGACTACGAGCACTGGTATCGACGGTTCTGGGACTACATCGACCGCTTCATGATCGACCGCGAGCGCGGCAGCTGGCATCAGGAGCTTGATCGCCACAATCAACCGTCAAACACCGTATGGTCGGGCAAGCCGGATCTCTATCACGCCTACCAGGCCACGCTTTTGCCCCGTTTGCCGCTGGCGCCGACCATGGCACGCGCCATCGCCGACGGCATGCTCTAGTCGAGCTCGCCCCCGGCCCTTCGGCTTGAGCCGGAGCTGAAGGCGCCGGGCATCGACGCGTGTGGCATGCGAGGCTGAATCAGGCCGTTATCATTGATTCAGACCACCTGGAGAGTGCCCATGCGTGTCGTGCCGTTTCTATCGCCCTTTGTCGCCGTTCTGATGACCACGGCGCCTGCCGTGGCCGAGCCGGTCGATGTCGGCCCACCCAACGTCCCCTCACAGACGCCGGCCTTCGAGGATCAGACCCGCGCACCGCAGCTGGAAAATACCCTCGAGCTCGACACACAGATCATCGCCGACGGCCTGGAACACCCCTGGGGCATCGCCTTTCTGCCCGACGGCGACATGCTGGTCACCGAGCGCGCCGGTCGGCTGCGGCTCATTACGCCGGATGGCGAGATGTCCGAGCCGATCGAAGGCCTTCCCGAGATGGATGCCAGAGGCCAGGGCGGCCTGCTGGATGTAAGCCTGGGCCCCGATTTCGACACCGAGCGCAGGGTCTATCTGAGCTACGCCGAGCCGCGCGATGGCGATCAAAACGGCACCGCCGTGGCCCGCGGCCGCCTCTCCGAGGACAACACGCGCCTCAGCGATGTCGAGGTCATTTTCCAGCAGCAGCCGGGCTGGGAGTCCACCAAACACTTTGGCTCCAGGCTCATATGGGACAATAACGGCCGGCTTTTCATCACCCTGGGCGAGCGCTCGCTGGTCGAGCCGCGCCAGCTGGCCCAGACGCTGGACAACACGATCGGCAAGGTCGTGCGCGTCAACGCCGACGGCAGCACACCTGACGACAACCCCTTCGTGGGCCGCGAGGATGCGATGGACAGCATCTGGTCGTACGGCCACCGCAACCTCCAGGGCGCCGCCCTGCATCCCGGGACAGGCGAGCTCTGGACCATCGAACACGGCCCGAAAGGGGGCGACGAGCTTAACCGCCCCGAGGCTGGGCTCAACTACGGCTGGCCGGTGATTACCTACGGCGAGGACTATTCCGGCGCGGATATCGGTGAGGGCATTACGCAGCAGGAGGGCATGGAGCAGCCGGTCTATTACTGGGACCCGGTCATCGCGCCCGGCGACATGACCTTCTATACCGGTGAGCTGTTTACAGGATGGCAGGGGGATGCCCTGATCGCCTCGCTCAAGCCCGGCGGGATTGTTCAGCTGAGCCTGGAAGACGGCCGCGTGACCGGTGAGGCGCGCTATCTCGAAGACCTGGGCCGGGTCCGCGATGTCGAACAGGGCCCGGACGGGGCGCTGTGGATTCTGACCGACAACGGCGATGACGCGCTGATTCGCGCAGTGCCCGCGCAGTAATCAAACGCAGACGCCAGATCACGCCCCCGTGCCGACAGCCGGCACGGGGGCGTTGTCGTATGCGCGCCGGCGCGGGGCGCTACTCGAGCGCGCGACAGTAGCGCGCCACCGAATACTGCACGGTCTCACCGGCGCCTTCCACGATTTCGCTGCCCTGGAAGGCGCAGTAGAGGGCATCGAATGCCAGCGTTTCAAGCGTCTCCCCCATCGCCCGGACCCGACTCGCCGGCAGCGGAATGCTGTTGGGATACGACCACATGAAAGAGGGCTTGCCATCCGGCATCACCAGCAGCGTATCGCCGCCCAGCAGCAGTCGCTGCGCCGGGCAGTGCAATACGCAGGCCCCCGCAAAGTGGCCGCCCAGCCGGTAGAGGATCACGCCCGGTAGCACCTCGAGCCGGTCACCCTGCCAGAACGACAGCCGCTCGGAAGGCTGCATCACCCACTCGCGGTCGTCACCGTGCAGATGTACCGGGCAGTCAAAGGCCTCGGCCCAGCTGGCCATGGTGCTGTAGTAGTGCGGATGGGAAATCGCGATGGCCGCCAGCCCGCCGAGGCCTTCAATGAGGTGAACCGTGGCGTCATCGAGCAGGCTGAGGCAGTCCCACAGCACGTTGCCGTGCGGCGTCTGCAGCAGCAGCGCCCGCTGGCCGATGCCGAATTTCGGCGTGGTGCGAAGGCTCAAAAGCCCGGGCATGAGCTGTTTGAACGCGTTGGCATGCTGCGCGACAAGCGTCTCGGGCGTGATCCAGCGCTGACCACCGAGCGGCACGTACTGACGCTCGTCCTCACAGACCGGACACCGCTCGGGCGGCGTTGCCGTCTCCTCGTACTGTACGCCGCAGGTGGCACACAAAACGCCCTTTCCAATCATGGCTTTCCCCTTCTGATCCGATGACCGTTCTTTTGAGATTGGTCGAGCATGGCACCGTCGGCGCCTGTCTGCCGATGGGACATTCGAAGAAGGCGATGGCGGCGACAACAAAACGCCCCCGGCACGGCTCTGAGTGTCGGGGGCGTTTCCTTTTGCCAGGGGCGCCGAGAACCTAGTAGTGCGCGTCCTCGACGGTGCGCCCGGACAGGGCATTGGCCGCACAGATCTGGGCCAGGTGGCTGAGCCCCTGGGGCACGTTGCCCAGATGCTCGCCGGTCGAGGGATCGACCATCTCGGTCAAAAGCCCCAGGTTGCCGTTGGTGGCCTCAAGCGCCTCGTCCATCAGCTCGCGAGCCTCTTCCTTCTCGCCAAGGGCCGCCAGCGCCTCGACCAGCCAGAACGAGCAGGCCACAAAGGCACCCTCTTCCTCGTGGACGCCGGAGTAGCGATAGATCAGCGACCCGCGGCCCAGCTCTTCGCGAATGGCGCGATAGGTCGAGAGCATGCGCTCACGATTGACCTCGGCGCCGAAACGGTGGGTCAGACATAGCGCGGCATCCAGCCCTTCCACGCCTTCGTAAAAGACATAGGCGCCGCGCGCCTCGGACCAGCAGTGGGTTTCGATCCAGTCGGCGATGCGATCCTTTTCCCGCTTCCAGCGGTCCTTCCAGGTCGGCTCGATATGGCCTTCGTCAGCCAGCTGCACCGCATGGGTCAGCGCCAGCCAGCAGGCCATCTTGGAGTGGGTGTAGTGCTGGTTGTCACCAGGCAGCTCCCAGATACCGGCATCGCGAATGCGCCAGCGATCGGCGCACTGGTTGGCCAGATCACCCAGCAGCCGGGCGGTATCGATATCGATGATATGGCCGGCGTCGATAAACAGCGTCGCTGTGGCAAGCATGTCGCCATACATGCCCAGCTGGATCTGATCGCGGGCATTGTTGCCCACCCGTACCGGGGTTGATCCCTTGTAGCCGGTCAGCGGCGGGTGGGTCTCGGCCGGGATCAGATCGCCCTCGAGGGTGTAGCACACCCGCATGTCGGGGCCGTGGCGTCGGATCGTCTGGGTCAGCCACGAAAACGCCGCCTGAGACTCCTCGATGGCGCCGGCATGTACGAACGCCTTGATCATCAGACAGGCGTCGCGCACCCAGGCGTAGCGATAGTCGTAGTTCTTGTCACCGCCGATACGCTCGGGCAGCGAGGTGGTGGCCGCCGCGGCAATCGCCCCGCTCGGCGAATAGAGCAGAAACTTCAGCGCCAGCGCCGAGCGATGGACCCACTCGGAGTATTCGCCGTCAAAGTCGAGCTTTTCGACCCAGTCGCGCCAGGCAAAGTCGCTGACCTCGATGCGCTCGTCGATGCTGTCGATGGAGGGCACGGCCAGCGGCTGACCCTCGGTGGCCAAAAGCGCCACCATCGAGCGCTGCCCTTCGCGAGCGGTGAGCGTGCCTTCAGTGTAGCGGTCGCAGCACGCCGTGATCTCCACATCATCGGAGCAGCGCAGCATCGCCATCAGATGGCCGATGTTGTAGACCCGGCCCATGGGCGTTTTCTGCAGCCAGGGGCTGACCGTCTCGGTGCGGGTGCCGGCATGAAAGCAGATATCAAACGCCACCTCCCCCTCAAGGCCTTCCACGCGCCGCGCCAGCTCGCACCAGGGCAGGCGCCCGGCGGTGTTGCTGTTGATCGACTCGGTCACCCGTGCCTGGCCACTTTCGGTAATGAAGGTGGTCTCCAGCACGTTGCTGTTCTGGCGATAGTGTCGCTCGACGCGGTAGTCATCACGCGGGGTGAGCGAGAAGTAACCACCCACTTCAGGCTCCAGCAGTCGGTCGAACAGCGGCGGGGCATCCATGCTCGGCGCACACCACCAGTCGATGGCGCCATCAAGGGAAATCAGCGCCACCGAGCGCCCCTCGCCAATGGCGGCGTAATCGCCCAGCGGGGCAAACCCCTCTTCTCGTGCCGGATTGGCAACCTGTCTTTTTGTCATCGTTAAACATTCCTGTGAGGTGATACGCCACATTCCCTGTGCCATCGGTCAAGACTGCGCGCGCGACTCGCCCCGGGCGGGGACGGCGCGTCGGCAAAAGGTAGATTCAGATTAACCTTTACTGTGGACGCGATAGCCCCCTGGCGCCAATGTCGTAACGCTTTGTTAAGCCAGAAGTGTCAAAAAACACGGCCCGTGCGGACTCTACCGCGGGCGCCGAAGGCGCTATGCTTGTCGACACGCCGGCCCGATACCCGACCGGCTCCCTTCGCCTGATGACGCGTTTACGATGACTCTGGATGTCGCATGATCTTTCTTCTCTATATGGCGCTTGGCATCGTGGCCGGCATTCTGGCGGGGCTTTTTGGCGTCGGCGGCGGGCTGATCATCGTTCCCGTATTGATCTACAGCTTTACCCTGCAGGGGGTCGACCCGGCCGTCATGACCCATCTGGCGGTGGGCACCTCGCTTGCCACCATCGTGTTCACCTCGATCAACTCGATTCGCGGCCATCATCTGAAAGGGGCTACGCGCTGGCCGCTGGTGGGCTGGATGAGTATCGGCATCGTGGCCGGCTGCGCGCTGGGGGCGCTGACCGCCTCGTGGATACCAGGCGGTGATCTGCAAACGGTGATCGGGGTGTTTGCCATCGCCATGGCGATCCAGATCGCCTTTAACCTGCGCCCGAAGGGCGGCGGCACGGACTACCGCCCGCCCGGAAAGCCGTGGCTGATCGGCGGCGGTACCATCATCGGCTGGGCCTCGGCGATTTTCGGCATCGGCGGCGGCTCGCTGACGGTGCCGTTTCTGTTGTGGCGCAACCTGCCGGCCCAGCACGCGGTGGGCACCTCGGCGGCCTGCGGTCTGCCGATCGCCATTGCCGGCGCGCTATCGTTTATGTGGTTTGGCCACAATCACGCCGATCTACCGCCCTGGAGCATCGGCTATGTCTATCTGCCGGGGGTACTGGGGATCGCGCTGACCAGCATGCTCTCGGCGCGGCTGGGCGTGCGGCTGGCCCACCGGCTCTCTCCCGTGTTGCTCAAGCGATTGTTTGCCGCGCTGCTGCTGCTGATCGGCATCAACTTTTTGATGTAGCCAGGCCTCAAGCGCCGGGCACTGCCTGATCACGGACCGGGCGAGACTTTCGCACCGGTCCGACTTTCGTCGGGTGCCCGGTTGTGAAACTATCAGCGCATGAGGCCGTTTTGAGAGACGGCCCTGATGTCCAATCAACAACAATGAGCCATCCACGATGTCACAGGATCCCTCCCGTAGCCCGTCCGAACGTCCGCCGAAGAAACGTTCGTTTCAGATTCCGCATATTTACGCCATTCTTTTCATCTTCATTCTGTTGGCGGGGCTGGCCACCTGGCTGATTCCGGCCGGTGCCTACGACACCATTCCCGGCCCCAACGGGCGCACCACCATCGATGCCGACTCCTTTCACTGGATACCGGCCAGCCCGGCCGGGCCCACCGAGCTGCTGCTGGCCATCCCGCGCGGGCTGCTCAGCGCCGGGGAGGTGGTGTTCTTTACCCTGCTGATCGGCGGCATGTTTGCCGTTCTGCGCCGTACCGGCATCATCGAGCTGGGGGTCGATCACCTGACCCGCCACTTCGCCGGGCGCAGCCTGTGGGTCATTCCGGTGCTGATGGTGCTCTTTGCCGTGCTGGCCACCATCATCGGCACCCAGGAGCTGTCGCTGGTCTATGTGCCGGTGATCCTGCCGCTTTTGATCGCGCTGCGATTTGACTCGGTCACGGCCGCCGCCATCGCCCTGTGTGCGACCACGGCCGGCTTTGCCGCCGGGGTCATCAACCCGATCAATACGGGCCTGGCCCAGCAGCTGGCCAATCTGCCGCTCTATTCGGGCTTTGGCCTGCGCCTGGTCGCACTGATCAGCATGCTGGCGGTCGCGGTGTTCTGGGTGATTCGCTATGCCCGGCGCGTGCGGGACAATCCCGAGGCGAGCCTGATGCATGACGAGGCGGACGAGCAGCAAAAGCGCTCGCGTTATCAGCACGCCCTCAACGAGGTCACGACACCCGCCACCGGGCGCCAGAAGCTCTGCATCGCGGTCACGCTGGGTCTATTCGGCGTGCTGGTGTACGGCGTGCTGGGCCGCGGCTGGTTCATGTCGGAGATGGCCGGGCTTTTTATCGTCATGGGCGTGGTGGCCGGTCTGGTCGCGGGGCTGAAGATCGACGAGATCTGCGAGGGCTTCAACGAGGGCTTTCGCGACGTTTTGATGGGCGCCATGATCGCCGGCATTGCTCGCGCCGTGGCCGTGGTGCTCGAGGACGGTCAGGTGCTCGATACCATGGTGCACTCTCTGGGCCATCTGGTCGGCGGGCTGCCCACGGCGCTATCGGCGCTGGGCATGTATCTGGCCCAGCTGGGCTTTAACTTCGTGGTGCCCTCGGGCAGCGGTCAGGCGCTGGTGACCATGCCGATCATGGCGCCGCTGTCCGATGTGGTCGGCGTGACCCGCCAGACCGCGGTGCTGGCCTATCAGCTCGGCGACGGCATCGGCAATATTCTCTATCCCACCTCGGGCTATTTCATGGCAACGCTGGCCCTGGCCGGTGTGCCCTGGCAGAAGTGGGTGCGCTTTTTCCTGCCGCTGTTTGGCATGTGGGTCGGGATTGCCATGGTGATTCTGATCGCGGCACAGGCCACGGGCTGGCACGGCTGAGTCCGAGCGCTGTGCATCACTGCCCGACCATGAAAAAGGCGACCCCGAGGGGTCGCCTTTTTTGATGCTTGCCGTGTAATCACCGCCGGCGGGCGCTTACAACAGCGCCCTACCCTCGGCGCCGGGCGCGGGCCATGCGCTGCGCCTCGGCGTGTACCTCTGACAGCACGTCCTGCACGTAGTGGATATGGCGCTGGGCGATCTCGCGGGCCTGCTCGGCCTCTCGCGCCATGATCGCCTCGTAAAGCTCACGATGCTGGCCAATGAGGGTCTCGCGGGTCTCGATACGCTGGGCGTACATGCCGCCGATATTGGTCACGACGTTGCGCTTGAGCAGATCAAACAGCCCGCGAATCGTGTGTAACAGCACACCGTTGTGACTGGCCTCGGCAATCGCCAGATGAAAGTCCGCATCCGCCGCGCCTTCCTCGCCCCCCTTTTCGACCTGCGTGACGGGGTCCACATGCCCATAGCAGTGCTGCAATCGCTCAAAGGCGCTGCGCAGTCGCTCACGGTCCGGCTCGGTAGCGCGCCGGGCGGCGTAAAACGCGCAGGCCCCTTCCAGCGTATGTCGAAACTCGAGCAAATCGCGCTGGGCATCCGGGCTTTCTTCCAGCAGCACCAGAAGCGGGTCGCTAAAGGTCGTCCCCAGCGATGGCGTCACGTAGGTGCCGCCGCCCTGACGGCTACTGAGCAACCCTTTGGCGACCAGGCGCTGGATGGCCTCGCGCAGCGAGGGCCGCGAGACCCCGAACTGCTCGGCCAGTACCCGCTCTGCCGGCAGCCGCTCGCCCGCCTTGAGTGTCCCTTCAAGAATCATCGACTGCAGCTGCTCGACGATGCCATCAGCCAGCCTGCGCTGGCGAACCTGACCGACTTCCATAGCCTTTTCCTGATTGGTCTTACCAATTACTCATTAGGCACGATATTGCAGGATTCTGGCAAGTGGCATGAACCAAAGTAGCAGGTCCCTTTCATTGACCCTTGCTGCAAGAGCGCCGTAATCTCCACGGCTTGCGCATTAGCAGAAGTTAAATTGGTCTTACCAATTATAGATTCCGGAAGATCGAGCCCTGCAGAGGCGTAACGCCCATGACCTGACGGACTGTTCGGGTCGTGTCTTCCATCGACGCTTCGCCATCCATTACTGAGAGGGCATCAATATGCCATCTGGTCTGCTTGCCCTGCTCGCCGTCACGCCCATCATCGTCGCCGGCATCCTGCTTATCGGTCTGCGCTGGCCGGCCAGTCGCGCCATGCCGGTGGTGTATCTGCTCAGCGTGCTGATTGCGCTGCTGGCGTGGGAAATGAGCCTTGTCCGCGTGCTCGCCTCCACCCTACAGGGGCTCATGATCACGATCGGGGTGCTGTGGATCATCTTCGGCGCGATTTTACTGCTCAATACGCTGCAGCATTCCGGTGCGATCCGGGCGATTCATGCCGGCTTTACCACCATCAGCCCGGACCGCCGTGTGCAGGCCATCATCATTGCGTGGCTGTTTGGCAGCTTCATTGAAGGCGCCTCGGGTTTTGGCACCACGGCCGCCATTGCCGCGCCGCTGCTGGTCGCGGTGGGCTTTCCCGCCATGGCAGCCGTGCTGATGGGGATGCTGGTGCAAAGCACGCCGGTCTCCTTTGGCGCCGTGGGCACGCCCATCGTCATCGGGGTGACCACCGGGCTGGACAGCGTGGCCCTGAGCGATCAGCTCCTCGCGCGCGGTTCCAGCTGGGAGATCTTTTTGCAGCAGATCACCAACGGCACCGCGATCACGCATGCCATCGTCGGCACCGTCATGCCGCTGATCATGGTGTTGATGCTGACCCGTTTTTTCGGCGAGAAAAAAAGCTGGAAGGCCGGCTTTGAAATCCTGCCCTTTGCGCTGTTTGCGGGGCTGGCGCTGACCATTCCCTACGTCATGACCGGCATCTTCCTCGGGCCCGAGTTCCCCTCCCTGCTGGGTGGCCTGGTGGGTCTGGTGATTGTCGTGACCGCCGCCCGTCTGCGCTTTCTGACCCCCAAAACGGTCTGGGACTTTGCCGAGCGCAAGGACTGGCCGGCCGAGTGGATCGGCACGCTGCAGGTCAGGCTCGACGATCTCACCGCCCGCCCCATGGGTCAGGTGCTTGCCTGGCTGCCCTACGTACTGGTCGGTGTCCTGCTGGTCATCAGCCGCATTTTCCCCGAGGTGACGGCCGCGCTGAAATCCCTGAGCCTTGGCATGACCAACATCCTGGGCGAAGAGGGCATCAGCGCCAGCATCGAGCCGCTGTTTCTGCCCGGCGGCATTCTGGCCTTCGTGGCCCTTTTGACCGTGGGGCTGCACCGCATGCGCCTGCGCGCACTGGGTGCAGCCATCAGCGAATCCAGCCAGGTGCTGCTCAAGGCCGGCTTCGTGCTGCTGTTCACCGTGCCCATGGTGCGCATTCTCATCAACTCAGGAATAAACGCCGCGGATATTCCCAGCATGCCCATTGCGATGGCGCGCTACGTGGCCGACAGCGTCGGCGGCGTCTATCCGCTGATGGCGCCGGCGGTGGGGGCAATGGGTGCGTTTCTGGCCGGCTCCAATACCGTGAGCAATATGATGTTCAGCCAGTTCCAGTTCGGCGTGGCCGAGACGCTGGGTATCTCCGGGGCATTTGTCGTGGCCACCCAGGCAGTGGGCGCAGCGGCCGGCAACATGATCGCCATCCACAACATCGTGGCGGCGTCAGCCACCGTCGGTTTGGTCGGGCGAGAAGGGATCACCCTGCGAAAGACCGTCTGGCCCACCCTGTACTACGTCCTGTTTACCGGTGTCATCGGGCTTGTGGCCTGCTATGCGCTGGGCGTGAGAGACCCACTCATGGGCGGCTGATGCGCCCTGCCGGCGGTGCCTGAAACGTCGTCCTTTTCTTGAATGCAGAGCCCAACATGATCATTTCAGCGTCAACGGACTATCGCGCGGCAGCGAAGCGCAGGCTGCCGCCCTTTCTGTTTCACTACATTGATGGCGGTGCCTACGCCGAGTACACCATGCGCCGCAATGTCGATGATCTCGGCAGCGTCGCCCTGCGCCAGCGCGTGCTGAGAAACATGTCCGAACTGAGCCTTGAAACCGAGCTGTTCGGCGAGCGTCTGGCGATGCCGGTGGCACTGGCACCGGTGGGCCTGTGCGGCATGTACGCCCGTCGCGGTGAAGTGCAGGCCGCCAACGCGGCAGCCGACAAGGGCATCCCCTTTACGCTCTCCACCGTGTCGGTCTGCCCGATCGAGGAAGTCACGGCAGAACTGGACCGCCCCATGTGGTTTCAGCTCTATGTCCTCAAGGACCGCGGCTTCATGAAAAATGCCCTTGAGCGGGCCTGGGCGGCAGGCGTTCGCACGCTGATCTTTACCGTCGACATGCCCACGCCGGGGGCGCGCTATCGCGATGCCCATTCCGGCATGAGCGGCGAGCGAGCCGCCCTGCGCCGGATGTGGCAGGCCGTGACCCACCCCTTCTGGGCCTGGGATGTCGGTCTGCACGGCCGCCCTCATGACCTTGGCAACATCTCTGCCTATCGTGGCTACCCCACCGGCCTTGAAGACTATATGGGCTGGCTGTCCAAAAACTTCGATCCGTCGATTTCCTGGCAGGATCTGGAGTGGATACGCGATTTCTGGCAGGGCACCATGGTCATCAAGGGCATCCTTGATGCCGACGATGCGCGTGACGCGGTGCGCTTTGGCGCCGACGGGATTGTCGTCTCCAACCACGGCGGGCGTCAGCTCGATGGCGTGCTTTCCAGCGCCCGTGCGATGCCCGAGATCGCCAGTGCGGTCAAGGGCGATCTCAAAATCCTGGCCGACTCAGGCATTCGCACCGGCCTCGATGTGGTCCGCATGATCGCCCTTGGCGCCGACGCCGTGCTGCTGGGTCGCGCCTATATCTATGCGCTGGCCACCCACGGCCGGGCCGGCGTGGTGAACCTGCTTGAGCTCATCGACAAGGAGATGCGCGTGGCGATGACGCTGACCGGGGCCAGCAGTATCAGTGAGATCACCAGCGACGTTCTGGTGCCACAGTCCGGCTCGGTCATCGATCAAGCGGTGTGACGCCATGAAGTACCCATCATGACGCGTTATCGTGCAATACCGACCATGAAAAAGGCGACCCCGAGGGGTCGCCTTTTTTGCAGGCGCTTTGGTCACACGCCCTTTTGACACGACAGCGCGATTACTCGGCGAAACGACGCTCGGTCTGCCATCCCTGGTTGGTCAGGATCATCATGGCGCGCTTGTGACGGGTATCTTCCATGCCCTCAAGGCCGCCCTTGTAGGCCTTGCGCAGGCTGTCTTCCTCGGCCCAGCTCGGCACGTCACGAACGCTGTAGCTGTAGCGCACATGCGAGACGGTGTAGCCACCGGCAATTTCCTGGGCCGGGGTAAAGCTGTCGACCCCTTCAATGCGCACCTTGCCAAAGCAGAACCCGCCCTGCTCGAGGCCATGGGCGCGAGCGTAACGGTCACTCCCTTCGCCGGTCAGCTTGTAGCGCAGACGTCCATCGCTTAAGCCTTCACGCTCGAGCAGGCCGGCATCCACCAGCGCATTGGCACGCTTGGCGCGATCGGCCATGTCCGGGTTCTGGCTGATGGCGCGCTTGTCCATCACAAACGGCAGGCGCGGTGCCGGCGCTTCCAGACAGATCGCCGGGCCCATGTTGCCGACATCATCCTGCAGCGCCGAGCGGAAATTGCTCTCGCTGGCTTCCTGAGAGTCGCCACAGGCGCTGAGAAGGGCTGCCAGCGGTAAAAGGGCCAGCACGCGATATGACTTCATGATGATTACTCCTGATCAAACCTGGATTCGGTACGCTTGCCAAAAGCGTAGCTCCTTTGTCGCCACCATGCGGTAAGCCACTTTAATGACAGGCAAAAAAATGCCCGTCCGGCGGACGGGCAGATGTCATGACGCGCGCATCGCAGCCTTACAGCCCGGCACGAAAGGCCGCCACGGCGCGGATATCCTCGGGCGTGGTGCGACAGCACCCGCCGATCAGCCGCGCCCCGCGGGCGTACCACTGTCCAGCCTGCTCGCCGAAGCCGCCGCCGTGAGACGCACCACAGCTGCCCTGCCAGGTCTTGCTGGCCGCGTCATAGGTCTCGCCCGAGTTGGGGTAGACAATCAACGGCTTGTCGGTGGCCGCGGCCATCTGCTCCAGCAGCGAAGAAATGTGTTCAAGTGCGGTGCAGTTCACACCCAGCGCGGCGACCTGGGGCTGCTGATCAAGCCAGCGGGCGCATTCGGCAATGGGCGTGCCTTCGCTGATGTGTTCGCCGTCATGGGCGGTAAAGGTGATCCAGGCGCTGATCTCCGGGAACTCCGCCAGCACGGTCACCAGCGCTTTTGCCTCGATCAGCGACGGCATGGTTTCACAGGCCAGCACATCAGCACCGGCGGCCACCAGCGCGGCCATGCGAGCGCGGTGAAAATCGACCAGATCGGCCTCATCGATACCGTAGTGGCCGCGATACTCCGAGCCGTCGGCCAGCCAGGCGCCGTAGGGGCCAACCGAGGCGGCGACCAGTGGCTTTGGCCGGCCCTCGTGATCGGCCTCGTGCCAGAAGTCATCGCGCGCCTGAGCGGCCAGACGGACCGAGCGGGTGATCAGCTCGAGCGCCTCGCTCTCGCTCATGCCGCGTGCCATGTAGCCCTCGATAGTGGCCTGATAGCTGGAAGTGATGGCGATATCGGCGCCGGCCCTGAAATAGTCCAGATGCACCTGACGGATCAGCTCGGGGCTCTCGGCCAGTACGCGCGCCGACCAGAGGCTGTCGTTAAGATCGCAGCCGCGCGCCTCGAGTTCGGTGGCAAGCGCCCCGTCGACGATCAGCAGCGGATGCCGGGACAGGGCGTCAGCGATGGGGTTGGCAGCGTGGGTCATGGTCTCTCCTGGACACGGGCGGTGGGCGCACCCTTGCGGCGCGGGTCGGTCAGATAAAACGCCAGATAGCACGCCGCGATAAAGGGTATGCCGCAGTAAAGGGCGATGCGCTGGGTCGGGTCAAAGGCGATGCCGACAAAGCACAAAAGACAGGCGATAAAGGCGCCCAGCGGCACCCAGGGATAGAACGGCGTGCGATAGCCCAGCGTTGCCGGATCACCGCCGCCACGCACGAACTGACGGCGAAAGCACATCTGGCTGACGGCAATGCTCATCCAGACCGCCACCACGGCAAAACCCGAGATCGACACCAGCACCAGATAGAGCGTATCCGGCGCGAAGGCGCTCGAAAGCAGCGCCAGAAGCCCGCCGAGCATGCTGAACAGCAGCGCATTGAGCGGAATACCGCCGCGAGTAACGCGGGCAAACACCGAGGGGAGCGTGCGCTGCTCGCCCAGCGACCACAGCATGCGCGAGGCCGCATAGAGCCCCGAGTTGGCCGCCGACAGCAGCGCCGTGATGATCACGAAGTTCATGATGTCACCGGCGTGAGGGATGCCGGTCATGGCAAAGACGGTCACGAACGGGCTTTCGACCAGGCCGGCCTGCTCGCGCGGCAGCATGGCGGCGATCACCACGATGGTGCCGACAAAAAAGACCACCAGCCGCCAGAGCGTGGCGCGAATGGCGCGCGGCACGTTCTTCTCCGGGTCTTCGGTCTCCCCTGCCGCAATGCCGATCAGCTCGGTGCCGGAGAAGGCAAAGCTTACCGCCAGCATGGTGACCAGAATCGGCATGATGCCGGTGGGGAAGAACCCTTCCCGGGTGAGGTTATGAAACATCGGCGCCGGCTGACCTTCCGGCCCGGCGAACCCGAAAATTGCCGCCGCCCCTACGATGATGAAGATCACCACGGTGGCGACCTTGATCAGGGAAAGCCAGAACTCGGTCTCGGCAAAGATTTTCGGCGTGAAGGCGTTGGTCAAAAAGACGATCAGCGCAAAGAGCGCGCTCCAGATCCAGATCGGCACGTCCGGGAACCATTTCGCCATTAAAAGCCCGGAGGCCGTGAACTCCGAGCCCAGCGCCACCGTCCAGGTCAGCCAGTAGAGCCAGGCCACTGTGTAGCCGGTACCCGGGCCGATATAGCGCGTGGCATGGGCGCTGAAGGCGCCGGTTTCAGGCATGTGCACGGACAGCTCGCCCAGACACATCATGACCAGATAGACCACCACGCCGCCGATCAGATAGGCCAGAATTGCTCCCAGCGGGCCGGCCTGATTGACGGTATAGCCCGAACTCAGAAAAAGTCCGGTGCCGATCACGCCGCCCAGTGACAGCATCACCAGGTGGCGTGACTGCATGCTGCGCTTGAAATCGCGGGACGTGCCGCGGGGCTCGGGGATCTCCGGGCCGTCGGATGACGTTGTGCTCATGACGCTCTGCTGTCGGTTGCCATAAAAAAACGCCCTTCAATAAGCAAAAGGCATAAGAGCGCGCATTATACGGGCCATGGGCGCGGCGTCACCCGCTGTGTCACACGATCAATCGTGTGTGTTTCACGTGAAACACTCTGGCACCGATCCGGAAAAGCCGTGCCCTGGAACAGGAATCCGAGGCCTTGTCAGGCTTTCTTGACGAACTCGGACTTGAGCTTCATCGCGCCGATGCCGTCGATCTTGCAGTCGATGTCATGATCGCCATCGACCAGGCGGATGTTTTTCACTCGCGTGCCGACCTTCACCACCTGTGACGAGCCCTTGATCTTCAAATCCTTGATCACCGTGATGGTGTCGCCATCGACGAGTGCGTTGCCGTGGGCATCACGGATGTCACGACTGTCTTCGGCGGAAGAGGCGGCGGCGTCACCGGACTGCGCCCACTCATGGCCGCACATGGGGCAGACGAACAGAGCGCCGTCTTCATAGGTGTAGTCGGCGTCACAGGCGGGGCAATGGGGCAGTGCTGACATTCTTTTGTCCTGTTGAAAGCATAAACGGGCAGGCATCTTACGTCATTTCTGGCATCACCCAGGCCATTTTGCATGGGCACTGCCATGTCCAATGCCGCTTTGGAGCCCGTTATAGCATCGCTCGAGACACCATCCTGCGCTATAAGGTAACAGGAGGTTACGATATACCTTGCTATCGGCCCTGGCTGCAGGAGTGCTTTTCCTTTCATGATTCGTAATACGCCCCCACCCGAGCCCCAACCGCTGATTGCGCTTGCAGACCTCGAGGCGCCTCCCTGGCCCGAGCGTGCCGCGCTCAAGATGGCCATGATGCGCCTGCGCACCCTGCTGACGCGCCGCGATAAAACCCCTTTTATTGCCGAAGACCGCCTGGACGACAGTGCCGATGTGTTCGGCGACCTGGCCACGCCGCCGTTTTGCGACCCGCTGATGGACGAGCTGGACGACACCCTGGCCGACTGGGCCACCGACGCCGCGCCCAGACACTGGCTTAAACCCATCGTGCTGCCACCCTGCAATGAACAGGACCTGCTCCGGCAGTGGGCCCGGCGCCATCATCATGACGTGCTGGCACCGCCTGCGCGGGATGCCCTGCTGATGGATACCCCCGAGCAGACACTGGATCTTTCCGGTGACGGCGTACTGGTCATCCCAAGGCTTGAAGACTGGTTTTTACGCCACCGATGCGGCCTGGGCCTGATCCGGGCGCTGCTGGAAGCGCTGGCCGGCCTTGAGCGCCACTGCGTGATCGGCTGCAACAGCTGGGCCTGGGCGTTTTTGTGCAAGGCAGTCGATGCCCATCTGATTTTGCCGGAGCCGCTGACCTTTAAACCCTTTGATGAGCCGCGGCTTCGCTGCTGGATCGCCGACATCGCCAGAGAGCAGGCCGTTGAGGGCACCCGCTTTCGTCTGAACAGCAACGGCGAGAACATCTTTGCCCTCGACAAAAAGGACAGGCCGCGCGAGGAGTACTTTGAGACGCTGGCCGCTCGTAGCCGCGGGATTGCCTGGGTGGCCTGGCACATCTGGCAGCGCAGCATCAAAAAGGCCCGCGACGCTGACGACAACGACCACAGCGAAGACGACCGGCAAACGCTCTGGGTGGTGGCGCTGGAGGAGTTCTCGCTGCCCGGCAGCGATGGCACTCAGGCCCTGCTGATTCTGCAGGCCCTTTTGATTCACGAAGATCTTGGCGCTCGGGAGCTTGAGCGTGTTCTGCCCGACCCGGGAACTCAGGGCATGCGCCATGCCCTGCACCGCGCCGGCTTTATCGGTGAGCGGGACGGGCGCTACTACTGCCGACCGGCCGCCTACCCCGCCATTCGCGAGGGTCTGGCCACGGCCGGCTTTCCGCTTGACGCCTGGTGATTCAGGCGGCAGGCGTTGCGAGTGCGTCTGCGCTTAACAATGTGGTTTTGAATAAAAAGGAGCTCTCATGGCACAGCAGGAATCGACGCCCCCCAACGCCGCCCAGATCATTCGCGACATCGGCGATATTCACTTTATCAATATTGCCCTGATTGTCCTGGCCACCTGGCTTGCCATTTCTCTGGTCAGACGCACCCTGCCCTGGATGGCAGAGCGCGGCCCCAATCGGCTGCGGCTGTGGCTGCTGGGGGCCGTGCCGATCTTTCGACTGGTGGCGATAACGCTTGCCGTGGCCTGGATCATCCCGATGGTGGTCAATGTCTCCGTGCAAAACTTTCTGGTTATTGCCGGTGCGGTCGGTGTGGCCGTGGGATTTGCCTTCAAGGACTATATCAGCAGCCTGATCGCTGGCCTGGTGGCGCAGTTTGAAACGCCCTGGCGGGCCGGTGACTGGGTGAAGGTAGGCAGCGACTACGGTGAGGTCCGCTCGGTCGGCATGCGCGCACTCACGCTTCGCACCCTGCACGACGACATCATCACGGTGCCGAATCTGAAGCTCTGGGACAGCAATATTGCCAATTCCAACGACGGCGAACGCACGTTGATGTGCGTGGTCGACTTTTATCTGGCGCCTGACTTTGATGCCCAGCGCATGCGCGCCGCCCTGCGCGATGTGGCGCTGACCAGTGCGTGGCTGTGCTATGACAAGCCGATTATCGTCTTTGTCGAGCAGGCCGAGGTGGGCACCCACATCGAACTGCGCTGCTACCCGTTTGAAATGCGCGATCAGGGACATTTCATCAGCGATCTGACCGTGCGCGGCAAGGAAGCCATCCGGGCACTGGGCGCCACGGAAGCTACCGCACCGGCTGCCGCTGGATAAAAAAACCGGCGTCGCTCCATGGCGACGCCGGCTCGGGACAGTCTTCAGTGGCAGAGAACGCTGAAAGCGTTACGCGCTCACCGACAGGCGAATCATGTGATAGCTCAGCGGCGGCAGGCTGCCCTTGAGCGCGCCGTCTTCAACGCCTGCGCCCTCCCCTGCCACCGGGCGCACCTGATCCGGCTGGCTGGCCGTGTTGACGACCTTCATCTGCGGATGGTTGAGGCACTGATGCTCGACCAGCCGGGCGCTGTCAAAGCCGTGCAGCGCCACGTTCAGATCCAGCGCCTCCTTTTGATGCCGGTTGACGGCAAAAAGCGTCACGAACCCGCCCTCGTCGTCGTGCACGGCGGAGACGTCCAGACACGGCACATCCTCGAGCTCGCGGGTCTGATAGGTGGGGCCATCGACGGCGAGCTGCAGCGCCTTGCCGCGACCGTAGCGCGAGGCAAACATCAGCGGGTAGAAGATGGTCTGGCGCCAGGCGTCACCGCCGGTGTCGGTCATGATCGGCGCGATCACGTTGACCAGCTGGGCAATACAGGCGATGCGCACCCGGTCGGAGCGGCGAATAAAGGTGTTGAGCACGCAGCCAATCAGCAGCGCGTCCTCGACGTTGTAGACGTCTTCGAGAATCGGCGGTGCAAAGGGCCAGTCGCTGCCTTCCAGCACGCGGCGGTCCTGTTGGACGCTGTGATACCAGACGTTCCACTCGTCAAAGCAGATATGGACCTGATGGCGGGTGCGCTTCTTGGCCTGGATGTAGTCGATCACCCCGGCGATCGACATGATGTAGCGATCAAGCTGCTCGGCCAGCGCCAGATAATCGCCGAGCTGGTCCTCGTGGTTGGTGAAGTACATGTGCAGCGAGATGTGATCGACCGTTTCATAGCAGTGATCCAGCACCGTGGCTTCCCACTCCGGATAGCTTGCCATCTTCGGATTTGACGAGCCGCAGGCCACCAGTTCCAGCGAGCGGTCATAGGCCTTGAGCGCCTTGCCGGTCTCGTTGGCCAGATGGCCGTACTCCGCCGCACTCTTGTGGCCGATCTGCCAGGGGCCGTCCATCTCGTTGCCCAGACACCACAGCCGCACGTTCCACGGGTCCTTGCGACCGTTTTTGATGCGCTCATCGCTCCAGGCGCTGCCGCCGGGGTGGTTGACGTACTCCAGGAAATTGCGCGCCTCGTCGATGCCGCGCGAGCCCAGATTGACCGCCAGCATCATCTCGATGCCGGCCTGCTCGCACCAGTCGGCAAATTCATGGATGCCGACCTGGTTGGATTCACGGCTGTGCCAGGCCAGATCCAGCCGCACAGGGCGCTCTTCGCGCGGGCCGATGCCGTCTTCCCAGTTGTAGGCCGAGACGAAGTTGCCGCCCGGGTAGCGCACCAGCGGCGGGGCCAGCTCGCGCACCAGCGACAGCACGTCCTGACGAAAGCCGTTGGCGTCTGCCTGCGGGTGGCCGGGCTCATAAATGCCACCGTAGATGGCGCGGCCCATGTGTTCGAGAAAGGCGCTGTAGAGACGCCCGTCGATGGTGCTGGTCACAAAGTCGCGGTGCAGGGTCACGCGGGTCTGCATGGGAGTCTCCCGGTCAGTGGTCAGAGTCAACGTCAGGTCGCCGCCGGGCGGGCAGCCCCGGACGCGTGTGTGTCGCCATTGTTGCCGGCATGGCCCGAGCGGTCTCCGGCGCGCGCTTCCAGATCGACGCGAATGCGGTCCATCTCGGCATCATCCAGCCCGAAGCGCCAGCCGGCCAGTGTCATCAGGGCGCTGACCAGCGCCGGTATGAGGGTAAAGAGCAGCACGATCATGGTCAGCGCCGACTCGCTTTGCCCCTCGGCGCCGCCGACATAGCCGCCCAGCGAGAGCATAAAGCCGATCAACCCGCCGGCGGCCGCCAGGCCCAGCTTGAGGAAAAAGAGGTTGCCGGCAAAGGAGACCCCGGTGTTGCGATAGCCGCTTTGCCACTCGCCATAGTCTTCGGCGTCCGCCATGAATGCCCAGGCGATCGGCGTACCGATGCCGTGGCAGATGTTGATCACAAGCACCACGATCGCCGCCAGCACAACCTGATCGCCAGGCACGAAATAAAGCGCCACGCAGGCCGCCACCAGCGCCATCGAGCTGAGAATGAACACGCGCAGCTTGGTCGAGCGGCGGGTCAAAAACGGCGAGATGGCCGTGCCCGCCATGCCGCCGAGCACCCCGGAGGTGACAAAGATCGAGATGCCCGCCGCACCGAGCCCCAGCACCCAGGTGGCGTAGTAGATCGCCGCGCCCTGACGCAGAAAAAACTGAAAGGCCTGCAAAAAGGTAATCGACAGCACCTGGCGCCACTTGGGGTTGGCCGCCAGCGTTTTCAGATCCGTGATCAGCCCGCTGGAGGTGTTTTCGACCGGCTGGACGCGCTCGCGCACGGTGGCAAAGCAAAAGCCGAACATGAACAGCGCGATCACGCACATCAGCCCCATGGTGATCTGGAAACCGCGAGCCTGATCGCCCTCGCCGAACCATTCCACCAGCGGCATCAACGTCGAGTTGAGAATCAGATAGGCCACGCCCACCAGCACGAAGCGCCACGACTGGCATGACACCCGCTCACGGTGGTCGCTGGTCACCACACCGCCCAGGGCGCAGTAGGGAATATTGACGGCCGTGTACAAAAGCGACATCGCCGCATAGGTGGCAAAGGCATAGATGATCTTGCCCTGATCCGACCAGTCCGGCGTTGTGAACATCAGCACGCAGGCGATGGCCAGCGGCACCGGGATGAACAATATCCAGGGGCGAAAGCGGCCCCAGCGGCTGCGGGTGCGATCGGCAATGGCGCCCATGATCGGGTCGGTGATGGCATCGACAAAGCGCATCGACAGGAAAATGGTGCCGACCACCGCCGGCGAGATGCCGTAGACGTCCGTATAGAAATAGGACAGATACATCACCACGGCGGCAAAGGTCATGTTGTTGCCGGCGTCCCCCATGCCAAAGCCGATCTTCTCGACAATGCTGATGCTGCCCTTTTGCATGCTCGTCTCCTGCGTGAGTGCAAGCCGCTTCGGCGACCGCCGGGGGACGAATGTCCAAACGACGAGCCGAGAGTTCGATCCCTCGAGCATAAGGAGAAGTGCAAGTGCACCACTAATAGCGGCCTAACCATTAATGCATATCCATTTGGTTATGACTTTTGCCAGGTCCTTGAAAAGACGACCAATGTCGTCAATACACCGGCCGGCTGAGCTGCCAAAGTTGTAGGGTCAGGACTTTTTATTACGACCAATGGCGCAGACCGCCAGGGAGCAATCGGTGTCAACACTGAGCTGGGAAGAGTTTTCGAAGGTGGAACTGCGCGTCGGGCGCATCACGCACGCGGAGGTGTTTGAAAAGGCGCGCCGGCCGGCGTATCTGCTGCAGGTGGATTTCGGCGCCGAGATCGGCGTGCGCAAGTCCAGCGCCCAGATCACCGAGCTTTATGACCCCGAAAACCTTGTCGGGCGACTGGTGGTGGCGGTGACCAACTTTCCGCCCAAACAGATCGGCCCGATCATGTCGGAGTGTCTGGTCACCGGTTTTCACAACGACGATGGCGACGTGACGCTGTGCGTACCGGACCAGAATGTGGCGCTGGGCACCCGGCTGATGTAGACACGAGCCATCGCTACCCGACAGGGCGTCGTTGACCGCCACCCCGTCACGCGATCATGCTCTGGCGATGCCCTCTTCTCTTTTCTCGCCGCATCAGACGCTGGCCGAGACGCTGCTGGCCCATCTGCCCGAATCCGCCGATGGCGCTCACGATCTTGCCCATCTGGCACGCGTATGGCGCAACGTACAGCGCCTCATGACCACCGAGGGCGGCGACAGCGAGCTGCTGCTGGCCGCCACCGTGCTGCATGACGGCGTTCACGTGCCCAAGGATGACCCGCGCCGGGCACAGGCTTCACGACTGGCCGCCGAGCAGGCCCGGGCGATTCTCGTCTCGCTGGGATGGGCGGCCGCGCGCATCGAGGCGGTCGCCCATGCCATCGAGGCCCACAGCTTCTCGGCGGGCATTGCCCCGCAAACGCTGGAGGCCGGCATCCTGCAGGACGCCGACCGGCTCGACGCCCTCGGGGCACTGGGGGTGGCGCGCTGTTTCTACACGGCAGGTCAGATGGGCAGCGCGCTGTATGATCCGTTCGATCCACAGGCCGAGCATCGGGCGCTGAGTGATCAGCGCTTCACGCTGGATCATTTTCAGACCAAGCTTTTGACCCTCAAGGCGGGCTTTCAGACCGCCACCGGCCGGCAGCTGGCCGCGCAGCGTCACGCCCGACTGGTCGCATTTCGCGACGCGCTGCTTGAGGAGATCGGTGCGACCTGAGCGTCAGGCCCGGGCAGCGACGCGGCGACCATGATGCTGACCCGCGACCTTTGGCGATACGTCCAGGGTCGAATGGACAACACCCGGCCTTCGCAACAGCATGGCAGGGTACGTCTTCCAAAGGATCGAGCCCATGAGTGCCCCCTTTATTACCGACAATCTATTACTGCGTTGCCGCCGTGAACAGCGCGTTCAGCACGAGCGCAACCGTCAGAGCTTTGACCCCGCCGGCCTGAACGATCGCAAGGAGCTCTCCCTTCTGGTCGAGCAGGCGCTGGCCAACGGCGAGGATTACGAAAGCATCGTCGAGCACCACCGTGACATTCACCTCACCGAAGCGGAACTGGTCGAGCTGATCGGCCCTGAGCAGGCGCTGCGCGATCGTATCGAAAGATTCGGTCAGCTACACTGAGCCATGCCCCCTTGTGCCGAAGGCCCCGCCCGCGCCGTGCGCCGGCGGGGCCTTTTTGCATGGCCGCAAGGCTCTCGCAGGCGGCACTCGATCAGGGCCCGTTCCACTACCGCAAGGAGATTCCCCGCCATGTCACTGACCGATGCGCTGAACTGGCGCTACGCTGCCAAACGCCTGAACGGTGAGCCCGTGCCCGAAGCGGCGCTGGAGCGGATCATGGACGCCGCCCGGCTGGCGCCTTCCTCCTTCGGCCTACACCCCTGGTCGCTGGTGCATGTCAAAAGCCCTGAGCTGCGCCAGCGCCTGCATGACGACGCCGCACCGCAGCCGCAGGTGATCGAGGGGTCCGACCTGCTGGTCTTTGCCGTGCACGATCGCGACTTCAAGGCTCAGGTGGATGATCATGTCGCCCGCATGGCCCGCGTCCGCGAGGTCGATGAGAGCGAACTCGACGGCTTTCGCAACATGATCAAGGGCGTGATGGACAAAAAGGGCAGCCACGAGGCGTGCCTGGAGTGGGCCGCACGCCAGGCCTATATCGGCATGGGCACGGCGCTGAGCGCCGCGGCGCTGGAAGGGGTCGATGCCTCACCGATGGAGGGCTTTTATCCCGACAGGCTCGATGACGCGCTCGGCCTGAGTGAGAAGGGGCTCAAAAGCGTGGTCATCATGGCGCTGGGCTATCGCGACGTCGAGCGTGACCCGGGCGCCGGCAAGGCGAAGGTGCGCCGCGACCGGGATGAGTTTATCTACACCATCGAGTGAGGGTCAGCCCCGATACCATCGGTCCCGAGAGCCATGGGGCCGGTGGGCGATCTTCCCACCGCTGCCTGCCCGACCCTGGTCTCTACATCGATGGTCGAAGTGATCAGTACTTTGAAGCAGTTACCCGCCGCCATACCGACCCTGATATCGACTTTACGCCAAAACCGTATTGGTGATCTGGCGCTCTCCTCCCGTAGCCTGGCATGACCTGACAGGCCTTCTGGCGCTGATTCGCCCGGGCCGTCCACGCAACGTGCAGGTGATGGTTACCGGAGGGCAGGCATGCGTCAGAAAAAAGTGACACTTCTGGAGAAGATCGGCTTTGGCATGGGGGATGCCGGCTGCAACATGAGCTTTGCCGCCGTCGTGATGTATCTCTCCTACTTCTACACCGACATCTACGGCCTGTCGCCGGCGCTGGTCGGGGTGATCTTTATCACCATGCGCGTGATCGATGCCGTTACCGACCCGATCATGGGATTCGTGGCCGACCGCACCCGGACCCGCTGGGGCAAGTACCGACCGTATCTTTTGTGGGTGCCGATCCCGCTGGCCATCTCGATCTTTTTATTGTTCACCACACCGGACTGGAGCGACGGCGCCAAGGTGGTGTACGCCTTTGCGACCTACTTTCTGATGTCGGTGCTGTATACCTCGGTGAGCATTCCCTACTGCTCGCTGGGCGGGGTGGTGACCGATGATCACAAGGCGCGGGTGTCGTTTCAGTCGTGGCGGTTTTTCTTTGCAGGCGTCGCCTATCTGATCCTGACCGGCTCGCTGTTGCCGCTGGTCGAGCTGCTCGGGGCCGGCGACGAGGCGCGCGGCTTTCAGCTCACCATGGGGCTGATGGGCATCATTGCGCTTTTCATGTTCGGCTTTTGTTTTGCTACCACCCGCGAGCGGGTCGAGCCCATCAGCGAGGAGAGAAAGCCGCTGAAGCAGTCGCTCAAGGCGCTGGTCAAAAACGAGCGCTGGCTGATCATTCTCGGCATCACCTTTTTGCAGGCAACGCAGTTCTTTCTGCGCCAGGGGGCATCGATCTACTTTGCCACCTACGTGATGATGTTAAGCGCCGGCGGTATTTCGTTTTTCATTACCGCCGCCATTGTCACCAAGATGATCGGCGCGCTGATCTCGCCCTGGTTTACCGCCCGTTTCAGCAAGACCCATGTGTACATGAGCACCTCGCTGATCATTACGGCCGGCTCGGTGGGGCTGTTCTTCATGCCGTTCGATCAGATGATGATCACCACGCTCGCCTTTGCCCTTCTCAACCTCATCAACGGCATCGGTACGCCGATTTCCTGGTCGATGATGGCGGACGCCGAGGACTACGGCGAGTGGAAAACCGGCGAGCGCAATACGGGCATGGCCTTTTCGGGCAACCTGTTCTTTTTGAAGGTGGGGCTGGCGGTGGCCGGCGGCCTGATCGGGATGATGCTCGCCATCGGCGGCTATGAGGCAGGCGTGGAAGAACAAAGTGCCAGCGCGGTACTGGCGATCACGCTGATGATGACGCTGATTCCGGCGTTGATCACGCTGTTGCTGGCCGGGGCCATCTGGCGCTTTCGCCTCGATGACACCCGCATGGACGCCATCCGCACCGATCTGGAAACGCGTCGCAGCGGGGGCAACGCATCAAGCATGGACGCTGAAGCCTTCCCGACCGGCAATATGGCGCCGCGCCCGGGCTGACAAAGCGATGCGAGGCCACGCCGAGCGATGGCCTCGCTCTCATTTTCGCCGGAGAGGCAAAACTCTTTTCACGCATCTGGTTGACCCTGCCCCGAATATCATGACACGATGCACTCAGTTGGTTAGCAAGTCGAATATAGTCAGTTGCACTCGAGTTCTTCGGTAGCCTGGTTTTATCCCCCTTGTTTTACCTGCTTTATCTGGGGCAACACCCGGTCACTTTTTATCGCGCTTTGGCGCAAGGAATTTCGAATATGTCTACTGGCACAGTCAAGTGGTTCAACGACGCTAAAGGCTTCGGCTTCATCTCTCCGTCCGACGGCGGCGACGATCTGTTCGTCCACTTCTCCGAAATCAAGGCTGAAGGCTTCAAGTCACTGCAGGAAGGCCAGCAGGTCTCCTTCGAAGTGACTCAGGGCAAGAAAGGCCTTCAGGCTGCAAACGTCCAGGCAGACTAACCTTCGGGTTATCATGCCTTCAGGTCTTCTGGCCTGACGCAACAAGGCCCGCTTCGGCGGGCCTTGTTGTTTTTGTGCGTTTCCCCTGACCCCGGCTACTGGTGGTGTCACATGCAGGTGTCTTCCATGCTGCTGCCCGAACACTGAAAGGCCCTGCATCTAGCGGGGCCTTTTAGCGTCAGGTACTCAGGTCGCTGGATACGTCTGCCTCAGGCACCTGCCGTCTCCCGAATTCTGAAGGTGGCCACCAGCTTTTGCAGCTGCCCGGCCTGCTCTTCCAGCATACTGGCGGCAGCCGTAGACTGTTCGACCATGGCCGCGTTTTGCTGGGTGACCAGATCCATCTGAGCAATGGCGGTATTGACCTGATCCACCCCGCCATCCTGCTCGCGCGAGGCGGTCGCAATGTCGTTGATCAACGTGGCGAGCTGCTCAATGGCGCCGCGAGTCTGCTCGATGCTGCCACCGCTGCGCTCTGCCTGAGTGACGCCGGCGGCAATGCGCTGGCTCATGGTTTCCAGCAGCTGGCGAATTTCGCCGGCCGACGTGGCGCTGCGATTGGCCAGCGACCTGACTTCCGAGGCCACCACCGCAAAGCCGCGCCCCTGCTCACCGGCACGAGCCGCTTCTACCGACGCATTCAGCGCCAGAATATTGGTCTGAAACGAGATCGAATCGATGGTGGCCAGAATCTCGTTGACGCGCTGTGACTGCGTGGCAATTTCCTTCATCAGCGACAGGCTCTGCACCACATCCTGGCTGCTGCTGCGCACGTTGCCGGTTGCTTCGACGGTCAGCTGATTGACCTGTTGGGTCGCCTCGGTGTTGTGTTTCACCGTCGACGAGATCTCCTCCATGCTGGCGGCGGTTTCCTCAAGCGATGCGGCCTGCTGCTCGGTACGGGCCGCCAGATCATGACTGGCGTGTGAAAGCTCACTGGCACCGGCATGAACACTCTGGCAGGTGTCACGGATGGAGCCCACCAGCGTCAGAAGCGATGCATTCATCTTCTTCATCGCCGCCAGCAGCTGGGCTGTCTCATCGCGTCCGGTCACCGTGATTTCCTGGGTCAGGTCACCCTGTGCGACCTGCTCGGCCACATACAGCGCCCGTCCCAAAGGACGCGTAATGCTTCGGGTAATGACCACCGCCAGTGCGACTGCTGCCAGTAAAGCGATCGCGGCGAAGACCAGCAGGCTGACCATGGTCCGGGAATACGCTGTCGAAATCGTCTCATTGGCACGGTCCATCCGCTCGGCAGCAACCGTATTGATCTGATCGGCGAGCGATTCCAGCTCATAGACCTGCTCCTTGTAGGCACTAAAGGCCGTATTGGCCTGCGCCGGCTCGGTCAGCTCACCGTTTACGATGCGCTGATGGATGGCCTGGAACCCTGCTGCGTAAGCTGCAAGCGCTGCTCCTGCCCGTGTATAGAGCTGGCGCAGGTCATCGGTCGGCGCAATCTGTTCGCCTGCCGACAGCGTCTGACTCAGCGCCACACGAGAGTTCTCCCATTTATCGTAATAACCGGCGACCCTGTCGGGCGTTGCGATATTGATAAAACTGTCCTTCTCAAAGCGCCTCTCTTCAAGCGCCAGACGCTGCACATGCAGCGCGTTCTGCGCCAGAGCGGCATCCGTATTGATGGCGCTGTCAGCGGTCTCTTTCATGTTGCCCAGACCCATCAATCCTGCAACCGCGCTGATCATCAAGAGCAGTGTCAGGGCACCAAAGGCCATGGCCAGACGCGGGCCGATTTTCAAACGGGTCAACATGCTCGGATTACTCATGAAAGAGGGAATTACCGTGCTATATCGACGTGGCCTGAGCTTTCTTTATGATAGCTTCAAGGGATCAGTACCGAACCTTTAATGTTTCAAATTTATTACAGGATGCTTTCTGAACAGGGCACTGTGCCAACAGACGCCCGCCTGCGGGCCCCTGCCGCCCCCTGGATCGATAAAGCGAAATGCCTGCAGGCGTGGGTATACACGTCACCACGAATCGGTTTATATCAACACCTTCTGATGCTTACCGGTCCATCGTCATGTCGATCGAGATTACACCGCTGCAACAGCGCCCCGAATTCATCGATGCCTGCAGCGCCTGGGCCTATGGCCAGTGGGGCGTGCATTCAAGGCGCACGCTGGAAGAGACCCGCCTGACGTTTGCCAGCGCCGCCCACGGCAGCGGCCTGCCGTTGACGCAGGTAGCCCATCACGGCGACCGCCCGGTGGGCATGGCCAGCCTGTTTGAAAACGACTGCGCACAACGCCCGGACCTGCGCCCCTGGCTCGCCGCTGTTTTCGTTCATCCGGACTACCGCGGTCGCGGCATTGCCGGACGGCTGATCGAGACGATCGAGCAGGTAGCCCACTCACGCGGCGAGACAGGGCTGTATCTCATTACCACGGACCACCAGGGCCTCTACGAGCGCCACGGGTGGTCAAACACAGGCAGCGTCAGCTATCCGGACCGCCTTTGCGTGCTGATGGAAAAACGCCTTGCCGATCCTGGGACGCTGTCATGAGTCGGGCCCATCCCTCGCGCCGCTATCGAATCGGTGGATGAGCGCAGACGTCAGGGCGATATCGAGCGGCCGGGCAGTCGAGGGGCGAGGTGCAAACGGTGGATGCCGCCGGCAAGCCGCGCCTCGATAAACTCGATTTCCAGCGGCGCGGTAAAATGCTCGGCCATAAGCGCAATGACACGATCGGCGTGGGCCTGAATGACCCGGTGATCGGCGTCGCCTGCGAAGTTGGAAAGCGTCTTCAGAGCCTTGAGAAGCGACAGGCAGATGCTCAGATCCTCGCCCCCGTAATGGACAATGGGATCAAATATCCTGAACATCAGGCTCTCGATGCCCTCCTCGTGCCACGAGATCAGACAGCGCCCGTTGTCATCCACCCGCCTGTTGCAGGGCGTGAGCGTCAGGCGCTGCGCCATCAGCTCGGTCATCTGATGGATGCACAGGCGCGCCGTGCCGGGGTCGTTGATGCCCGGCGACAGCGCCTTGATGGCCACCTCCATCAGCTGGGTCAGCCCGTTGACGTAATGATCCCGCGTGGACTCCCCTTCAACGTATTGCAGACAGGCCAGAATCGCCTCGATCAGCGCATCGCCCGGGGCGCTGTCCGCCTCGACTGTCAGGATCGGAAACCGCTTGACCACGAAATCGCCAAAGCTGAACCCCAGGTGGATGGCGATATCATGACGACGCGCGAGGCTCGCCAGCGCGTCGAAATTGACGCTCTGGATATAGCCACTGTCACGGGAGTGGACGGGATAGCCGCCACGGAGGTCGATCTCGCCGGTGCGATGGATATATTCGTCGCTCGCCTGGCGTTTTCTGAGTCTGTCCAGCGACAGCTGGGTCGAGACCAGCAGGTTCTGGGTGATCGCGTTGATCTGCACCGACTGGGAGGTGCCATGAATGAAAAACACGAACATGGCCAGGCTATTGATCACCATGGCCGAGCCCAGATACACCGCCAGCGAGCGCCAGGTGTCCGGCGTGTCGCCAACGGCCGGCACCAGCAGCAGAATCAACAGATACAAAATGGTGCCCAGATAGTGCCCCAGTACCTGCTGGTGGCGCTTTTCGGTCATGATGCCGAACACCAGCTTGTTGGAAAAATTGCTGCCGGCCTGGGTCAGTACCGACATGACCGTGGAAAAGCTGAACACCAGAAGCGAGATCATGCCCGCCATCAGCGTGGCCAGAAGCGTGCGCGCGGTGTCGGGCTGCTCGAAATTCAGAACATCCAGAACGCCCGGCAGGTTTTTCACATCCAACGTGACGGCCACTACCCCCACAATCACATAAACCGTAATGATGAGACTGGTCAGGTAGGCAATACTGTTGCGAAAGCCGTTGATAAACTCGAGCATCCGTGACGTGTTCATGAAAAGAGAACAACTCCTTTGATTGATGCGTGCCGCGCCATGGCAGCCGCCGGTCGGGCGCCTTGCGATAAGCCCCGAACCCGACGCCGCTGTTTTCCAGCACCACGTTTAACCCTTAATTCTGCGAAACGTCATGCCATTACGAACATCGACCCGAATCAATAAATACATTAGTGAAAGCGGCCTGTGCTCGCGGCGCGAGGCGGACCGCTTTGTGGAACAGGGCAAGGTCCGGCTCAACGGCCGGCGCGCCACCACGGGCGATCAGGTGGTCGCCGGTGATCGGGTCACGGTCGACGGTCAGGAGATCGAACCCCGGGAAGCAGAAGACCTGATTTTGATCGCGCTCAACAAGCCGGTGGGGATTGTCAGCACCACCGAGTCAAGCGAGAAGGACAACATCGTCGAGTTCGTCAAGCACGGCGCGCGCATCTTCCCCATCGGCCGGCTCGACAAGGACTCCCAGGGGCTGATCTTTCTGACCAACAACGGCGATCTGGTCAACCGCATCCTGCGCGCCGACAACAACCACGAAAAGGAGTACCAGGTCACGGTCGACAAGCCGATCACCGAGGACTTCATTGAGGGCATGAGCAACGGCGTGCCGATTCTGGGCCAGATGACCCGCCGCTGTCAGGTCGAAAAGGTCTCCACGTTCGTGTTCACCATCACGCTGGTGCAGGGCCTCAACCGCCAGATCCGCCGCATGTGCGAGGTTTTCGGTTATGAGGTCACCCAGCTGATCCGCACCCGGATCATGAACGTCTCGCTCAAGGGATTGGCCATCGGCGACTGGCGCGATCTGACAACAAAGGAAGTCGACACCCTTATCGAGCTGACCGACACCGCCGAGACCGCCCCCAAAGCGGCCGGGTCGAAGGCTCCGCCGCGCGGCAAGGACAGTCAAAAGAGCGCACAGGACAAGCCCGACCCGCTGTGCATCGGCAAGCCCGCGCTGGATAAAATGTATTCCAGGGGCAAGGGCAAGCCCGCCCCCGCCGGCAAGCCGCAGCCCACCGGCGGCAAAAAGGCCGGCGGCAGTGGCAAGCCGGCAGCAAAGGCCGGGCCGGGTGGCAAACCCGCCCCCCAGGGCCGATCGAATGGCAAGTCCGCGCCTCAGGGCAAAACAGGCGGCAGGCCTGCCGGCAAGGGAAAGCCGGACAGCGCCAGACCCTCACCCCGCGGTCAGGGCGGCAAGCCCGGCAAAAAGCGCTGAGCCCCCCGGGCGGCCTCACCATGAGGCTGCCCGACAAAAACAGGGCGACAAGTCCGGCCTGCGGCGCTATACAACCTTTCACTGACCACCCACACTTGGCGTTTTCCCTGCAGGACCATCCTCATGCCGCATCTGTTTACCGACCGCCCTCGAAGCGCCCGACCGGGCCGGGGCAAGAGTGATATCAACAAGGATTACCGCTGGGAAGGCATCAACGCGGTGCTCTACGAGCTGGGCGGGGTGATGTTTATTGTCGGCAGCGTCATGTTTTACCCGCGCCTTGAGCACATCAGAGACATCGGCGCCTGGCTGTTTTTCGTGGGCTCGCTGGTGTATCTGGTCGTTCAGGCCCACGACGTCATCGAAGTGCGCCGCTTCTGGAACGACAGCAAAAAGGTCTCGCCCTCGCAGCTACTGGAGGTCATCTCGCTGGCCGTCTATATCATCGGCACCGTGCTCTACGCCGTGGGCAGCCTGTTCTTTCTGTCGTGGTGGCACTGGATCGAGTTCGGCGCGTGGCTTTTCATCATCGGCTCGGTGCTCTTTCTCATCGGCGCCTGTCTCAACGTCATGATGGTGATTCGCGCCTCTGCCCTTCTCACCCTGCAGCTGATGAACCTGACCGCGGTGACCTTTGTAGTGGGCTCGGTGCTGTTCGTGGTCGGCTCGATCCCCTACCTCTGGGGGTTTGACAGCCTGGCCGATCACGACCAGCTGCATAACCTGCTGGCCTCGCTCTTTCTGGTAGGCAGCGTCTTTTTCATGGTCGGCGGGCTCTTCAACCATCAGCGCGCCAACATCGTCATTCGCCACCGCTTTGACGCCACCGCCGAGGACAGCGAGGCCGACGAGCGCCTGCTCGCCTTCATGCGCGGCGAGCTCAACGACCCCGAGCACAACCTGGATGACGATTACGACTACGAAGACAACACCACGGTAAAACCGGCCAACCCCGCCTAGGCTGGACGCAGGCTCCGGCCATCAACACAAAACCCCGACAGCGACGGCTGCTCGGGGTTTTGTCGTTTGAGGCTCTGACAGTAGCGGAAAGGCAAAAAGGCGCTACTGGCCGTGATCGATCCGCCGCTGGGTCTCGCCATCGACCAGGGTGCGCAGCATGGTCAGCACCGGCTCGGCATCCGTCTGACGCGTGCCATAGGTAAGGTTAAAGGCGTAATCGAAGTCCGGCGGGTTATCGCCCTGGCTGTGCTGCAGGATGGTCTCGAGCTTATCCAGCCCCTTCACCAGCCGCGCCTCCCGCGAGGTGCCCTGCTCGTAGTCCTCCCACAGGGACAGAAACTCCACCTTCAACGCCTCATCCAGCGGTGCCATGACCGTCAGAAGATCCAGCCGCTCCCGAGTGTTCTTGTCCGCTTCCTGCGCGATGGCCGGCTGATCGCCGTGAATCGCCTCGCCCAGATCATGCAGCACGCAGAGTTTGAGCACGCGTGTCATGTCCAGCGGCGCCAGCTCCCGCTCGAACGTCATCGCCATCAGACAAAGCCGCCACGTATGCGCCGCCGTATCCTCCTGCCGCCCGGTGGTGGTATAGGCCGTGCGCAGCACGCTCTTGAGCCGCTCGGCTTCCTTGAGAAACGCCAGGCCGTTGCCGAGTCGTTCGATGTCCATGGGGGCTCCAAGATTGTTGTCAGATGAGGGTATGGGAGGCAATAGTAGGAAGGACGGAAATGACGTAAAGCCTGAATAATAACTGGCTTTCGAAGATTTCGCTTATCAGAACAATTTAGCATTAGTTAAAGTTAACAAAAATCTTGCCGATCTAGATTGAGGTAATAGCTTTTAGGCTGGAACCGGCAGGCTGATCGGTTCCGACATAAACATCTATATTGTTGAAGCAATTATGTTTTCAGAAAAAGTACAAAACCCTGATAGCACTGGCTTAGATGATACTTTCTTAAAGTGCGATATCTGTCATGGCGCGGTTAAGAAAAAGAACTTAGAAAAACATAAAAAAAAGCACGAAAAAACGAAAGCTAAAAAAGATGCTCGCTCAGGCAGCAAGCACTCATTGACTCTTGAAAATAAAAATAACGACGCCGATTATATAAGCGTGATAAAAACTTATCACAAATGTGCAAAATGCAAAAAATTGATATCGAAGTCTTTAATGAAAGAGCACTTGCACAAAATGCATGGCATTGTTATCAGAAACGTAGAAAAAGATTTGTTTTGGTATTATGAGGACGTTGTAAAAACTCAGAAAAGAAAAAAAGCAGAGCCTAAAACGTCAGTAGGAAAACCAGCGTTCACAAGCCAAAAAGTTTCCAAAGAAAACAGCGATAAAACTTTTATAAATTGTCCTGTATGTAAAATAACGTTAAACCAAAAAAATTTGCAGAAGCATTTAAAGAAAGTTCACGGCAACGCACAAATTCCGTTAGAAGATACCCGTCATACTGAAAAATCTACATTTTTAGGAAAGAAACTCGAAAGTGAGCGCCCAGAACGAGATTATTCCGAAGACATATTTGATCGTGCAATTGTCTACCACGGTGGAGCTTATGGCCTAGGCAAAAATCGAAAACATTAGTGGGGAACCACGTTAAAAAAACACTTTGACTTATCCAGAACTTGTTGGGACTATAAAAAAATGTTAAGAACATGTTTTCATTGGAAAATAAAAAATTGAGGCGCATACCTTTTTATATACCGCAAGATAAGCCATATCTGAAATGACAGTACTCATGTAGCGCTAGATACAGGCCAGTGTAACAATGGCCGAAAACCACTTATTAGCTTGTTTTGACGGATATTTAACCGGCGCTTTTCCTTCAGCCAAATAAACAGACGTTCCACCACGTTTTACTGACAATACTAAGGTCTGTCGAACTACGTGTGGCACTTAAACCTGAGCGTCGATGCATACGGCATTGGAGAATGAATCAGACGCTTGCATTATCCTTACAACAAACTGCTGCCTTAGTCCTTTTCCATCTTAAAACAGCGGCTATTGCTAGAATTAAAAATATACAATATTCAAACTTAAACGATAGGCATTAATTTACAACTCTATTTTTCAAAAAAGTCAAAATTATTTATTACTTTAAAATTATATGGATTAACTAGAGACGCAGATCTAGGATTGACATAGAGATCACCTCGACATACTACCGGGAGTCTAGGCTTATGTGCATTTACAGCATCCCAATAATCATTAAGCTTCAGCTGTATTGTTATATTTCTATCAACTCCATTGACAGTTGAAGTTACTCTTATAACACCATAATCTGCTGTAGGCTCATGATCCATTCTTGTAACCAACCCGTGCACCTCATAATCGTTGATCATGAAGTTACCTTTATAATATTCTGAGGCAATGCCCAGTATCGAAACATGCCTTGAATCAAATCTATGAATCTTCACAAGCTCTTGTGAATCTTTTTCAGAAACTGCAAGTTGAATCGATATCTCTACATCCCTTGATTTTGAACATCCGCTCATACCTATTATTGCATCACATAGGTTTGCACTTACACCACTATTTATCGCATTTTCAAACACAATTAAATCTTGAGTCACCTGATACTTTTTAACTGCCCTTTTTGTTGCCTGCAAACTTCTTGCCAAATTATTACTAACAGCTCTTGCAATTGAGTATTCTGATTCAGAAACATTTTCTTTTTCAAGATAACCAACGGGAGCAATCACATTAACTATATAGCTACCTTTTTCAGTTTGACCGAACCGTAAAGTTTCTATGAAATTTCTAACTAAAATAGGCCAATTCCCTGAAAAAAAGCGATTCTTTTTGAAGGTTGACAATGTAGATGAGATCAACAGCTCTTTAGCTTTTTCAAACAGGAGAACGCCATCGTCAATAGGTATGGCTCCTTTATCAACGTCAGGGCTTATAACTCGAATTTTAATCAAATCCGAATTAAAATTCTCTATATCTTCAAAGATTTTCGAAAATGATCTTTTTTCATACTCAGATAAAGTGCTTATCGCCTCATATATTCTTTGCGAGTAATCTTTAAGATCCTGATGGATTGGCTGTAGAATTTCGAGATCAAAATTTTCTTCTTCTGGCCTGTACCAGATCTTTGCTTTGTCGCCTATCGAGGCAGCATCTACCCACCCCTTAGAACTTAGATACATTTCAAGGCCAATAGGAACAACGTTCTCAACGGTCGAACCAAGATTAAAGGCCATTATGCAACTTCCTTAGCGTTAGCCATATCCATTAATTCTAATAAGCTTTGGGACGTTAGCCTCTGCGTCCTCGGTATATTGATAGTTACAGATGAACTATTAGGCGTGCTGGCCCTATCTCTTAGCGAATACCAATAACAAAAGTGTTTAATCATACTAAAGTCAGACTGATGAACTAGCCAATCTTCACAGTTTTCTGGGACAATCAATACAAACAGGAACCTAGGGCAGAGTACGTTCTCGCCCCTTAAGTCATTATAATTTTTCAGTGAAAGACTGAAATTAAGGAAATCCTTATCGCCATCGTTATTAGCTGTGCATTTTAACTGAATATCAATTTGTGGATTCCGAATACCTGAAGGATAGCCTCTACCACGAACAATGATATCGATGCTATCATCGTCTACATCAGGCTCAGAGCTTCTAAAACCGGATTGAGCGGCTAATGCCCTTACAAAAGCTTTGCTGAATAACTCTTTTTTTTGATTCTCGTCCATTTACCAGCCCATTGCTAAAATACTTCGACGGTTTAGAACGGCACAAGAAAAATGCTTGGAGCCGCGAATGCTCATGATTTCTATCTGATTTAACCGAAGTCAAAGACCACACATCCTCTTCCCGAAGCAGCAATCCCTTTCAGATCTAATACGGACCTGCCTTGTAGATTTTTTAGAACTATCTGAGCTTGATTAGATGAAGCGGCAGCAGCAATACCTTTAAGATCAAGTGTGGAATATGTTCGTGTATCTAAAATCATCCCGCCTCCAGCCGCAGCGATGCCTTTCAAGTCCAATACAGAAAGCGACATGTATTTTTCCTTTTTGGATTACATATAGAAGATATTAAATGAGCTGCACTTTTCTTCCCCCGGCGCGCTGTCGACTCCCCGCCCCGCCTGCGAGCTAAATGGGTCGGTTTTATTGCGCCCTTGCAGTAGGCACCAGCCCGCCCCAGTACTGGGCCTCGCGGCGGTTTTATAGCCCCGAAAAACCTTGCGTTTCCTTGCATTTCACACCGCCGCGACGGGTGCCTGTGAGCGTTTCAGGTGCCTTTTGTCTTTGAATCCGGATCAGTAGCCGTTACCGGATATCTCCTGCCGTCTTCTGTAGTCCACGGCATTCTCACAAAAGACTTAATACCGGGAGTAGAATGTCTCGAACATCCGCCCCATAAGCAATGCCTGATTAATGAAAAATTTGTATTCGGAAAACGCGGAACGGTTCTTTGCTCAGTATCAGCAGCTCGCCTTCGATGAGGTGCATGGCGACTGGCTGCAACATCTACCTGAGCGCGCCGGACTGGCACTGGATGTAGGGGCGGGTAGTGGGCGCGATGCGGCGGCACTCGCGCAAAGAGGCTGGGAAGTGCTGGCCGTTGAGCCGGCGGCCGGCCTGCGTGCTCTGGGCGAGGAAAGCACTGCCGGCCTGTCTGTGCAGTGGCTCGATGATGCTCTGCCCGGACTGAATCAGGTTCGCACCCTTGGCTATCGCTTCGATCTTGTTCTGGTGTCTGCGGTCTGGATGCATCTGCCGGTGGGTGAACAGCAGCGGGCCTTTCGTGTTCTGACTGACTTACTGGCGCCCAGTGGCGTATTGGTCATTACCCTTCGACATGGTCCCAGCCCTGATGCACGGGTTTTCCATGATGTTGACCGGCAGCACATTGAGAGCTGGTCGCGGGATCGGGCACTGGTGCCGGTATATGTTGGAGAGAGCAACGACCAGCAGCAAAGGACGGGAGTGCGCTGGGAAACGATGGTTTTCCGGCTACCGGATGATGGTACCGGTGCCCTGCCCGTACTTCGCCACATCATCGTGAACGATAACAAGTCAGCGACCTACAAGCTGGGCCTTCTGCGCAGCGTGGCGCGTATCGCCGAGACTGTCCCGGGTATCGTGCTCAATCGTTCGGATCATTGGGTGGATATACCGCTGGGGGCAGTCGGGCTGTACTGGATCAAGCTGTATCAGCCGCTAATACTGCGATACGGCCTGCGTCAGGCACCGGGTGCCAGAGGCTATGGATTTGCCGGAAAAGCTTTCCATGCGCTGGCTGATGTCTCGGGGCTGGATATTGCAATCGGCCAACCGATAGCCAGTGACTTGATGACGATTGTTGTTCAGGCCATCCGCGACGCCGTGAACAATATCGTGAAAATGCCGGTACGTTTCACGACCTGGCCGGGATCACAACAACCCGTATTCGAGGCCCAGGTTCGGCGAGCGAATTTTGCCTCCCTACCGTTACAGCTGGATAAAGAGAGCCTATCCGCTTTTGGCGCACTGCGCGTTCCCGCCTCGCTATGGGACTGCTTCAGTCGATTCAATTGCTGGCTGGAACCTGCCATCGTCAATGAATGGGTTCGGTTAATGCGCAGCTATGGTGGAAACGATGATATAGGCCGGATGTATCAGGCGCTGTACTGGCAGGAAGGCAAACGCGATACCAGCAGGATTCGTACACTGGTCGCTCGCACAATACAGGAACAGCGGTCTGTACGCTGTGTCTGGACCGATGCCGACCTGAGCCGCAACCAGTACGACATCGATCACTGTCTGCCATGGGCACGCTGGAGCAACAACGATCTCTGGAACCTGATGCCGGCCTCACGCAAAGCCAATGCGGCCAAATCCGAAAGACTTCCTGGTATTGAACTGATGACAAGAGCCTGCCCAAGGATTTTGACGTGGTGGTCCCATGCGTTCATGGACGGCCCGCTGGAGCATCAGTTTTTTACTGAAGCACAGGCCTCGCTGCCCACGGTAAATGCAAACAGCAATCTGGAAGATGTGTTCGAAGGTTTGATGCTTCAGCGCTTGCGACTGCGAGCCAACCAACAGCTACCGGAATGGCATGGTCTGAAAGGTTGAATAGATTCTTCGCTATCAGGGCTACCGCTCGAAGGGATGAAATGATTGTTTCAACGAATCCCAATCAACAGACGCGCGAAAACCCTGAGCGGACTCAGTAGCAGCATCAAGATGAGGAAGGTACTGCAGGGAAAGGAAGTGGCGCGCTTGTTGGGATTCGAACCCAAGACCCCCGCCTTCGGAGGGCGGTACTCTATCCAGCTGAGCTACAAGCGCGCAGGTGTCTTCGCGGGGAAGACAGCGCGCTATCCTACCGCCCGCGCTGGTCACTGTCCACTCCCCGGGCGGTGCGGCGGGCCCTGCAACACATCAGGCAGGCAAGCCTTCATAACGCTTTTATACTGATCCCCACACCATAAAAAATCACCCGGCCTGACCACGCCCGAGGACAAGACCATGCGCAAGCGCTTCACCTCCCTGACACTGACCACGGCCATGGTGGCCGGCCTTTTGACGACGACCGCACTCACCCAGGCCGATGATCTCGATGGCCGCCAGATCTATGACGACAGCTGCGCTTCATGCCATGACGGCGGTCGCGGCCCGCAGCGTGGGTCCGAGCGGTGGCAGCCGCGGCTGGATCAGGGCAGCGAGACTCTGTATACCCATGCCATCGAGGGCATCGGCGGCATGCCGGCGCGCGGCGGCAACGAGGATCTTTCTGATGAGCAGGTGAAGGCGGCGGTCGATTATCTGGTCGCGCCCTCCGAAGATGAGTAACGTTGACCCTGACGCCTCAGACCACCTTTTTCCTGATCACCCTTTTTTTCTGACAACCAGGGGAGCCCCCGATGGGCATGAGTGAGCAGCCGGGCGGTGAGCCCACCATCGACATGGTCGTTGCGGCGCACCAGGCGCTGAAGGCACAAAAGCCGCTGGTGCAGTGTTTGACCAATAACGTCACGGCCAATCTGGTCGCCAACGCACTGCTGGCCGCCGGCGCCACGCCGGCGATGATCGATAACCCCCAGGAGGCCGGACGCTTTGCCGGTCAGGCCAACGCCGTGCTGATCAACCTGGGCACGCCGCAGGAAGATCAGGTCAAGGCGATGCACAAGGCGGCCGGCGGTGCCCACCAGGCGGGCACGCCCTGGGTGCTCGACCCCATCGGGGCGGGCAGCATGAAGTGGCGCCATGGCCTGGCCCTGGAGCTTCTGGAGCATCGGCCCACGGTGGTGCGCGGCAACGCCTCGGAAATCATGGGACTGGCCGGACAGGATGGCAGCGGGCGCGGCGTGGACAGCGCCATGAGCCCGCAGACCGCCATCGGCGCGGCGCGAGAGCTTTTGAGCCAGGCCTGTGCGGTCTCGGCCTCCGGACCGGTGGACATGGTCCTCGGCCCGCTGCTCGATCGCCATCACAACGGCCAGGCCGTGGTCGAGATCGGCGGCGGCAGCGAGTGGCAGCCGCGCGTCTCCGGTACCGGCTGTGCACTCGGTGCGATCGTGGCGGCCTACTGCGCCGTGGTGCGTGATCCGCTCAGTGCCGCGGTGGCCGCGCACGTCCATGTCGCTGTGGCCGCCGAGCTTGCCGAGGAGCACGCCCAGGGGCCGGGCAGCTTTGCCGTGGCCTGGCTGGACGCCCTCGATCAGGTCGATGAGACGCTGCTGCGCCAGCGCGGCCTGATCGCCGTGCGCTGGCTGGATGCCTGAGCCGGTGGCGTCAGTATCAAACGCCTCGCCCCCGCGCATCGCTGTCATCGGTGCCGGCATTGCGGGGCTGGCCGCTGCCATTCGGTTGCGTCTTCAGGGCGCGCACGTCGAGGTGTTCGAGGCTTCCAGCACCGCAGGCGGCAAGCTTGGCGAGCTGGTGCTGGGCGACTATCGCTTCGGCATCGGCCCGTCGCTTCTGACCATGCCGGAATACATCGACGAGCTCTTTGAACTCGCCGGTGAGACGCCGGCGGATCACTTTCGCTATCAGCGCCTGGACACCGTGTGCCGCTACGCCTGGGAGGACGGCATCCGGCTGGACGCCCGCGCCGACCCGCAGGCCTTTGCCGAGGAAGTCGAACGGGTGCTGGGCGTGCCGGCGCAGCGGGTGCTGGCAACGCTGGCCCACGGTGAAGAGAAGTATCACCTCACCGGGCACACCTTCCTGGAAAAGTCGCTGCACTCGCCGAAGACCTGGCTGACGCCGGAGGTGGGCCACGCCCTGACCCGGCTGCACCGGCTCGATCTCATGTGCACGCTGCATCAGGTCCACCAGCGCGATCTGAAAGAGCCGCATCTGGTACAGCTTTTTGACCGCTTTGCGACCTATAACGGCTCCAACCCGTACCGCGCGCCGGGGCTTTTATCCATGATCGCGCATTTTGAACACGGCGCCGGCGCCTTCGTGCCCGAAGGCGGCATGCCGGCGATCGGCCGAGCGCTGTATAGCCTGGCCGAGCGGACGGGCGTGGTCTTTCACTTCGACACACCAGTAGACAGGATCCTCACCCGCCACGAGGGCCGCCGGCCACGCGCGGTGGGGCTGCACCTGGCGGATGATCGGCAAGTGATGTTTGATCGCGTGGTCAGCAACATGGATGTGTTTTTTACCCATGAACGGCTGCTGCCCGACGCCCCTGCCCCGACGCGGGTGCTGGCGCGAGAGAAATCGACCTCGGCGCTGATCTTTTACTGGGGTGTGGACAAAAGCTTCCCGGAACTGGATGTGCATAACATCTTTTTCAGCGACGACTACGCCGCTGAGTTCGCCGCACTGGAGGCCGGCACGCTGTGCGATGACCCGACGGTCTATGTCAGCATCTCGTCGCGCTATGACAAGGGCGCGGCACCGGCAGGCGGCGAGAACTGGTTCGTGATGATCAACGCGCCCTTTGCCACCGATGGGCAGGACTGGCCGGCGCTGATCGAGCGCACCCGCGAACGCGTGATCGACAAGCTCGAGCGGATACTGGGCCGCGAACTTCGCGCAGCGATCGTCGAGGAGTGCGTGTTTGATCCGACCACGATCGAGGCGCGCACCCTGTCACATCGGGGCGCGCTGTATGGCACCAGCTCGAACGACCGCATGGCGGCGTTTATGCGCCACCCCAACTACAGCCGCCACATCGACGGGCTCTATTTCTGCGGCGGCAGCGTTCATCCCGGCGGCGGCCTGCCGCTGTGTCTGCTATCGGCCAGAATCATGACCGACGTCATGGCCCGTCGCGAGCCGTGGCCGGCGCACGCCCCTTCTTTGCACAACGCCCTGTCTTCACAAAAGGACGATGCCTGATGACTTCACCCGGCCCCGCCAATTCCGCGCGCCTTTTACGCCCGGTCCCGGTAATCATCCTTTTAAGCCTGATCTATCTGGCCGGCGTCGTAGGCATTGCGCTGCCGGTGCATGATCAGTTCATCCGCCTGACCCCGCTCACACTTTTAGCATCACTGGCACTGGTGCTGGCCTTTCATCCGAGGCCGCGCCCCCGGCTGTGGGGCTACGTGGCGCTGTGCTACGTGGTGGGGTTTGTGGCCGAGGCGATCGGCACCTCGACGGGGCTCTTGTTCGGTGATTACGCCTACGGTCACGTGCTGGGGCCGACGCTGTGGCACACACCGCTGATTATCGGCGTGAACTGGGCGCTGCTGCTGTATTGTCTCAACGTGGTGGTCCAGCGCGTGCTGCCCGGGCTGTCACGACCGCTCAAGGGCGTGATCGGCGCCGCCCTGATGGTGGCGCTCGACATGCTGATCGAGCCGGTCGCCATCCATCACGACATGTGGGCCTGGGGCGACACCCTGGTGCCGCTGAGCAACTACCTCGGCTGGTTTATCGTCTCGCTGCCGATCTCGATTCTCTTTCACTACCTGTTTGCGCGCGTGCACAACCCGGTGGCAATCGCCGTGGCGCTGTTGATGGCAGGCTTTTTTGCCGCGCTGAATCTGCTGGGGGTTTGAGTGACGAATCAGTCTTGATTCCGGGAGGAAACGGGGCCGGTGGTTTCACGCACCACCAGTTCCGGCGGCATTATTTCTCTGCGTGGCGCCTCATGATCGCCGCGAATGCGTGCCAGCAACATCTCGCTGGCTCGCGCGCCCATCAGATCGGTTCTTACCCGAACACTGGTCAGAGGCGGCGTAGTATAGGCCGCAGCGCTCATGTCATCAAAACCGGCAATCGAAATATCCACACCCGGACGCAACCCCAGTCCGTGACAGGCCGCTACTGCGCCAAAAGCGATTAAATCCGAAAAACAGACCACGGCCGTCGGCGGCCGGGGCTGTGCCATGAGTGCTTCAAGCCCCTGATGGCCAAACGCCATCGTGGTAGGACCGTGGCATATGCCGTCCTGATCCGGCGGATAGCCGGCCTGGGTCAACATCTCTCTAAAGGCCTGCTCGCGATCGCGCGCCGTCGAGGTCATGTTGCCTCCCCCCAGCCAGGCAATACGCTGATGCCCCAGCGATAGCAGATGCTCGACCACCATCGCCATGCCGCGGGCGTCATCATTGATGACGCGATCCACCTCAACACCGTCGACATCCCTGGACAGCAGCACCAGCGGTAAATGACGCAGATGAGAGGCCTCCGCACCGGGAAGATCTTCCAGGGTCGTCCCGGCAGCCGGAATCAGAATCAGTCCCGAGGCACCGTGTTCGGCCATGCGACGCATGAAATCTGCCTGCACCGCAAGCGACTCCTGGGCATGACAAAACAGCATCATGCGCTCCTCGGCACGAAAGCGCTGCTCCATGGCCGCAATAAATTCGGTGAAAAACGGATTACCCAGATCATTGAGACACAGCGCCACCGTGCCGCTATCCCCTCGTCGCAGCCCTGCCGCGTGACGGTTGTAGATATAGCCCACTTCCTGAGCCACCTGCCGGACGCGCTCACGCATCGCCGTCGAGATTCGCGCATCATCGCGAAGGGCGAGAGAGACGGTCGATGCCGTGACACCGACGCGCTCGGCGATGTGCTTGAGGGTAGGACGCCGTGTCATGCCCGGTTTCCTTTGAACGGTGGGAACATTACTGCCTCGCAATGGATACCTGCCCTGATTCAGGCCCGGTAGTTTGCGCGCATCTTCGACCTTGTCATCAAAGACCATGGTCGGATTGGTTCAATCGATTGAATTGCGTTTAATCATATCAGATCTCAACGCAGTGGCTCGCTTGCCGCGCTTCTTTCCTGTTCCACCACAGGAGTATCAACATGGCTCATGCACTCTCCAGAATGGCTCTGATGACCGCCGTCACGCTGGGCACCTTCACGGCCGCCAACATGGCACAGGCTGGTGAGGCGGCCTGCGAGTGGGCACCTGAACGTGCCGTCACATTTATCGTGCCCTGGGGAACCGGAGGCGGCACCGATGCCAATGCGCGACGGCTGGCCAGCCTGCTGGAACAGGAGATGGATGTACCCTTCAACGTGGTCAATCGTACCGGCGGCAATGGCGTGGTCGGCCACACCGCGCTGGCTCGGGCGCGGCCGGATGGTTATACCATCGGTGCCGCCACCATTGAGTTGGCCACCATGCATCATCTGGGGCTGACGCCACTGACCTGGCAGGACGCCACACCGATCGCGCTGGTCGATCAAAACCCTGCCAGTGTTGTGGTGAAAGAGGATGCCCGCTGGGATTCTCTGGAAGCCCTTCTGGAAGAGGCCAGGGAAAACCCCGGTGAGCTGACCGCATCGGGCACCGCCCAGGGCGGTATCTGGCATCTGGCACTGGCCGGCATGTTACAGGCCGAAGGCCTGCCCCCCGATGCCATTCGCTGGGTCCCAAGCCAGGGGGCATCACCGGCAATGCAGGAGCTGATGGCGGGCGGTGTCGATGTTGCCACACCGTCGCTGTCGGAAGCACAGCATCTGGTCGAACAGGATGAACTCAAGGCACTGGCTTACATGAGCGACACGCCCAACTCGAGCCTGCCCGATGTGCCGCTTACCGCTGACGTGCTCGATAGCGGCTGGACGCAAAGTGCCTTCATGACCATAAGCGGTCCCGGGGATCTGCCGGAAGAGATGACCTGCTCTTACGCTCGGGCCATCGAGAAAATTACCAACAGCGATGCCTGGGCCGAATTCAAGGCCAGCCGCGGCAGCGAAGTGGTGTTTGAGGGTCCCGAGCAAACGGCCGAGCTGTTTCGAGAAACCGATCAGCAGCTGGGCGAAGTAATCAACGCCATTGGCCTAGCTCGGTAGTGGCCACTATCGAAGGCATGAGCGACAGGGGCAGACGAGGGGGCAGAACAATGGCACGCACTGATCTGTGGTCCGGGCTTTTGCTCATGCTGTCTGGTGCGCTGATATTCTGGCGCGCCTCGACCTTTCCGAGTATGGCCGGCCTGCCCTATGGGCCTGACCTGTTCCCCTCGATTGCCGCCGGTGGGCTCATGATCTGCGGCGTTTTGTTACTGATTTCGACTCTGCTGATACGACAACGAGCAACCGAAGCGGGAAACGCTGACAGTGATCGTGACGATCATCGCTTGAGCCAGCAGCCGTCGGGAAGCCGCCGAGCCTGCCTGCGGCTCATGGCCCTGATTCTGATTGTGGCCGGGTTCGGCCTGGCCCTTGATCCGCTGGGTTTTCACCTCACCTCCCTGCTTGCCATGACCACCACGGCCCTGCTTTTTGGACTGAATGCGTTACGTGCGCTGTGTCTGTCGGTGCCTCTGACGTTCGGGGTACATCTGCTGTTTTATTCATTGATGAATGTCCCGCTTCCCTGGGGCGTCCTGACACCGCTGGCCTGGTGAATCCGCATGGAACTCGATACGCTTTTTCGCCTCTTTTCACCGCAATCGCTGACCCTGCTGGTGCTCTGCACGCTTTACGGCACCCTTGTCGGTGCCATGCCGGGCCTTACAGCCACCATGGCAGTGGCCCTGCTGGTACCTTTCACCTACTTCATGGATCCGCTGATGGCCATCAGTGCCATCGTGGCCACCACGACCACAGCCATCTTCGCCGGCGATATCCCCGGCGCTTTGCTGCGCATTCCCGGAACACCGGCCTCTGCTGCCTACGTTGAGGACGCCTACCGCCTGTCGAGTACGGGAAAATCGCGCTCGACCCTGCTGGTCTCGCTACTGGCCGCCTCGATCGGAGGCCTTGTCAGTGTCGTTCTTCTGGCTCTGATCGCCCCTCAGCTGGCTCGGGTCGCCATCGGTTTTTCAAGCTATGAGGTGTTCTGGCTGGCCACTCTGGGGTTGAGCTGTGCAGTCATGACCAGCAATGCTTCTGTAATCAAGAGCTTTGCCAGCCTGTTTATCGGACTGTTTATCGCCTCGATCGGCATCGATGTTGCAGTGGGCCATCCCCGGTTCACTTTCGGCTGGTATGAACTCTTTGATGGTGTCAGCTTTATCCCGGCCATTATCGGCCTTTTTGCGCTCAGTGAGATTCTGCGCGCGGTCAGTACCGGCAAGCATCAGCCACCTCCCATCGAGATACATGAGACTCTTTCCAGGGCTTTCAGGGAGGCCTTCGCCACTTTGGCGCGCTATCGTCGCAACGTGGCACGCTCAAGTGTTGCGGGCACTCTGATCGGTGCCCTGCCGGGTGCCGGTGCCGATATTGCGGCCTGGATCTGTTACGCCTTCTCAAGGCGCTTTTCGCGCCATCCCGACCGCTATGGCAAGGGACATATCGAAGGCATCGTCGATGGCGGTTCAGCCAACAATGCCGCCATCGGTGGCGCATGGACACCGGCATTGGTGTTCGGTATTCCGGGCGATAGCGTGACGGCCATCGCCATCGGCATCCTGCTGCTCAATGGGCTGTCACCGGGCCCCCGCATCTTTACCGATAATCCGGAGATCGTTCAGACCCTGTATGGCGCCTTTGCGCTGACCAACCTGCTGATGATCCCGATCGGCATCGCGGTCATCGCGCTTTCAAGCAAAATCGTTCGCATCCCACGCCGCGTACTGATGCCCATCGTGCTGCTCTTCTCGCTGGTAGGTGCCTACGCCATTACCAATTCGGTCGTTGCCGTCTGGATCGTTCTGGTGCTGGGCATTCTGGGCTATGCCATGGAAGCCACCGGGTTTCCACTGGCACCTGCCATTCTCGGCATCGTGCTGGGCGGTATTGTCGAAGAGAACTTCATGACCTCGATGATCAAATCGCAGGGCGATCTGTTCGCCTTTTTTGAGCGGCCCTGGGCGGCAGCACTGGGGACTCTCACTCTGATGGTCTGGATTTTCCTGCTCGGTCGAGCACTTTACGAGGGTTATAAGCGACAGCGAGCCCTCTCCCTCAATACACCCAAGCGAGAGCCTTGATGACTTCCTTCAATCCGACCCGTCAGGCCCTGGAACAGGGCCGCACCGTCAGCGCGCTATGGCTTGAAAGCGCCAGTCCCGAAATTGCCGAGCTGGCTGTACATGCCGGCTGGAAAACCATTCTGGTCGATAATGAACACGGCATTGCCAGTCTTGAACATACGGCGCATCTACTACGCGCCGTGGAGGCCGCCGGTGGTGACGTGGTTTTACGCATTCCTGCCGAGGATCCGGCCTATCTGAAAAGGATACTGGACATGGGAGTGCGCTCGATCATGGTCCCCATGATCAGTTCCGCTTCGCAGGCCCGCGCCATCGTGGATGCCTGTCGCTATCCGCCACAGGGCAATCGCGGCTATGCCGCACCCATCGTGCGTGCCTCCCGCTTTGGCGCCGTGAGCGATTACGCTCGCGTCGCCAATGACAACCTTTTGCTGATCGTACAGATCGAACACATCGATGCCCGTGAAGAAATCGAAGCCATTGCAGCGGTTGAAGGCATCGATATGCTGTTTATCGGCCCCAACGATCTGGCAGGCTCCATGGGCCGACTGGAACAGCTCGAGGATGCTGACGTTCGTCAGACCATCCAGGCCCTGGAAGAGCGCATTACGGCCAGCGGCTGCTGGATGGGCACCATCACGGCACCGACTCGCGGCATTGATACGCTATCAAACGCCGGATACCGCTTTGTGGCCGGTCCAAACGACATCGCCATTATGGCCAACGCCCTGCGCAGCGAGGCCACTCGCTGGCGTGAGTTGTCCGGTGATTTTGACCTGACCTAGAAAAGCCCACGAGCGATGGCGCAACCGGAACCGATAACACGGACAAATATCGGCCGGTTACGCCCGCCCCGGGCCAACCGGCTGCAAAAGCCCCGTGCGATAGGCCACGCGGCGAAAAAGGTCGGGCATGTCGAAGAGGATGCGTCCGGGGCCATGGTTCAGTGCCCGGTAGGCCAGCAGACACAGCGCGCCAATCAGCACCGTCATGACCAGCGGCGTCACGGCCAGCACGCCGTTTTGCAGCGCGCCTTCCACGTAAAGCGTCTCGGGCATGATGATGACCAGCGCAAAGATCAACAGCTTGTGGATGACATAGATCGGCAGGGTGCGCTTTCCGATATGACACAGCAGCCCCATTCGGAAGCGCTCGGTCAGCCACGCGAACAGATCGATGGTGGTCGAGACCATCAAAAGGGCAAGCACCAGCTTTACGCCCGGCGCCTCCATCGCACTCAGCTTCCAGGTCACGCCCAGCGCCATCAGGGTCAACGCCCCGGTGATCAGCAATCGCTTGATGTTGCACTGCACGTAGTGGCGGGCCAGAAAGGGCTGTAAATAACAACCCAGGGCAAAAAAGAAGAAGTAGTCCAGCAGCGAGGCAATGTTCCACCAGCCAGCCGGCAGTAACAGGCTTGAGGCCAAGTGCAACACCACACCCAGGCCGATGCTCAAAACGCCCGGCTGTCTGAAATGCTGCAAAAGCTTGCAGGTCACGAAATAGAGCACCAGCGCGTAGAGATACCAGAGTCCGGTATCTGCACTGAGCAGCTGCACCATCATGCCCAGCGCGGTCTCCGGATGGGCGCCGGCGGCCACGACCTCCACATCGAGCGCCTCGATGACGCGTTCGGTAAACAGCCAGTACAGCCCCACCCACAGGACATAGATCCACAAAAGACTGGCCACTCGACTGGTGCGCACCTCGCCCCAGCCACGCCCGGTCACCGAGCGGCTGGCCAGAAACCCGGAAATGAGAAAGAAAAGCGGCATGCGCAGCGGCTTGAGCGCCGTGACGACCAGGTTCCAGAGGGTGGGTATCACCGTCTGACCGAAATCGATCTGCTGAAGCACGATCTGATTGAAGTGATACAGCACGACCGCAAGGATACAGACGCCCTTGGCGGCATCGATCCAGTCGATCCGGCGGGTACTGGGCATGCAGACTCCCGATTCTTTTTAATTAGAACTTAAATAATCAGAAGCATTATGAGGGACTGAAATAACTAATCCATGGCACGCAAAAAGACTACATCTATAGCAACAAAAAATTACTCATCTTTTGCATGGGCTGGCGGCGGCCGGCCATGCTCCTGACACCTTTGTCCAGCAGGCACCGTCGGGGGAGACGGTTATGCTGACAGGCTACTGACGGGTCATGTCTTTTTGATGACGGCCCATCTGTCTCGTATCAACCGGGAGCCCCCATGGCACACGACATCACCCTTTCGCTGGCGCAGGCCGAGACGTTGAGCCGGCGCATCCTGCATCACGCAGGCTTTGGCGCCGGCCACGTCGAAGCGATCACGAAAAGCGTGGTGGCCGCCCAGCGTGACGAGTGCCACTCCCACGGGCTGTATCGCCTGCTGGGCATCGTGGAGACGGCGAACATGGGCGGGCTGGACCCGCAGGCCGTGCCCGAGGTGATCGATCAGGCCCCCGGCATCGTGCGGGTGGATGCCCGCTACGGCAGCTCGCTGCTGGCGTTCGAGCAGGGCCTGGCACCGTTGAAAGAGAAGGCCGAGCGCAACGGCATCGCGGTGCTGGCCATTAACCACTGTTTTCACTTCTCGGCGCTGTGGTCCGAGGTGGAAGCACTATCAGCAATGGGGCTGGCAGGCCTGGCGATGAACCCGACCCACGCCTTTGTGGCCCCGGCCGGCGGGGTGCGCGCGCTGCTGGGCACCAACCCGTTTGCGTTTTCCTGGCCGCGCCCGGGCGGCACCCCCTACACCTTTGACTTTGCCACCAGCGTGGTGGCCCGCGGCGAGATCGAGCTGCATCGTCGCGCGGGCGAGTCGATACCCGAGAGCTGGGCGCTGGATAATCAGGGCCAGCCCACCACGGACCCGGCAACCGCGCTGGATGGGGCCATGCTGACCTTTGGCGGCCACAAGGGCTCGGCGCTGTCGACCATGATCGAGCTGCTGGCCGGGCCATTGATCGGTGACGCCCTGAGCCATGAGACCCAGGCCGCCAACGAAGAAGGCACCGGCCGGCCCTGTCACGGCGAGCTGGTGATCGCGCTGTCGCCAAAGGCGTTTCTGGGTGAGCAAAGCGAGGCCGGGCTTTCACACGCCGAGCGGCTGTTCGAGGAGATGCTGGGACAGGGCGCGCGGCTGCCCTCAAAACGGCGCTTCGAGGCGCGAGCGCGCAGTCTGGAAGCAGGCGTGTCGATCCCGGCGGCGCTCTACCGGGATCTGGTCGCGTTGAGCGGCGAAGGGGGCAGGCCGGACTAGCCCAGCAGCGAGCGCAGCCCGGCAATCGCACTCTGGCCGCGCTCGTGTTTCTTCTCGGGTTCTTCCTTGTCGGCGCGGCCGTACCACTCGAGATCGTCCGGCGGCAGCTCATCGAGAAAGCGACTCGGCGCGCAGTTCATCATCTCGCCGAACTGCTTGCGCTGCTGGGCCAGCGACAGGGTCAGGGTCTGGCGTGCGCGGGTGATGCCCACATAGGCCAGACGGCGCTCCTCCTCGATGGTATCCATCTCGATCGAGTTGCGGTGCGGCAGCAGCTCCTCCTCCACGCCCATCACGTAGACGTGCGGAAACTCGAGCCCCTTGGAGGCGTGCAGGGTCAGAAGCTGCACCTTGTCGGTGTCATCTTCCTGAGCCTGCTGATCGAGAATATCGCGCAGCACCAGCCGCGAAATGGCGGCTTCGACGTCATCGGTCTCCTCAGCGACGTCATCACCTTCCTCGGTGTCGCGATGCATCGACTTTTCGAGCTGGTCGATCAGGATGTGGACGTTGCCCATGCGCTTTTCGGCGACGATCGGCGCGCTGGCGTTTTGATAGAGCCAGGCCTCGTAGTCCATCTCGGCAAACATCTGCCGGATCGCGGCGATGGCATCGCCCTCATCCATGCGCCGGCGAATGCCATCGAGAAAGTGATTAAAGCGCCCCAGCCGGTCCACGGCGCGCTCGGAGAGCACATGCGAAAGCCCCATCTCGCTGCAGGCAGCAAAAAGACTCACCTTGCGCTCCTGGGCGTAGTTGGCGAGTTTTTCCAGCGTGTTGGGGCCGATCTCGCGGCGCGGTACGTTGACGATGCGCAAAAAGGCGTTGTCATCGGCCGGATTGATCAAAAGGCGCAGGTAGGCCATGGCGTCCTTGATCTCATTGCGCGAGAAAAAGGAGGTGCCGCCGGAGAGCTTGTAGGGGATCTGGTGGTGCTGAAGCTTGAGCTCCAGAAGCCTTGCCTGAAAGTTGCCACGATAGAGCACGGCAAAATCACGCCACTGGGCACTTTCCTTGATGCGCCGGGTGAGGATCTCGGTGGCGACCCGCTCGGTCTCGGCCTCTTCGTTGCGATTGACGATGATGCGAATCGGCTCGCCGCGGCCCTTGTCCGACCACAGCGTCTTTTCATAGACGTGGGGGTTGTTGGCAATCAGGGTGTTGGCGGCCTTGAGGATGATCGAGGTCGAGCGGTAGTTCTGCTCCAGCTTGATCACGTTGAGCCTGGGGAAGTCCTCGCCAAGCTGGACCAGGTTCTCCGGGCGCGCGCCGCGCCAGGCGTAGATCGACTGGTCGTCGTCACCCACCACGGTAAAGGTCTCGCGCTCGGCCATCAGCATGCGCACCAGCTGATACTGGCTCGAGTTGGTGTCCTGATACTCATCCACCAGCATGTAGTGAATGCGGCCCCGCCAGCGCTGCAGCACCTCCGGATGACGCTCGAACATCGTCGCCGGCAGCATGATCAGGTCATCGAAATCGACCGCGTTGTAGGCTTTCAGGTGGCGCACGTAGTGCTCGTAGATGCGCGCGCAGTAGGCATCATCCTCGGTCTCGGCGTGGGACAGCGCATGTCCCGGCAGGATCAGATCGTTTTTCCAGCTCGATATCCGGCTTTGCACCTTATTGATCTGATCGCCGTCAATCTGGGCATCCTTTTGCATCAGATCGCGCAGCAGCGCTTTCGCATCCTCCGGATCAAACAGCGAAAAGCCCGGGCGCAGGCCCAGCGTTTTCAGCTCCGAGCGGATGATGGTCAGCCCCAGGGTGTGAAAGGTCGATACCGTCAGGCCGTGACCGCTGCGACCGGGCAGCAGCGCCTGGACGCGCTCTTTCATCTCGCGGGCGGCCTTGTTGGTAAAGGTCACCGCCGCAATGCGCCGGGCACTCATGCCGCACTCGTGGACCAGATACGCGATCTTGGTGGTGATCACGCTGGTTTTGCCGGACCCGGCGCCGGCGAGCACCAGACAGGGGCCGTCGATGTATTTGACGGCCTCGCGCTGACGCGGATTGAGGCCGCTGATGCGATTGCGAATATCGGACATGGGGACAACCTGATGGAAGGCAGATGACGCGAGCACGTCATGATACATCCTGTGCCCGTTCCTGTGCTGTAATGACAGCGCGCGAATCGGCAGCCGCTCACCGCTTACAGGAGGAAAGCCATGCGTTATCAGAGGTTTGCACCGGCATTCAGGAAACGGCCTTTTCACGCCGCCGCCGGGCTTTTATTCGCGGCTGCCGCCGGGGTCTCCCTGCCGGCAAACGCCGCCTGTCAGCTTCAGGCGATGACGTACGACTATCCCGAACAGCGTCTGGATCAGGCACTGCAGCAGTTTGCCCACACCAGCGGCTGTCCGGTCGAAATGGATAACGCCCTTGTCGAGGGTCACCGGGCGCAGGCGGTTTCCGGGCGGTTTACTCCCGATGCGGCGCTGATTCAGCTGGTGCGCGGCTCGGGGCTTGAGGTCCATCTCGATGACGGCCACTACCGGGTCAGCCAGAGCGACCGGGAGCATATCGACAGTCGCATCGAGACGTTTCGCTACCGTATCGGCAGCGCCCGGGGCGACGGGACGCTTGATCCACACAATGCCGACGCCCTCATGACCCAGCTCGATGCCATCGAGGCCCAGAGCGATCAGCTGATCACCGAGCAGGGCTTTTTGAGCGCGGCAGAAAAGGCCAGCCATGAGCGCTTCTTTGCCTGGCTGGAAGGGCGCCTGGCGCCGTCGAATCTTTAGGCGCGCCTGCGTTGACGCGTAGCAGCGCATCTTCGCTTACAACAACAGGGGGCGGTAACGATGAAGATACTTCAGGACGACCTGAGCGGCGCGGCGACCATCGCGCTGATTCGTGACCATGTGACGGACCTGGCCGGCCACTCTCCCGAGGAGAGCTGTCACGCGCTGGACCTGGAGGCCCTGCGCGCCCCCGACATCACATTCTGGAGCGTCTGGGAGGACGAAGAACTGGCCGGCTGTGGCGCGCTCAAGGCACTCGATGCCACCCACGGCGAGATCAAGTCGATGCGCACCGCCAGTACCCATCTACGTCGCGGCGTGGCCGCCAAACTGCTCGATCACATCATCCGTGACGCCGGCGCCCGCGGTTTCCAGAGACTGAGCCTTGAAACCGGCCCGCATGACCTTTTTGCCCCGGCGCGCAGCCTCTATGCCCGTTTCGGCTTCGAGACCTGCCCGCCGTTCGGCCTTTATCGAGAAGACCCCTACAGCGTGTTCATGACGAAATCGCTCGACGGCCCGGACTATAGCGCGCCGTCGAAATCGAGCTGTCGCCAGGCTTCATAGACCAGCACCGCACAGGCGTTGGAGAGGTTGAGACTGCGACTGTCAGGGCGCATGGGAATGCGCAGGCGCTGATCTTCCGGCAGACCATCGATCAGGGTCTGCGGCAGGCCGCGGCTTTCCGGGCCGAACAGCAGCGCATCGCCGGTGTGATAGGCCACATGGTCATGGCGGGTGCGTCCGCGGGTGGTCACGGCCAGCACGCGCGTCGGCGAAACCGCGGCCATGAAGGCCGCAAGGGAGGCATGCACCTGAACGCGAGCCCACTCGTGATAATCAAGCCCCGCGCGGCGCAGGCGCTTGTCATCAAGTTCAAAGCCGAGCGGTTCGATCAGATGCAGGCGAAAGCCGGTATTGGCACACAGTCGGATGATGTTGCCGGTGTTGGGGGCAATTTCCGGCTCGAACAGGGCGATGTCCAGCATGGCGGGGCTTGTCTCTACTTCTCAGGGTCAAATGCCGCGACGCTCGGACGCTGCATATTGACGCTTGGTTTTGCAGGTCCCAACGCAAGCGGGCCCGGCACAAAGGCCGGGCCCGCTCGGGTCAGGCGTTCGCCGGTTTAGAAACCAACGGAGACACCCAGTTCCGGACCGCTGAACAGCGTCTTGTTGCTGTGATCGTCGAAATCGGTGCGGTAGTAGCGATAGCCCACAAAGCCGTAGGTGTTGGCCACGAGCGTGGCACGGGCGCGGGCGCCGTACTCGTAGCTCTTGTCGACATCGCCATGGCTCAACCCGGTGGGCGTGACGAAACCGTAGCCGCCGACGCTGACGCGCGGGATCGGGGTATCCACATAAGCCGAGCCGCCCAGGCCCAGACCGCCGCCGTTGCCGTAGTGGGAGTCCAGATACTGATAGCGACCGCCCAGCGAGATATCGATGCCCGGCACATAGGGCGAGAACATCAGCTGACCGCTGTAGGTCTTGGTGTTGTCGCCGCTGCGATCGGTGTTGCTGTAGCCGGCACCCGCGCTCCAGCCCGGCAGCAGGGACTGGTTGATTTGAACGCTGTGGGTGTCATTGCCGCCGCTGGCCGAGACGCTCAGGGCCGAGGCGTTCAGGCTTGAAAGGGCAAGGCCCGTCCCCAGTACCGAGATGATGATCTTTTTCATTTTAAAGGTCCTTGGCTTGCCGTCCCCTTGCCGGGGACATGCACTGTCAGAGAGGCATCCGTTCGCCTGCGGGAATACAGACCGGTGTGCTCCGGTGCATTGTGCCATCATGATGATAGGGATCGACATAATGTCATCTTTTTTATTAAGGCCACCTTACCACCGTCTGAAGCAGCGCCCTATACGCCGTAACGCGCGCGGTAGTCGTGGATGGCGCGGGCATGCGGGGCCAGCGTATCGTCGGCCCGGGTCTCGAGATACTCAAGGATACCCTCAAGCGTGACGATAGGAACGACCGGAATACCGTAGCGGCGACGAACGTCCTCGATGGCGCTGATATCGCCCTGGCCGCGCTCCTGGCGATCAAGGGCCACGACCACGCCGGCCGCCGTCGCGCCGGCCGCCTCGATCAGGGCCATGGACTCTCCGATGGCCGTGCCGGCGGTGATGACGTCATCGATGATCAGCACGCGGCCCGATAACGGCGCACCGACCAGCGAGCCGCCTTCGCCGTGGTCCTTGGCCTCCTTGCGATTGAACGACCAGGGCAGATTGCGGTCATGATGAGTGGCCATGGCAATGGCCGTACTCGATGCCAGCGGGATGCCCTTGTAGGCCGGACCGAACAGAAGATCGAACTCCAGTCCGGCGCGTTGAATGGCACCGGCATAGCAACGCCCCAGCATGGCCAGTGCCGCCCCGCTGTGGAAAAGGCCGGCATTGAAGAAATAGGGACTGACGCGCCCCGACTTCAGAGTGAACTCGCCAAAGCGGAGCGCCTGCTCACGGATGGCAAATTCGATGAATTCTCGCTGCTCGTCCAACATGTCGTACCCTTTTCTTGTACCGGCTCTTTACCCAAACCTGTCAGGCTCGGGTATCATACACGCGCGAAAAACAAGGGACCATGTATGAAAATCGCCAGTATCAACGTCAATGGCATGCGCCGGGCCGTCGAGCGGGGCTTTCTCGACTGGTTGAAAGCGCAGGATGCCGACATCGTCTGCGTGCAGAACTTAAAGACCAAAAGCTTCGAGCTGGACGACTCGATCCTCTACCCCGAGGGCTATGAAGGCTATTTTCTGGATGCCGAACAGGACGACTTTGCCGGCGTAGGCATCTACTGCCGCAAGATCCCCAAGGCAATCATGTATGGTCTGGGCTTTGAGCAGTGCGACAACGAAGGTCGTTTTCTGCAGGCCGACTACGAGCGCTTCAGCGTGGCCTCCTTTCTGATGCCGGAAGACCCCCACGCCAAGCAGCGCTTTATCGCGCAGTACAGCGACTATCTCAGCAAGCTGCGCCGCAAGCGTCGCCAGTACATCATCGCCGGCAGCTGGTATATCGCCCACAAGACCGTCGATCTCGATCACTGGTCCGAGCACCAGAGTACGCCCGGGTTTCGCCCCGAAGAGCGCGCCTTCATGGATCAGGTTTTCGGCCCGATGGACTTTGTCGATACCTTCCGCGAGGTCGAGCGCAACGCCGGTCATCACACCTGGTGGGAAAAGCCCGACAGCGACGTCCCGCGCAAGCGTCAGGACGGCTGGCGCATGGACTATCAGATCACGGGGCCTGATATCGCCCGCACGGTCAAAAGCGCCTGGATCGATCGTGATGCCGACTTCAGCGAGTTCGCGCCGCTGATCATCGAGTACGATCTGGAACTTTAAGCCCCGGCATCGGTGACGGCCCGGCCATCATCGATCGCCGTTCGGCCATTGATCGCCATCGCCTGGTGGTCCCTTCGCGCAACACGGCGCCGGAAGCTTTCGCTTTCGGCGCCGTGTCGTTATGCGGCAAACGCGTCTGATCAGCTGACCATGCCCGGGCGTTTAACTGACCATGCCCAGCGTCTCGCGCTGACGCGCAAAGAGCTGCTCGCAGCCGGCTTCGGCCATGTCCATCATGGCGTTGAGTTCACTACGCGAAAACGACTTCTGCTCGGCGGTGCCCTGAACCTCGATGATGCCGCCATCGGCGGTCATGACCACGTTCATGTCGGTCTCGGCGCGCGAGTCCTCGGCGTAGTCCAGATCCGTCACCGCCTGCCCCTTGTAGATGCCCACCGAGACGGCGCTGACCAGCTGCTTGAGCGGATCAGTGGTGATCTGCTTTTTGCGCTGCAGCGACTGGATCGCATCGACCAGCGCCACGCAGCCACCGGTAATGGCGGCGGTACGCGTGCCGCCATCGGCCTGAAGCACGTCACAGTCGATGGTGATGGTGAATTCCCCGAGCTTTTTCAGATCGATCGCCGCACGCAGGCTGCGCCCGATCAGGCGCTGAATCTCGATGGTGCGCCCGCCCTGCTTGCCCCGCGCCGCTTCCCGGCCGCTGCGGGTATGGGTCGCGCGCGGCAGCATGCCGTACTCGGCCGTGATCCAGCCCTGCCCCTTGCCGCGCAGCCAGCGCGGCACGCCGGTTTCAACGCTTGCCGTGCACAGCACCTGGGTATCGCCGAAGGCGACCAGCACCGAGCCTTCGGCGTGCTTCGTGTAGCCACGGGTCAGGGTAATTTCACGGGTTGCCTCGGGGGCACGTCCACTGGGTCGCATGACACTCTCTCTACTGGTAAAAATGAAGGCACAAACCAAAAGGCGGGCCGGGCATCTTACACGCCTGCCTGCGCAATGAACGAATCGTTTAGACTGATCCCCTTCACCTCTGATGCAAGGATGACCCATGGCACGCAGCATGACCGCCTTCACCCGCCAGACGCTGGACGCCGACTGGGGCAGCCTTGCGCTGGAGTTGCGCTCGGTCAATCAGCGCTATCTCGATGTGCACTTTCGCCTGCCCGAGTCGCTGCGCGACCTTGAAGCGCCGTTTCGCGACAGCCTGCGCGGCACACTCTCGCGCGGCAAGGTCGAGTGCTCGCTGCGCTTTGAGCGCGCCCGGGGCAGCGGTGACGGCCTGGACATCAACGTCGAACACCTCGAAGTGCTGATGGAGACCCTGACGCGTCTGCGCCGCCACGCCCCGGAAGCCTCGATGCCGAGCCTGCTGGAGCTGCTCGACCACCCCGGCATCTCCCGCGGCGGCGAAATCGACATGGACGCCGTACGCGCCGCCGCCCTCCAGCTGATGCGCCAGGCGCTTGATGACCTGAACGCCGGCCGCGAGCGTGAAGGCGAGCAGCTCTGCGCGCTGATCCGCGAGCGCCTGACCGGCATTCGCGCCCAGGTCGCGGAAGTGCGCGCCCACCTGCCGGCCGTGCTGGAGCGCCAGCGCAGCCAGATTCTGGAACGTCTGGAGAGCGTCAAGGCCGAGCTCGATCCCAACCGGCTGGAAGCAGAGATGGCCCTGATGGCGCAAAAGGCCGATGTCGCCGAGGAACTTGACCGACTTGAAACGCACGTCGGCGAGGTCGAGCGACAGCTCAATCAAAAGGGCCCGATCGGCCGGCGGCTGGATTTTTTGATGCAGGAACTCAACCGCGAAGCCAATACGCTTTCCTCCAAGGCCGCGGTCACCGACACCACCCGCTGCGCGGTGGAGCTCAAGGTGCTGATCGAGCAGATGCGCGAGCAGATTCAAAATATCGAGTAGGGTCTATCAAAAGCCACAACGACACATAAATCCATTGTTTTTAAAATATTTTTATCGAAAAGCAGTCCACTGATGTCTATCAACATCTGTCAAAATCCATATCCTTTTGGGTAGTAAAGTGGGGAGTAAAATCGTTGCCTCCCCACTTTTTGCCGTTTATCATCGAAAGTACTCCCCACTGCTTGCCGATTCTGTAACGCCCACAGTGAGTTAGCTGCCGATCTATTCAAGGGAGCAGGATAGACAAACGCTCTGCTTTGGCAGGGCTGAATCGTTCGGGGATCCAGAGAGACCATTCTCTATCCGTTTTCACTCAGAAGAGAAAAGAGCCATGGGAAGCCTCAATGCCAGAAAGGTGCAGGCCCTTATCAAGGGAGGAGAAGCCGGACGGTACAGCGACGGTGACGGTCTGTACCTCATGGTGCCGCAAAAGGGCGCTCCATACTGGATGTTGAGGTACACGCTATTGGGTAAACGCCGGGAAATGACGCTGGGCAAACATGCGCATCTCTCTCTTGCAGAAGCCCGAGCCAAAGCTCAGGACCATCAGAAGCTGGTTCAGGATGGCGTTGACCCCATCGAAGCGCGCAAGCAGGAACAGCAGGTTTCGATAAGGACCGTCGATGACTTGTTTGCAGACTGGTATCCGGATCTTGAGAAGCGTCTCAAGCATCCCAGAATCCCATACCGTATTTATCACAAGGAAGTGGCCCCCAGTCTCGGCAAACGCGAGCTGGACACCGTGACGCCCATGGAGGTAAGGGGCATCATCAGGAAAGTGGCGCAAAGCGGCCGACCAACGATCGCCAACGATACATTAATGTATCTAAAGCAGTTATTTAACCACGCCATCAAACTGGGGCTTGTCACCTATAACCCGGCGACGGCCTTCAACGTCAATGATGCCGGCGGTGTAGAAAAAAGCCGTAGCCGAGCCCTGACCCCGGACGAGATCAACACAGCCTTCAGCGTATTTCGAGACAACAGCGCAAGCTTCAGTAGAGAGAACTACCTCGCCTGCGCGCTTCTGCTGGTACTGGGAACACGAAAGACCGAGCTGACCGAGGCCAGATGGAAAGAATTCGATCTGGCCAACAGCCAATGGACACTGCCCGGGGAGCGCAGCAAGTCCGGCACTGGAATCAGGATACCGCTTCCCCCTCAGGCCATCGGCTGGCTGGAGGAGCTCAAGATACGGGCCTGCGGCTCAGAGTTCGTATTCCCCAGCCGACGGGGCAACAGATCGCCTCACATGGGCAAGGACACGCTGAATCGTGCTATCGCCAAGCTGTTTGGCAGCGAGCCCGGCAAGAAGCAACAGCCAGAGAACCGAATGGGGGATCTGGAACCCTTCACCGTGCATGATCTTCGTCGCACCTGTCGAAGCCTGCTGGCTGCCATGGGCACCCCGGCACATGTGGCAGAGCGCTGCCTGAATCATAAGATCAAGGGCGTTGAAGGCATCTATGACCGGTACGATTATTTCCAAGAACGGCAAGAAGCGATGGCTAAAGTTGCCAACCTTGTTGCACCCGCAATCATCACTGACGTACCTACTCACCACTTTTCGTCGTAAGCTTTTCTGATAATTCGTTCAAGAGTCTGGTAGATTTTTTCTTCTCTATCCTTCGCCAAACTATCCAATTTTTTTTTGATTCACTGCTGATATACGTATTCAACGGCGATCTCTCGGATTGTTTTTTCCGATATTCCCTTTGATCCCAAGCTTTTTTGAGCTTCAAAACAAAAAGCTCCTTTGTTCCGGCTTCAGCCTCCCAATAATCCAAAACAGCAAAAACACAGTAGTAAGCCTGCTCGCTATTCAAAGGACGAAGTGACCAAAACATTTTGTTGAGCCAATGCTTTTCAAACTTTATCTTCATGTAATCCCAAGCCCAATCGCATTGCTCTTTTTTCTTGATTTTTAGCCAAGCGAGCTTTGTTTTTTCTCTCTTTTTTTGCTCCCATTCTTTTTTCAAATTATTTATCACATTATTTTTTGTGGCAGAAAACTCATTCCAATTATCAAAAAACTCCACTACTTTTTGATAACTATCATTGATGTCAAAATAACCCTCCACACTAACAATATTGTCGAAGAAAGTAGTATGTGCATTTGTTTTTGGCAGATCATCTTGTGGATTCATACAGGACATAATTTTTATCTGATCATCAGTGGCCCATTTCAGAACACACCAAACAAAATTACAAATACGCTTCTCATCTTTTATCCAAGAAAAATCTTCTTCTGATAAAAGCTTTGCTTTTCTGGCATCTATTAAACCAAGAATAACATTTGATTTATTATCCTCTGGCAAGCTTTGAAAGTACTTAATCATGCCGCTATAAGAAGAATCAATACCTTGACCACGAGCTATTTTCTGTCTTAAAGCATGTGCATAAAAATCACGATATCTATCATTTTTAAGCGCCAGCTCCTTAAAATAAGGAAACCCCACATCTACAGGCATGTCATCTCCAAAATTTTACACATAAAGAAAGAACTACGTAACTCTACCGTAGAGTTATCGGGTTATTCCTGAGTAACTTTAGAGGTATTTTCAACGAGATTTTATAGGGTTTAGGACACAGAAAGAGAAATTGGAACCGCTCCAAACCTGATCCAGCTTGCTCTTCTAGCCATCCTCAAGCCTTTTGTATCGTTCTGGCTGATGACTTATGAATGCTCAGTCAGCGCCACCCAAATTAGTTTGAGCACGGCCGGTATGCCTAGCCCCATAAACTGAGGACCGACACAGATCAGTATTTGAGAAGATATTTCTGAAAAGAATGAAAGCTTTATGAGCGCTCATAAAGCTACCAGTCTTTGATGGCTGCAGCTCAATCCAAAAAGTTTTTTCTTACACATACGGCAGATCTCATGAGAAGAATACGGAGCTTCGCATCATGAGATTACTTAAGCTAAAAGATGTCATTTTTTTAACAGGGCTGGGTCGCTCTACTGTTTACAAATATATCTCTAAAGGCAATTTCCCTAGACCTGTTTCTTTAGGAGAGAGAAACGTTGCTTGGGTTGAGAGTGAAATCAACGACTGGATTCTGCTAAAAATAAGGATGAGAGACGAGACTAAATCCTGAGCTGCATCGGACCATACGCCTGACTCTCCTCAATCAAGAATTTTAAAATCTATCAACTTTCTATCCCTTCTGCTTTTCCTCTGAACTTCCTAGGCCCCGCCGTAGTCATTTATTTGCATGACCATGCTTACCTGCCCATCAGAGATATGGACCTCTATATATTTCTTCAGCAAGCCCGCCAAACCACTTTGAGCTATTTGAACGAAGGCCAGAATTGGCGCAAGAATTTTCAAACCATGCTGTTTGGGCAAAAAATAATGGGGCTGATCACGCAACCATGTCGGCTCTTTTTGAGAGCCGCCATGGTTGACGTGTCATCATCCCTACCACATCTCATCAGCTGAATGTCTGAGTCAGGGAAGTTTGAAATTATTTTTGAGGTGGCCTGATAAAACGCAAAGTGGAAAAATTTTGAATCACGGGCCTTGTAGTTACGCTGCTATAACCACGGCCATACGTCTGTCCATTTCTTCGTAAAACGCCGCCACACGCTCGGCGATTTTCTGGATCATTGCCTCATCTCGATAGGCACGTTTGACGAACAGCGGCATGCCCGGCCAATAACTCACAAAGTCGATCCATTCCCTCTCGCTAACCCAAAGCCCACCCTGGCACTGGGCCACATGTTCCTGTGGCAACTCATCGGCAATCAGCAGCTCGATCTGGTATTTGGGCAGTTTGGTCTTTACCTCAATGAGCCCATCACTGCCTACAAGGCTATCTGGCGAATAGCCTGCACCATGGTTGAGAATGATCCCGACCTGCTCCAGCTGAGTATTGCCGGTAGCCTCGCTGTAGAGTTCTCGCGCTATGGGCTCCAGCGCATGCCCGCGCTGGGTATGGGCATTGCCCTGAAAGGCATCCGCTGATTCGCCGGTAATTCGCTCACCGATCAGTTGATGCATATAGCTCAGCGCTCCGGCGCCAAAACTGCCGGGTCCCTTGCCTTTCACCAACAGGGTCTTAAGCTCGGACATGGTGACGATGCCCATCCGTGCGGCATGCCACTCGGGAGTTCCCTTTTCACATTTGAGTATCTGCATCATGCACTCCTGAAAGATGTGACGGCATAAATGGCGAGGGCATTACCCCTCGCGCACGTCGCCATGTGGTGGCTGTTGTGGCTGGGCGCGTTTTTGCAGGGAAGCACGCAGCTTGTCGAAATCACTCTGGGGCACCTGCTCGGTATCGCCATACCGCCCGATGAACCATTCCTGTGTGGTTGTTGGGCACTTGACGATCAGTTGCCGGAGCTGTCCAGCCTGGATGGAAGTGATTCGCTTGATGGGGGCGGCCGCATGACCATCGTCATCCTGCCCCCGTGTGGTGATGTTGAGCAGCGCGCAGAGCACGTAACGTTTGCCGTAACTGGTCGAGGAGCCAAAGGCCTGCACTGCGTTCTTGTTGCCACTCACGTCAGCAGGAAGCAGCATGCTGGTCTCTTCGCGATGGCCGTCCCGGTGCATCAGTATTCCGGTGACCTGAATGCCGCGCTCCTGCGTCTGAATACGAAAGCTCACGGCAAAGCCGTGGCGCTGCAGAATGGGCCGTACGGTATCGACGATATCCTCCAGCGTGGCGTAGTGACCGTTATTGCCTTTGCCCCTCTCGGCAATGCTGGGCAGCTCGGTCTGCATGGCAGCCATAGCACTGCTGTAGGCCATCAGGGACTGACGATCGAGGACACGCTCCTGCATCTGCAGCAGACGCTCCATCTTGTCGATATCAACATCGGGGTTGAGCGCTGCCCGCTCGATCACCTGAATGATGGCAGTACTGTCGCTACTGGATTCAGGTGGATGCCTAGTGACGTTGTGCGGCTGAGCAGTGGACTGCGTCATGAGGTTTTCTCGGGAAGGTATTCGTTGATAACGTCCTGCAGGTCCTCATCTGCTACCTGCTCGAGTGTCATGGACGCGCGGTAAAAGCAGACTCTGGCGCAGATGAGGGTGTCGGCCTGCGTTTCGCCCTGTTCCAGCATCAGGCGCGACAGATCGGTCAGTGCAATGGAGATGGATAGAGGGAGTTCGATATTCATCGAGACTTTCCTTGCGACAATAAAAAAGCCCGACCAGAAAACTGGTTGGGCTTTATGCGGTTGAGTAGTAAAAAACAAGTTGTATGGTCAGGCGATCAGCTCGAGGGCACTATCCAGTGCCCGGTTTTTCAAGTTGGCGCCCTGACCGAACCAGGCCGAGTCCATACGGGTGTCATTGCCGCGGGCACGCTTCTCGTGATCGACATACTCGGTCACGGCGTTGAGAAGCCCCCAGGCCGTCTCCTTTGCCGTCGAAAAGTGAGATCCACGACCTTCACCGTGATAGAGCTGCTGCATCCGATTCATGGCACGGCTGGGTTTTCCGGTTGGCGTGCCTGATGGCGCGTCGATGTTGTTGAGCACCGTCTGGAAGTAACGGTTGGCCTCGCCATGGCTGATCCGGCGTTCAGCCAGTGCCTTAATGCGGTACATGAAGTTATCCCACTGCGATACCGAGATACCCAGCTGCTGTTTGACCCGCCGGGCATCGAACTCGGTGCTATGAGGTACCCTGACCATCTGAGACGCACCTTCGATGGCCATGCTCAACGTATTGTTGCAGACCACCCGCACGGAAGTGGGCGTGGCAACCGTAGCCAATGTCCCATCGCAGGACGTGGCGAGTAGCAGATAACCCCTGACCTCGTCCGTGTTCTTGAGCGACGTACTCAGGCCACTTCGGGCCAGCGCCCAGAACTTTCGGCCCCCTTTCAGCACCCCCGCTGTTTCCAGCTCGTAGCCGGCGTACTCGGTGAGATCGCGATAAAATTCCAGTACCTGATGCGGCTGAACCACCTTGTAACGCTGCGACACCACCGACAGAGGCGTCTGAGTATCCGAGCGGAACAGCACCTTCTGTTCGGGGAAGGAGTGGATGCTGCCCAGATGAGAGGCCGAATCGGCAATAAAACGTACCGGGGTCTCTTCGATGTGCCAGTTCATGCCGGCCTGCTGCTGCCAGACCTCCAGCGGCTGATGGGGAGACAGCTGCTGCCCCAGTCCGTGCCAGGGTATGTCGCCAACGTACGCCATCTGCTCGATTTGATGTGCCATGAGAAAACTCCTTGCTGATAGTGGTATAGACGGCAAAAGAGCCCTCCATCGGTTGATGGCGGGCCCTTTGAATGGAAGAGAGGGGAATGAGTCGATGCCTCCGAGGGAGACAGCTATCGAGTGGATTAAATGCGAAAGGTATGGCCGCAGTCGCAGCATTCGAGGTTGTCGAGCACACGCTCGTCGAGCTCATTACCGAAACGAGCACCGGCTACTCCGCCGGCGGCACCACCTGCCAGAGCACCAAATACAGCACCGGTCAGACCGCCTACCGCTATGCCTACGGGCCCTGCAAAGGCTCCTGCCATCGCGCCGGCCTGTGAACCACTCCACGCCCCGGCAGCACCGCCTGCGGAGCCCGCTGCTATACCCACGCTTCCGCAGACCTTGCGCCCCTGATAACGAAAACGAATTTTAATCGAGCCGCATTTCGAACATTCGGTCGCCATAACTACCTCCCGGCTTTCTGAAAAAGAGACTGAAGCCATTTCTTACAGGCTCATGAAGGTAGTGTGCGTCTGAAAAGTTTTTATCCTCGATAATTAAAAATTTAATCGATACTCGTGACGCTAACTTTCAGAGAAAGATGGTTCGAAAAACCCGGTAAAACAGCCACCAAAGAGTGGTTCTCGAAGTCTCAGCAGTGGAGTATGGGTAACTCTTTGTTTCGGATCATTTGTTATTGGGGTGTTTAGCATTTGATCAGGAGTAATAAGTGGATGCTGGATATCATTTAGCCAATGACAGTGAAACAAACCAAATAGGCCAAGCTTCTCAAGAGCTTGGCCTTTATATTCACTCCTTGCAAAATCCGTATCGGCTCAAGCACCTGATAGCCTCAAGGACCTTGTATTCTTTGACGAGACCCATCAGCTTTCAGGCAGAAAAGATTTGTTTTTACAGCCATGGGGAATCCTACGAGGAAAACCAACCGTAGCCAGGAGCACCCCATGCACAACCCCACCGACGACTACATTGCCAATGATGACATGTCGTATTTTTTGAATGATCTGAATATGGATTACCATGACGAGCAGATATTGTGGGACCCATCAGCTCAGCCAAATCAAAATCAGCAGCTTGCAGCTCTGATTGAAATCGAGGAAAGACTCAAGCAGCTTACTAGCTCTCACCTATGGTTTGACCCTGCCACTGTGATTCAGTCTACACCCTGTGGCAGCGGCTTGATAAAACTGGCAGATAATCCGCTACTGGACGAGTTGCAGAGTATTGTGGCAAGCCTTACAGGGATACTTGACCATAGTGAGGGCGCTTACAGTTTACAGCCACCTCCCTATACCAAAAGCTTTCTACAGGCATTTAAGAGCTGCTCGCATCTCCACAAGTCAATCATGGACGAACCTTCGCCGATGACACAATCGGCTGCCGCGCAAGTGGTTAATGATCTGAATCATAGATTATGGTTGTGGTATCAATGCCTATCACTACCATCATTTGGCATTGAATACGCCCGTCTAAAAAGAAACAGTCGCGACAATTACAGAAGATTCTGTCGTCTGGCAGATTCGCTTTTTGGCTGCTGCAGCCGCCTACTGGTGGTACGTATCGACCTAGGCTATAGCGAGACTGATGGATACTATATAGATCATGAGACAGCCGATTATCACCGAAAAAAACTCTGTCGAATGTTTCACTCACATCCGATGTTCGAACACCTTCTAGGTTACGCATGGAAGCTGGAATGGCGACCTAAAAAAGGGTTCCATTATCACTTCGTTTTCTTCTTTGACGGTAACCGGGTACGCAGGGATATCGCGCTGGGAAGGAATATTGGTGAGCTTTGGAGAAGGCTCACTAACAATCAAGGGATGTATTTCAACTGCAACCATAGCGGTGGCAGCAACTATCTATACAACGCGCTCGGTGACATACATTATTCAGACGACCTAAAAAGGGAGCACCTGGATAAAATTGCAGCCTATCTCACCAAAGTCGATGAATACGTCTCTCTTGCGGTGAAAGGCCGAACGTTTCAGACCAGCTCAACACCCTGTGCATCAGAGAAACGCGGCGGCCGACCGCGTCTTTATTGATTCAGACAATGTAATGTCTCAAGGACCATCGAAGCAGGTTAATTCACAATAAACCTGCCCTCTACTTGCTGGGATCGCACAATTATCCAAGGGCCTCCATCATTTCTGGAGGCCCGGCTAAACTAGGCTCAGGGCGCTATCTTTCGATGCATGCCTACTTTGGCCATTTGATGGCTGATTAATCGTTAGAGCTGAAGAGGCTCTGCAAACATCTAGAGAACCGCCCTCATCCTGCCTTCGTCACAATCCTCGGCTGAGTCGCCTCCAGCGCCTCGAAGATCCCTTCAATCACGTTATTACGGTCGGCAAACAGGGCATCCGGCCCACCGGCGTGCACGCTGCTGAAAGGGGCTTCATAGAGCGCGCTGGCATCCATGACACCACGGGCAGTCAACTGTTCGATAACCATTTCGATAAAACGCATCTGGGGGACGGTCAGGCTGTGATCAGAGAGGTACTGCGAAAAGGCAGCCTTGGCGGCTTCGTTGTCCATTCCCACCAGCCCACGAATGAAATGGGCCAGTGACGGCGCCTCATGCTGCGCCATCAGGTTTTGAAGCAGCTCCTCGCCATCTTCTTCACCGATGGTAGTGAGCATCGTCTCCAGACTTTCTAGGTCGGTCTGGGTCAGCGGCTGATTGGTACGCAGCCGGCGAATGACAATGTTGTCGAGATGTTCCTTCAGATAAGCCTCTACCTTTCGGGCATATTGAACGCCGGTCATCTTTGGCAGCTCAAAGACTTCTTCATCGCGTACGCCCAGCACTTCATCCTTGAAATCGGTGTAGACGATGGGGCGGCGCTTCTTGTCCAAGAAGGGCGTCAGCTCACGAAGGCGCAGACGCATCTCTTCCAGCATGTTGACGTTGATGCCTTCCCAGAAGCCAATGTCTGCCAGCGCCTGCAGGTAGCCCAGCTGCGCCTTGACCAGTGGCACCGAGGATTTCTCTTCCAATAGCGACGCCATTTCGACCACGCGACGACGCAGCTGCTCAAAGGTCGCGGTATCGCCCTCGATGTGAGCCAGCTGCATGCGCAGAGCCGTGAGATCGAACAGACGGGATTCGATCTGCTCGGGTTCCTGCTCTGTAGGCAAACCGGCGACATCATTAATCAGCGTTTGACGCGACTCGTTGTCGAGCTGGTTCCAGCTGTCGCGCTCTTTAAACGTCTCCACGGAGGCCAAGTGCATGCGCACGATGAAGTTATCAGGGTTCATGGTCGACACTTCTGCCTGCAGCGCATCGGCCAGTTTGGGAGTGAGTTGCTTCCCAGAATCCAGATCCGACGTGGTCTGAAGATGGCTCAATAGCTGAACGCGGCTCCGAAACAGGCGCGTGCCCAGCGGCACACCGCCACTGGCTTCGATACCTTCCGGGTTCTCCTTGAAGAAATCGAAGTTGAAGCAGAAATCGAAGACCCTGAAATTCTTCTTCTCATCTTCCTCACCACCGGGGCCAAACAGCCCCGGGCACAGGCGGGTCCCCCGGCCAACCATCTGCCAGAACTTGATCTTCGAGTAGACCGGTTTGAAGAACACGAGGTTGGCGACTTCCGGTACATCGATACCGGTATCCAGCATGTCGACCGAAATGGCGATGTGGGGTGCCTTCTCCGGCTGTGAAAAGTCATCGATCAGGCTTTGCGGGAATTTGGCCTTATTATCGATGATACGCGCGAACTGCCCGGCGTATTTTGGGTAGTGATGATTGAAACGCTCTTCGATGGCCTTGGCATGTTCATGATTGCGCGCGAAAATGATGGTTTTCGCCAGCCGATCGCCACCATCCACGTAGTAGCCGTTTTCCATCAGATGCTGAAGCATTTTGTCGATGGTGTCGCTGTTGAACAGCCAGCTATTGATGGCAGGCGCGTTGACCTTACTGGGGATGCCTTCCTCCTCGGCATCATCTCCCCAGTCAAGACTTTCCCATTCAGCCTTTTCCTCATCGTTGAGCTGCTCATAGTCGATCCCCTGACTGGGAAACTTCAGATCAACCTGCTGAACCCTGGGAGGAACCAGAAAGCCATCCTTGACGGCTTGGGTCAGCTCGTAAGCATCCGTGGGGACGCCTGGCTCCAGTTCAAAAAGATCATACGTATTCTTGTCGACCTGTTCGCGGGGTGTGGCGGTCAGACCGACCAGCAGCGAATCAAAGTAGCGGAAGATGGCACCGTACTTTTGATAGACCGAGCGGTGCGCCTCATCAATGATGATCAGATCGAAGTGACCTGGCCCGAAGCGGGCCTTGTCGCCATCCATGTCATCGATCAACCCCATCATGGTGGGATAGGTGCAGACATAAACCCGGCCCTCGGTATGCTTTTCGGTAACCAGATTTACCGGACTGGCATCAGGCAGGTGGGTCTTGAAGGCATTGGCGGCCTGATTAACGAGTGATACTCGATCGGCCAGAAACAGCGCCCGCTTCACCCAGCCAGTACGCTGCAGTGCATCTACCAGCGCCACGGCGGTACGCGTCTTGCCTGTACCCGTGGCCATGACCAGTAGCGCCTTGCGACGAGCCTGTTCGAACTGGCTGAAGATGCTGGTAATGGCGCGCTTCTGATAATAGCGCCCGGCAATGTCACTGTTGATGACGGTGGCGTCCGGCGTTTTGCGCTGCTGACGTCGCAGAATGACGCGTGACAACTCGTCTCGGGTATAAAAACCTGCCACCTGGCGGGGTGGATAAAATTCATCATCCCATAGCCAGGTCTCATAGCCATTAGTGTAGAAGATCAGCGGGCGCTGGCCGTGCATCTCTTCCAGACAATCGGCATACAGCTTGGCCTGCTGTTGTCCGACTGCAGCGTCCGCCGTCGTTCGTTTGGCCTCGACCACGGCCAGTGGCTTGCCGTTCTCTCCCCACAGTACATAGTCCACGTAGCCGACATTTTTGGCATTCGGCATCCCGGTGACCTCGTACTCCCGGTCCTCTGGCTTGTCCAGCGGCCAACCGGCACGACGCAGCTCGACATCGATGAGATAGTCGCGCGTTTCGGCCTCGGAATAATCATGGGTATCCGGGCGCTGCTCGGCGGCTTCGCGTGCCTCGGCCACTTTCTGACGCAGCGTTTGAACTTCAGCATCGAGGGTATCGCGTTCCTGCTGCTGCTTGAGCGCGGCCTTGTTCTGCTCGGCCAGCCTCTTTTCCAACCCTTCCAGCTCCGCTCGCGGCACGACATCGGCCGCGGCGAGCTTGCTCATGGGTGCAGGTACGCGTTCATCGCGCCAAGCCGCGCCGTCTCGAGAGGCCTGTGGGGTATAGGTGCGGGTCAGCCAGTAGCAGAGATGGTGCAGCTCTTTTACCACCTGTCGGGCGTCGCTCTCCCTGACCGGTCGCGGTTCGTGGACCGCCTGATTGCCCATCTTCTGAATGACTCGTGCCTTTTGAAACACCGCCTCCGGCAGCAGGTTCTGAAAGGTCGGCTCATGGAGCAGGGCACCCAGGTTGCGGTCATAGGGCATCCTGAGCGTCTGGTCGAAGCGATACAGCCAGTGCACGGCCGCTTCCAGCGCAAAGCGCGCATGGAAGCAGGCTGCCCTGGGGTCACCCACAATATGCCCCTCTGCCAGAGTGGCGGACTCGGCGACAGTGCTGAATTCACGTGGCAAAAAGGCAAAATTGCTCATGACCTACAGTTCTCCGGTAAAGGCGCGGTGTTGGAGCGAAGCGAAAAGGGCATCCAGCTCATTAAGGTGGACTCGCATACGGGTCTGTTGCTTCTCAACAGATTCAAAGATAGCAGCGAAGCGGTACTGAAGATCTAATGGAGGCAATGGGATACTAATGTTTGAAAAAGCAGACTTGCTAACCATACCTTTCATGGAATTTGTAGATGCGCGTTGAATAAGACTTTTGCCCGTAAGAAAAACACCCAAAATATACCAGAAAGAAATTTTACTGTTTGGTATAAATGCATTTATTTGCTGGTTAAATGCCACCTCACGATCAGCAATAGCGAAGTTACCAATACAATCCCTTGATCCAGCTATACAGGTAACCAAGATTGAACCGTTAGGTGCAGTTCTCGCGATTTTTTTACCTTTGTTAGAAAGCCCTTCTTTTGCTTTGGTAAGCGTTAATGAAGGATCATTGATGTTATCCGATTTTATCCATTCTATTTCATCACCGTAATATTCAGGGCATTTTCGCGAGGGTGTATTCCCCGTGATTACTTCTCCTAAATCTCCAATACGTCCAAGACCCCATTGCATCGGGTTGATAACCGGATCACCAAACATCTCCAAAAAGGTCGATTTCAGCAGTGCATCCAGCTGTGTGATCGACTCCCAACGCCTTGCACGCAGCGCATCCGCGGCATCAAGAATGGCCGCGATACGTTTTTGTTCATCGAGTGAGGGGAGGCGCAATGAAAGCTTATTCAGCTTTGCTTTGTTTAAAGTCTTTCCTTTAGCAGCTCTGTCTACATAATCATCATAACTTATATTGTCCAAAGCCCAATAGAGGTAATTTATATCAACCTTACTTTTATCTATAGGACAAAGAGCAGCAATAGCTTCATTCGTATAAAGATCGCATCCAGCAAAGGCCCTTTTTCCCAGAGAAAGCTTGAAACTTAGTAGCAGATTTCCTTTAGGGATAATTTTCGAGCCACTCTTTTTTGCACCAGTGCTGGTTATTTTTTCTTTTGTTTCTGTAATGCAGCGGTTTTCTGCAATATCTCGGATAGATACCCACGGTAAATCACCCCCCCAATATTCAGGAACTGAACGAGATGGGGTTTTACCAATTTGTATATTGCATATATCTCCCAAGAAAACATTAGTCATTTCAACAAATCCTTGAGATTCCTTAAATTTTCGAAAATATCTTTTTCTAACTCCTCTAATCGCTCCAGAGTTATAATAGGCGAGTCATGCTTTACGGCTTCATACACGACTTCCTTGTAGCGGTTGATCGAGAGGTTATAGTCGTTGCCGGCAATCTCGACCTTGGGTACCAGAAAGCTTTTATCCGTCCGCACGCGATCGTGCTCGGCGTCCCGGTTCTTCCAGCGAGCCAGAATATCCGGTAGATCGCTTTTTTCCGGCTGCGGCGTGCGCCTGTCGTCCAGTGACAGTCCGTCAGAGTGCATGTCGTAGAACCAGACGTTGTCAGTACCACCGGAGTTCGTTTTGGTGAAGAACAGGATGGCGGTAGAAACCCCGGCATAGGGTTTGAAGACACCCGACGGCATCGAGACCACACCGTCGAGCTTGTGCTCTTCCACCAGTAACCGACGCAGGGTCTTGTGGGCTGTACTGGAGCCGAACAGTACGCCATCCGGCACGATAACGGCGGCGCGTCCGCCGGTCTGCATGACGCGCAGGAACAGACTCAGAAACAACAGCTCGGTCTTTTTAGTCTTGACGGTTCGCAGCAGATCCTTGGCGGTGGATTCATAATCCAGACTGCCGGCGAAGGGCGGATTGGCGAGAATCAGCGAGTACTTTTCAGCATCGTTTTCGTCGGTTTCGCCCAGCGAATCCCGGTAGCGGATATCGGGGTTTTCCACGCCGTGCAGCAGCATATTCATGCTGCCGATACGCAGCATGGTGGAGTCGAAATCGTAGCCGTGAAAGGTGCCTTCATTGAAGCGGCGCCGGGCTTCGTTATCTCGATAAATCTCGCCGCTGTGATGCTCGTTCAGGTATTTGGAGGCCTCGATCAAGAAGCCTGCCGTGCCACAGGCCGGGTCGCAGATCACGTCTCGGGGGCTGGGTGCCGTCATCTCGACCATCAACTTGATGATATGCCGCGGGGTACGAAACTGGCCGTTCTGCCCAGCAGTAGCAATCTTGCCCAGCATGTATTCGTAGAGATCGCCCTTGGTATCGGCATCGCTCATGTCGATATCATTGAGCTGGTCCACCACGCTGGCCAGCACTCTGGGCGCTGGCATCAGGAAGAGGGCATCGCGCATGTGGTGGGTATAGGTCGAGCCGCCCTCACCGTCATCGTCGCCTTTTTGCCCCAGCGTCTTGATAAAGGGAAAGACCTCATCACGAACGGTCTCGAACATTTTATCCGGTGCCATTTCGCGAAAGTATGACCAGCGAAGGTGGTTCTGCGAATCTTCGAAAATTGGTTCTTCGATGGGTCGCTTGGTACGCACTGCCTGGCTCTCCTTAAGCGTATGCAGCTCGTCCAGTCGCTTAATGAACAGCAGGTAGGTGAGCTGCTCCATGACGGTAATCGGGTTGGAAATACCGCCGGACCACATCGTGTCCCAGATGCGGCCAATGCGCGATTTCATATCGCCTGTGATCATGACTTTCCTTTCTGTAAATTGAGCTCAGGGCTGCTGTCTTTCGTCAGATTGCCCAGTACTGCTGAGATAACGCTTCGATTTTGGCTTGGTGCGCTTTGATGGCTTCGTACTCTTCCATAATCTGGCGGTGCACGTCGACGACTTGTCCCTGCGCTTCCAGACTGGGTGCCGGTACTGGCAGGTGTTTGATGTCATTGGCTTTGAGAACGGGAATACTCGTACCACTGGCAATTTCTTTCAGGTACTGCTGCACCATAGGGGAAGCCAAGTAGCGGTAGAGGTATTCAGGTCTCACCCGGCCACGCTTCTGGGCCCGAATGATCAGGAAAACCTGCCCGGCCACCCAGTTCTCACCGCAATCCTCTCCCACCAGTGCCACCCTTCCGATACTGCCCTTGCCGATGAGCAGCACATCACCCGGGCGTAATTGCTGTTGCTCGGCACGCTTTCGGGCATGGCCCGCCACCATGACTTCCTTGTAAGGCTCTTCGATGTGGATCTGTCCGCTCGCGTTGATATCGCGACCGCCAATTTCAATGAAGAGACGCCCGTCATCACCTTCTTCACCTTTGAGTGTTTGAGCTCGCACGATCTCGGCCACCTCGCTCAGCGAGCGAGCCTCCTCCAGATCACTGATCTTCTGAGTGGCATCCCCTGCGATGTAGCGATGCACTGACAGGTCGAAGTCGTTGCTTTCGATCTCGTTCTGGCTGATATGCCGGGATGCTTCACCAGACAGTGAATCTGATGCAATAACCTGGCTGAGCGCTTCCCAGAAATCCGGGTTTTGATGGAGCGGCTTAAGACGTTGCCGGGAAGTATCTGGAAGCAACCGAGCAGCATCTATAAAGGTAATGGGTGCTCCCAGCTTTCTCTGATGATCCAGCACGATCAAAACAGGCGGTATGCTGGTGCCCCAGAGCGTCTGGGCAGGCAACTGAATGACCATGTCGATAGAGTCGTCACGAACAAGCGTTTCTCTCAGCGCGTACTCCGTTTTATCGAAAAGGAGGCTTGCAGGGCCAAGTACAACCGCTCGCCGTGTAGCCAGCTCATGCGCTTCCTGAAGACCGACAGCTTCGGATCGGCGGGATCGCTGCTTCCCGGCGCTTCCTGTGTCGGGAATCCTGACACCCATGGGGGGAACGGACAGCACTACATCAGTTTGCGGTGCTGTAGTCCCTTGAGCCTGTGTCACCATCATGGCGCCACTGATCAGTATTAAAGCCTCAGACAGTGCAGAGTGGGATGCACTAGCGTAGGTACGCTCTACAGCCTCATCAGCCAAGGCCATTGGTAAATCACTCATGGGACCGGAGGCGACCAACTGTTGTCCGTTTGCCCGGCCCAGCCTTGCCATGAGCTCAGCCAGCGGCAATGGCAGCGGGAACTGATCCGCATGCTGCCCTGGCGCCTGCTCAACCAAACCAGCCAGAGCTGCGATCAGGCTTCCAGCATCCAGCCACTCAAGCGTGGCCACCATATCCTGCAGATCCTGAACGGTTCTGCCAGTACAGCTCATTTCCAGCAGGTCTGGAGGCATAGACAGTGAGCTGCCGGCAGCTACCAGAGCTTCATTCATGGTCTCCATGGTCGAGGTGATACCGGGGCAGCTTCCGGGATCCGGCAGGCCGAGCTCAGGTCGGTGATGGAAACACCAGGCCCAGGCAGCCAGCAGAGAAACATGGCGCACGATGTCATGATTGCTAAGGCCCTGACTCCTCAGTGCACCCACCAACGGCATGAGCATGGAGGCCTGATTAGTGTTTGGCATAGGTCGCCTTCTTCTTATGGTTGAAGCTATCGATGCGATACACCGTAATCTGAGTTTCACCACTTTCAATGACTACCAGACCACCCTTCTCATGAATGCTGAGCAGATCCTTGCGAAAGGTCTCTAGGCCAGCAAGCAGCTCTTCTACATTCTTGCGATCCAGAACAATTCGATCGCCGCTTTCCATACCGTAGTGGCTGGTCAAATCTACCAGACGGCTAGTAACGCCGCGCTGTCCCATACGCTGATGCATGTGTCTTGTACGTGCCATAGGGAAGTTCCTCCGTTTCAATAAAAACCAGTATGAGGAAACCTCCATCAAAAATCTAGTATACTTATTACTAAGTTTTAAAAATTTTATTAAAAAGACGAGAACAGATCCTTCAAGGTGGAGTATTCATCGCCCCACATGAACCATGCCCGGTGCCATATAAATTTATTTATCCTTATAAAACAGTATCTTAATAGCTTTTCGAATACGGTCCAATAAGGCCATACATATTGTTTTTGGCTAGTTGGTAGCCATGAGGTAACCAGAAAATTCATGCCGATACTTTTTACAGATGAAGCTTGACTGTAAAATTGAATCTATATAGATTCACTTTTGTTTTCAAAACTAAATCTAAAAGGAATTAAAAAATGTCCGTAGAAGATTTTATTGGCAGACTGGAAGAGAAGCGCAAGCGCAGTAGAAATATGGTCAGTATGACCATCCGGGTTTCGGAAGAAGAAGAGGCGGCGATTCAGGATCTGGCGAACCATATGGATTGCACGCGCCAAGAAATCCTGCACGATCTGATAGCCGAGTACCTCATTCCGGCCTGGCAACGAATCCGACAGGAAGACGCGGGAGAAAATGACGAAGAGTCAGGACTATCCAGCTCGAGTGGAGCCAGCACTGAAGGGAAGAGCTATTACCTGCTCAACACCAACAAGGGCAATTCTGTAGAAGATCATCAGATGATGTTGGAGGAGCAGGTCGCTGCAGCGTTTGAAGATGGATGGAAGCAGAAAATTGAACGCATTCGCTCCGGTGATATGGTTTTTCTGTATGAGTCAGGAAAAGGCGTCGTTGCCTGCGGAATTGCCAGCGGAGAGGTAGAAAAAGCTCCCCATGAGGGACGAAAGGATGAAACCTATTACCAGCGCCTGCAGGACTTCCAACGCCTTGAGTCACCTATGCCTACCAAAGAGATTCATCATGCGCTGGGCCGAAAAATTCGTTTCGTGCATACGCTGACGCGTTTGAAAGACGGAGAAAAGCTGGCCAAGGCTTTGAGCTCTGTCTAAAAAAATCCTGACTGTCGGCCATCATGTAACGACAGCACTTTATGCTTTCCAAGATTATTAAGCATAAAGATCGGGGAGAGGTGGTCTCCAAGCTGCAATACGATAACTGTTGCATCCAGTTCTCAGAAGATAGAGCACTATTATTCTGTGCCGTTAAAAAGCGCTAACAAGAGCGAGGCTATGCCGAACAATGACCCAAACCCCTGGGAAGCCCACCACCACCGGCGGCGGCGGTGCAGCCACTAGCGCCGGCATTCAGTTCCAACAGCAGGTCGGCGCCATCATGGGCGCTTGGATTCTCGCGGAGCAATCCTTTGATAGGCAACTGGAGCTTGGAGCAGCTAAACCCGAATGGCTGCGCTTTGAAACGGAAGCACCTGTCGATGACATATTGATAGGGACTTCGGATGGTGGGTTCGTAGCAGTTCAGGTGAAGACAAAAGCATCTTTATCACGTGACCTCAAAAGCCCATTCGGTAAGACGATTTCACAGTTCGTACAGCATTGGCTTGCATGTCATAACGGCAACGGAAGTCTTCGTTGGAATCGACCGCTGGACGCTAATAGCGATCGATTAATTCTTGCAGTCGGTCCTCAGAATTCCTTTCCAGTTAGAGAGGCGCTTCCAGCCGCTTTACGTCTTAAGTCGCAGCCCGGCGGCGGAGAGCTCAACGTTCAGCAGCAGCACGCATTTGAAACATTCGAAGCTTGCGTCGAACAGGCTTGGGCAGGATCGACGGCCCTTGCTTACGACGCCTCGATAGCACGAGAACTGGCAGCGTTGATTCGGGTTGTAATCTTTGATCCAACAGGACCGTACCACCAAGCGGTTGTGACAACTCTGGCAAGAATAGTTCCTTCAACGACTGATGCTGCTATAGCGCTCTCTGGTCTTGAGGTGATTTGTGGCGAACTTATGACGCAGCGCGGCGGGGCCGACTTGGAGAGCATTCGACGCAAGCTTTTAGGGCGTGGCATTCCTCTTCTTCCGCCACTGAACTTCCAGCACGATATCGAACGCTTGAAAGCACACAGTTCTGAGACCGCTAAAACCCTTGAGCGTTTTGAAGTAATAGAAGCAGTGCCCGGTGACCAGATAACAATTGAACGAGAATGCCAAGAACAGGTACGTGATGCGGCTAAAGAAGGATCTTTTCTCATCGTAGGCGAACCTGGGGCCGGCAAGAGTGCAGTCCTGAATGCACTCGCCCGCGATCTTCGACACAATGACTTCGATGTAGTAGAGCTGGCAGTCGATCGTCACTCGGTAGAGACGCTGGAGGGGCTGCGCCACGAGCTAAGCCTTGAACACGGTCTTATCGAGACGCTCAAGGCATGGGATAGCTCGGAACCCGCCTGGCTTATCATAGATGCGCTGGATGCAACACGAGGCGGCCACGGGGAGGGAGTTTTCCGAGCCTTAATCGAACAGGTCATGGCCCTTGATGGACGGTGGAATGTCGTCGCGTCCATCAGAACGTTTGATCTTCGTATGGGTAAGAAATTTCGGACGTTGTTCAAGGGAAAACCACCCATTGCGGAAATGGTCGAGCCGGGTTTTTCTAATGTGCGCCACGTTAGGGTGCCACCGTGGACGCGGAACGAATTTGACCAGCTCCTTATGAGAGCGCCTGCCTTAAGGGCAGCATTGGCCAACGCGCCCGTGGCTCTGAAAGATCTCGCGGCAAACCCATTCAACACTCGGCTTCTCAGCGATCTTGTGAAAGATGGCCTCGTCACCACCGATCTCTCACACGTTGCTTCTCAATCGGAACTTCTTCAGCTGTATTGGGAAGACCGGGTCGAGCATCACGGCGCACCTGCGCAAGCTTGTATTCGCTGGATTTTGGAGTCGATGGTTGAAGCACGCGCGCTACGAGCGCCATTCAACGTTGCTACGCAGTCTGATGCAGCCGTTCTCGATGAGTTGGAACGCGAAGGAGTCTTGATCTCGGTCGATAACCGGCGCTGGATCCAGTTTCGCCACCACTTACTTTTCGACTTCGCGGCCGCGCGGATCTTGCTCTATCCAGAAGAACTAATCGCCGGAAGGCTCAGGTTCGATAAGGGCGAGGCCCGAGGCCTGATGCTGGCGCAGGCGCTAACATTCGTGCTGCGTGAAATTTGGATACGCGAACAGGACCATGCAGCGTTCTGGACCGCAGCGGCGCATATTCTTTCTGATCCAGATGGAGATCCCGTAATCAAAAGTGCAACGGGGCGCATATGCGCAGAATATCCGTCAGCGGTTTGCGATATGAGCAAATTTGCAGATCGGATCGTTGCAAACGATAAGTCAGCCGTCCAAGCATTTATTCATACCTGTGGCGCGCTAGCGATCCGACTGGAAGATCACCCTGAAACGCCGCTGACGCCATGGGTTGGGCTTGTACGAGAGATTGCTTCAAATGTCACTCCTGTCGCAGGAACGCTGCGATTTCTTCTTTATCGCCTCACCGATAGCGTTGAACGTCCTGTGCAGCGCAAGGACCTTGGTACTGCGGCGCGCGCCTTGCTTGAGTACTCATTTACCCTTGAGCAACCACACAACGACGTATCGGCTTCAATCCACTTGGTTAGCGAGACCTTTGAAAGCGATCCGGACGCATCACGGAAATTGCTGGAGAAAATCTTCTCACCTGAACGCTTGGCGCTTCATGCTGCCGAGGAGGTGCCTGCACTGTGCCGGGAGATCGAGAAGATTGCACCTCACGATCCGGCTTTCGCAGAACGAATCTATCAGGAAACCTATGGTTTCGAGTTGACTGGCGATCAGGAAACCATGATAGGCAATAGCCAGATCATGCCTCTAAAGTCCAACGCCCGCCAGGATTACGACATGGCGCGGTACGCGCTGAAGGAGTTTTTTAGAACGTTCTTACAACTTCATCCTAAGCACGCCGTCGGCGCTATCACACAGGCGGTTGAGTCGTATGTCGCGAAGGAGCATACCCGAACTCCCGAGCTGTTAGACGCCGAGCTTGAAGTCGTAGGCCGCCGCGTTCGCCTGCGCGAGGACCGTAGCTATATCTGGGCACACAGCACCGATGGCATCTATGGTCATGATGCTGAAGCTTTGGTCAAAAAGCTGCTTGACTACCTAATATCCGCAAACATCAATGAGGCTATTTACATAGCTGAGCGCCTCATCGAAACATCCAGCTTGGCAATCTTTTGGTCGCGGCTCTTTCTGGCTGCAACGGAGCGAGACGATACCCTTATCGATACCGTTCTGCCGATTGCAATGCAGGAAGATTTCCTGATGCTGCCGGATACGTGCAAGGATTCAGTAGACATCGTCGCAAAAGGATACCAGCGGTTGTCGCAAGATATGCGCGCCGAGTTCGAAAATGCAGTCAGTCAGTTCGATTTCTCGCGATACCAAAAACCTGATGACGCACGAGTCAGCTTCGAGCGACGCCTTTTCAGTACGATTGGCCCATCGAATCTGGTAAGCGATTACGCACGCGATGCAGCTGGTGTGCTGGCTGGCGCCGACGATGTTTCGAACGATCGTCTGTTCACCCTGAGCATGACCGCCGGATCTCCGGAACCGTATTACTGGATCCCGGATCTCGATAAAGAAGTGGCTGCCAACTGCGTATTAATGGCAGCGATCGACGAGACCAAACAAAGGCTGGGGAACAAGGATGACGCTCAAAGGACTATTATCGACCTCGAAGATGCTCTCGATGCGATAGAGACACTTGCCAGAACTATCGATCACGTTGAGCAGAATCCCCACCTGATAGTGTATGCCGAGGGGCAAATCTCCGAGAGCCTTGTCCGATTAGTAGACGTCAAAGCACAGCCAGAAATCAAAGACGATGCATTAATCCAGCGCTTTTTGAAAATGTTCACGATCGTCGCGAATTCAGCTGGTCCACGGATAGAAAATGATACTGAAGCAAACTTCGAGAACAGCGTTTCGTGGGGATCGCCGGCTCCCCGCGTCGATGCTGCCCAGCTTAGTCTCGACATGGTACTTCTATGGCCAAACCTCTATTCCATTCTCAAACCCACTATTGATCGTTTGCTGAATGACCCTCATCCGGCCGTTAGATTGCAGGCGATCTTGCATACTTTGCGTATTTGGGATCTTGATCGGGATAGTTTCTGGCGACACCTATCGACACGTCTAACTGCAGAAAGCAACCAGGGCGTGATCGATCATATTTGTACCTCAGTGCTTGGGAGAGTCGCTCACAAGGATCCGGAAAAAGTCGAGGCGATGGCCTTACCGCTTCTTCATCGATTTGATGATGACCCAGAACGCCAGCCACGAATGCGTGAAACCCTATCAGATCTACTCGCGATTTTATGGGTAACCTATGAACGACAGGATTCACAAGAAGTAGTAGCTGGCTGGATCGCTGAGTCTGCCTTGTACCGTGACGAGCTTTCGAAAATTCTTGGGTCCCTGCGAAACGGGCTCGTAGCTGGAATTGAGCATCCAGCCAATATCGAGGACAAAAATCTTCGCCATCGCGCGCAAAAGCTGGTCAACGATGTTGTTATTGTCGCTAGCCATGGATTAGAAGCCTTTCTTGAAATCGATTCTCCTAGTCCCGAGCAATCTCAAAAGGCGCGCGATTATGCTCGACTGCTCGATGATGCATGTCTGCAATTGTTCTTTGCAGTTGGGGCTGGAAAAAATAGCGATAATGACAAAAACACGTTCAGCAGCAACGCGATCGCGCTTTATTTCGATGAGGTAGCCGAAATTCTCGAAACCCTCGGCAACTATGCCACGCCGCATACGGTCTATTACCTTCTTCAGCTTTTTGAGTTTCTGCTACCAGCCAATCCAGCTCGAGCATTTGATTTGACAGCCCATGCATTGAGATCTGGTGGGAATCGTACGGGCTATCAGTTTGAATCGCTTGGCGTCGATTTACTCGTCAAGCTGGTTGGCGTGTTCCTTGCGGATCACAAGGAGCTTTTCGATAACGGGACTCGGCGCGCCGCGCTGATCGATTGTCTTGAAATATTTATGAAGGCTGGCTGGCCTTCTGCGCAGCGGCTTCTCTATCGCCTTCCAGAGCTGATCCAATGAACCGGGTCGCTGCCGAGAGTGAGTTTCGTGAGGGATTAGCGGACATCCTTGCTGCGATCGACCACCAGCTTCAACCAGGCGTCATAAACGCTTACGCCGGCGCGGATGGCAAAGCCTTTCACGAGCATGATACGAGAGTGTTTTTCTTTGATAGGCTGTTGAGCTTGCTCGGCTGGAAACTAGGTACTGCAGGAAATGTCGCTGAAGAAGCAAGGATTAAGGCTGACACTACCAAGTTCGTCGACTACGTCGGTGTTAACGCGCGTACACGCGCGCCAGCTCTGATCCTAGAGGCGAAATCTTGGGACAAGCCTATTATCGTGGGCAAAGGCAAATGGAGAAACGAATCCAAAGCCAATCTAGTTGTTGCCGCAATCAAGCACATCCATTCGAATGGTGAGAAAGAGAAGTCCCCTGTTATAAGCGAGTGGCATGATAATCTTTCGCAGCTTGCAGGTTATGTACAAACTTTCAAGAATCAATACGCTCATGAAATTCCTTGCGCTGTTCTTTCTAGTGGGCAATGGATTTTGATATTCAAGACGCCAGTTGCAACTTTTTGCAATGGCGATATCAATGATCAGCAGTTCTATCTTATTGAACAAAAAGAATATATTGCCTATGCTCACGTCATCTTTGAGCATATGGCGCGTGTCATGCTCGCTGACACAGCTCCTGTCCGCATCAGGTCCTCTCAACTCAAGAATTATATTGACAGCGATAATTTCGAAGCCGCTTACCATGGCCTGCTAATTAACCATGAGGCAACAGGAAGCCCGATATTTGTTCAGCAACCCAGAATATTAATATATCCGGCGATTCTTATTCAGCGGGAAGATGAAGCCTTGTTCACTGTGATTGATGCAGAAGATCCTATCGTTATGCAGCTTTCACGAACCGAAGATAATGAAGAGACACTTGAACCGCATACGTCCGAGGTCACTGCCGCCGCCACAGTACTTCTAAAGCGATGCAGTGAAGAACTTGAACTTCAAATTCAGCCAAGCGGACTGAACGAATTCCCTGGGTTCCCCGAAGTATCTGCTATAGCCGCTGGGGGGCTTGCGCTGGGAAAAGCACGAAAGCTGCTTGTTCAGGCTGTCCGTACTATTCCCAACAATTGGCTAGCCGTCACAGGCTCGCAGACTCACTACCTGTATGAGGAACCGGCCCTTCAGTGTCGATTCCACGCATGGGCGGAATGCCGCACAGTTGGTTACTCGATCGGTGCTAATGCGGTTAATACCCCGACCACTGCCAGTCCCCGCGCGTTCTTCGTCGACACCAAGCTGCATCATTGCGCACACCAGACCATCGCTGACCGACGCGAAGATCGATGCCATATTGCAGCTATCGACACTCGAACCTGTTGCCAAGCCTGCGTTTACAAAGAATCCTGCTGGTCAGACCGTGAGATTGCTTTGCTTCCGTGCGGCCAGTGAGGCCCGCTATTCCTTATGCTTACAGATATCAATTGGGTAGTATCATGGGTAGTACAAGCCTTTAAATGATATACATTTTCACGCAAGCAGTTGTTAATCATAGATTTAATAATTTAAATCAACATTAAGATTCAGAATCTCGAATAACCATTCGTCACTTCAATGGCGTCGCCGAATGCTCATTCCCGGTTCGCGACGCCAGCCCCTTGCTATTCCCACCTTGCCCCGTCCAGTGCCTCCAGCGGTATCTTCAGATAGCGCCGGCCGTTGCTTTCGGGCTCGGGCAGGCGCCCGCCGAGGATGTTGACCTGCAGTGCATGCAGGATCAGTTTCGGCATGGGCAGTTCACCGTCGCGCTTTTGGCGCAGTTCGACATATTCCGCCTCGCTGCTGTCTTTCAGGCCGTGCTTGTTGGTCTCGCGCTGCTCGCGCACCGTGCTTTCCCACTGCGGTGCGCGATCCCCGGGCATATAGTCGTGGCCGGTGAAGACGCGCGTCTCGTCCGGCAGCGCCAGAATGGCCTGGATCGAATGCCACAGCTGATGGGCGCAGCCGCCGGGAAAGTCGGCGCGTGCGGTGCCAAAGTCGGGCTGAAAAAGCGTGTCGTGTACGAAGGCGGCATCACCGATCACATAGGAGATCGAGGCCGGCGTATGGCCCGGTGAGTGCATCACGCGAGCCTCAAGCTCGCCCACCCGGAAGGTATCGCCCTCATCAAAGAGATGATCCCACTGGCTGCCGTCGTCTCTGAGATCCGGCCAGTTGTAGATCTCCTTCCACAGCGCCTGCACCTTCGTCACCGGCCGACCGATGGCCGTCGGCGCGCCGGTTTTGTCGTGAAGATAGCGGGCGGCGGAGAAATGATCGGCGTGCGGGTGGGTGTCCAGAATCAATTCGACTTCGAGCCCCTCGCGCTCGATGTACTCAAGCAGCGCATCGGCCTGTAGCGTGGCAGTCGCACCGGCCTTTTCGTCAAAATCGAGCACCGGGTCAATGATCGCGCAGCGCTTCGTGGCGGGGTCAATCACCACGTACTGAATGCTGAAGGTGCGGGGATCGAAAAAGCCGGCGACATCGGGCCGGGAGCCTGCCGGGTCTCCCGGTGAAAGGGCAAAGGTCTTCATGGTGACTCCTTGAAGGGAAATGCTCTCAGGGTAGCGCCGAATGCAATATAACGTTAGACGATCGAGGCATATCCATGGCCGGGAGAAATAGCCCATGGAGGCCACGTTATTCGTTGGCTGGCGACGCGCGCCCGCGGAGTAGGCTGCGCGTCTTCCCGGCGATTCTGGACAATAGCCTGCGTGGACATTCCCTACATTTATCAGCTGCAGGAGGCCTCCTACGAAAGCCTTCAGGCACAGCACTTCAGCGTTGCGGTCGTCGATATGGACGATACCGGCCTGAGCCGAGCCCAGGTCGAGGCCATTCAGGCCCGCGACAAGACACTGATCACCTATGTGAGCATCGGCGAGGCCGAGGATTACCGCAACTACTGGCAGGCGATGAGCGCCGAGGGCGTGCCCGACTACGTCTTTGAGGAAAACGACAGCTGGCGGGGCAATTATCGGGTCGCCTTCTGGCGGCCCGAGTGGCAGCAGCTCATGCTCGAGCGCATCGAGGAAGCGGTCGCGCTTGGCTACAGCGGCGCCTATCTGGACATCGTTGACGCCTACACCCTGGAATCGGTGCAGGCGCGCTATACGGGCGAAGACCTGCGCGCCGAGATGGAAAAGTTCGTTATTCGCCTCTCCAAGCACGCCAAATCGCTCAACCCGGATTTTTTGATCATCCCGCAAAACGCCGTCGGCCTGTTGGGCATTTCCGAAGACATGCCCGGCACACCCAATCGCCCCTATCTGGCGGCGATCGACGGCGTCGGCGTGGAGGATCTGTGGTACGACGACGACCGGCCCTCCCCGTGGACGGAAAGCGATCTCGAGTTTTTGCGCACCGCCCTGGCCGAGGGCAGGTTTATCCTTTCCACTTCCTATCCGGGCGATGAGGCCAACCAGGCAGCCTACGTTGAAGCAGCACTGCGCGAGGGTCTGCTTCCCTATGTGGCCACACGCGAGCTCGATGACACCTACGCGCCGGTTAACGCCACCATCGCCACGCGCCCCGTGATCACCTTCCCGCTGGCCACGCCCGAGGGTTACTCGGGCCGTCTCGGTGACATCGCCGCCGCGCCCGCCTTTCTGCGCTCAAGACTCGGGTTTGCCGAGCGCCGACCGGCCCTGATCATCGAGCGCAACACCACGGCCTTTGCCGCGCTTGCCACCAGCGACAACGCCCGCGCCGCCGCCACAAGTGCCGATCGGCTCGGGTTCGGCAATGCCCTTTACGACGCCCTGGTGAGCCGGGACGCCGCGACCGCCGCCCACGCCTTCGATCAGCTGCCCGGCGAGGTTCATGCTGCAACGCCAAGTGCCATCGCCCAGGACGCCCTGCAGATTCAATCGCTGATGCGCCAGCGCCTCGCCCGGGACACCACAGGTGATGCCGGTGACGGTATCGTCGTCTGGAGCCAGGGCTACGGCTCAAAAAGCGAGTTGGATGGCAACCCGACCGGCGGCTTTCAGCGCCGCGGCCACGGCCTGGCGGTCGGTATCGATGCCGCGCCGCTGGACGACTGGCGCGTGGGCGCGCTGGTGGGCAGTGGTGAAAGCCGTGTTCGCATGGATGGAATGGACGCCCGCGCGGATCTCGATCACACCTACGTCGGCGCCTACGCACGTCACGACCTGGGGGCCACCACCTTGAGTCTTGGCGCGGCCTATCTCTACAGCGACGCCGAGAGCCGGCGGCGCGTGCGATTTACCGGATTCGACAACGACCTCGAGGCCGATTACAGCGCCAGAACGATCCTCACCTTTGCCGAACTCTCGCGGCATTTATCGCTTGGGCCGGTCACCCTCGAGCCCTTCGCCGGGGTGAGCTATCTGTCGGTGGATGTCGATGACGTGCGAGAGACCGGCGGTGCCGCCGCGCTTTCCGCGGAGGGCAACAGGGCATCGAGCGGCTATACCACGCTCGGGCTGCGCCATGATCAACGCCTCCCGCTGGGTGGCCTGCCGCTGACGCTGCAAGGTGAAGCCGCCTGGCAGCGCCGGCTCAACGACAGCCCCCCGAGACTTGACGCCGCCTTTACCGACGGCGAGCGTTTCACCGTCAAGGGCGCCGGCCCCGGCCGGGACGCTCTTCGCCTGCGGGCCGATCTCGGTCTGGCGCTGGGAGCGCATTCGACGCTGAGCGTCGGCTACGTCGGCCATCTGGATGACGACGTTAGCGACCACGGCGCCAGCGCCACCCTGGACTTTCGTTTCTAAGACACCCGGTGGCGCGGGCAACCGCCTGTGCTACCCCACATAAGGGGCCAGCGTCACGGCCCCGAGCCTTTCGGCCATGTCGAACGCCGCCCGTATCACGAAATAAAGGGGCGAGTGCTACCCTGCCCGGATCCCCGCTACCGGAGTCCGGGCCATGATCGACCCCCGCCTTTTCTATCAGCAGCGCGCCCATCAGGTGTTCTTCGGCCTTGTAATGTTTGCCGGCTATCTCGCCGCTCAGTTTCTGAGCGTGCAGGGGCTGCAACACGTCATGAGCGATGCCGCCTTTGCCACCCTGATTCAGGGCTACGGCTTTGCAGTGATTCTGGCGCCGTCCCTGCTGCTGATGCTGGCCGGCTTTTGGGCATGGCGACGCTGGTTTTCGGCGCAGCCCACCCTTGTCGGGCGCTTCACCTGGGGCGATCTGGCCCGGGGCATCGGCCTGGTGCTGCTGATTCAGGGCCTGGCCGCTGCCGTCAGCGTCTGGCTGGACATGGCGCCCGAAGCGTTTATGGTCTCGCTTTATGACGGCAAGACCACGCTGCAGATCGCCATCATGGTGGGCTGCGTGCTGATCTGGGCACCGTTTATCGAGGAGCTGGCGTTTCGTCATTTCCTGATCGCGCGAATCGATGATCAGCCGCGCGGATGGCGGGTGGCGCTTCTGGTCGTGTTCAGCGCGCTGTGTTTTGCCGGGCTGCACATGATTCAGTATCACCACCTGCTCACGTTTGTGGCGCTGTTTGGCTGGGGGCTGGTGCTGGGCTACTACCGCTGGCGCACCCGGGGCCTTTTGCTGCCCATGCTGCTCCACGCCTTCGTCTCCGCCATCGGCCTGGCCGGGGCGCTGTTTTAAGCGACTCGATATCACAGCGCAGGAGGGAGACAGGTCTCTGTGCCAGGCTGAAACACCCTCCCGCCAGGTGACCCATCATGCCCACGACCCTCTACGCCCATCGCCTCTCCCAGCCCTCGCGCGCCGCGGAAATGCTCCTTCGCGAGCTGGACATCGAGTACGACTTCCACGAGGTCGACTTCGCCGGCGGCGAGACCCGCACCGATGAATTTGCCGCCATCAACCCCTTCCAGACCGTGCCGGCGCTGGTGGTCGAACATGACGGCGAGACGCTCACTCTGGCCGAAAGCCAGGCGATCATGATCCACCTGTGCCGCACCGCCGCGGATCAGGCCGCCGCCCGGCGCTGGTACCCGGGGGAGCAGGACATCCCCCGCAGTTCAAAAATTGACCAGTGGCTTGCCTGGTACCACAACAACCTGCGCCGCTTCGACATGTTCCACCACATCATGAACCTGCACCTGACCCTGCCGATGCTCAAGCGCGAGATTCAGGCCACGCTGCTCGAGCCGCTGCAGGAGGGTCTCAGACCGGGTCTGGAACGGCTCGAGGCGCACTTCCAGCATCAGCAACGTAGCGGCCATGCGCCGACGCTGCTGGGGGATGAGCACCCCACCATTGCCGATCTCGCCATGGGCTGCGAGTTCTATCAGATCCGCGCCGCCGGCTACCGCTTTGACGGCTATCCGCAGGTGGATGCCTGGCTTGAAGGCCTGGCCCGCCGAGCGCACTTCCAGAGCGTGTCAGAAGAAGTTGATACGCTGGGCCGCGAGATTCAGGCGCAAAGCGGGGCGTATCTGGCGCTGGCCGCGTTCGGATAAACCCGCCGTTCAGGATGGCCCTTACAAAAAAAGCTCGGCAACGGCCGAGCTTTTTAACGCGTGGATCAGGGTCACCTGCCGTTTCTCAACCGGGGGCGTCGGTGTGAATCGTCGTCTCCACCGACAGCCCCACCCGCAGCCGATCGAGCCCGGGCTGGTCGGGGTCGAGCGCGATGCGCACTGGCAGGCGCTGGACGATCTTGGTGAAGTTGCCGGAGGTGTCGTTGCTCGACACCGGTGAGAATGTGGCCCCGGTGGCCGGGGCCAGGCTTTTGACATGGCCGTGCAGCTTGAGGTCCGGCCAGGCATCGACCGAGATATCCACCGGCTGACCGGGCTCGACATCGGTGATATCGACCTCGCGGTAGTGGGCGGTGATGTAGATGCCCTGCACCGGCACGATGGCCAGCTGCGCGCTGCCGGCATTGACCCAGCCGCCCACGCGGGCCGACTGCTCGGCAATCACGCCATCCACCGGCGCGGTGAGATGGGTGCGCGACAGCGACAGCCAAGCCTTTTCCTGCTGCGCCAGCGCCTGATCCAGCGTCGCTTCAGCGCTCTCCCTTTGCGCCTCGAGCACCTGCGCCTGCTGGCGAACGCGCGCCAGCTCGGCCTGATCGGCCCGACGCTTCGCCTGCTGAGCGTGGGCGTTGGCCTCGGCCTGCTGGGCGTTCTGATCGGAGACGTTGCCGTTGTGGCGCAGCCGCCGGTAACGCTCGGCGGTGGCGTGGGCGTAGTCGGCATTGGCGCCGTCCTCGGCCACCTGCGCCTGAGCGCGTTGCACCTGCGCCGGGTGCTGGGCCAGCTGCGCCTTGATCTGTGCCAGCGCTGCCCGGGCCGCGGCCACCTGACCCTCGGCGTCATCGACGGCTGCCTGATAGTCGCGCGGATCGATATCCATCAGCGCATCGCCGCGCGTGACGCGGTCGTGATCGTCAACGTGTACCGCCACCAGATCGCCTTCCACCTGCGGGGCGATCACCACGTAGTCAGCATCAAGGCGGGCATCGTTGGTCCAGACCTCACCACCGCGGAACTGATGGCGGGCCAGCAGGGCCGCCGCCACGGCGGCGATCAGCACGATCACGATCGTCAGAATCAACGTCTTGCGCGACCGGGGTCGGGCGTCATCGGCAGGGTTACTCATGGCACTCTCGAGGGATCAAAGGGGTTTGGGAATCAAAAGGGGCCTGGAAATCAAAGTGCTTTGAAATCAAAGAGTTTTGAAATCAAAGGGGTCTGGGGCGGTTGAAACGCGGCGCAAAGGTGCGTTTGGGCAGCAGACACAGCGGCAGCAGCAACAGGGCGCCCAACGCCAGCGCCCGCCAGAGATCGGCATGGGCCATCACCTGAGCCTGTACCTCCAGCTGCTCGAACAGATGATGAAAGGCCTCGCCGTGCGCCGGGCCCGACGACCAGGCCAGCGCCGCCCCATCATGACCGCCCAGCGGCATCGACCGGGCAAGCGCAAAGCGCATGGTGCCGATACGATCGAGCAGGGCGTGAAGGTGGTGATCCACGGCCACCGTCATGGCGTGGCCGATGAGGCCGCCGGCCACGGGGCCGGCCAGCGCCCGGGTCGTGTTGATCGTCGCCGAGGCGAACGGCCCTTCCTTCGGGTCGATCACGGCGGTGGAGGTGGTCAAAAGACTCACCACCACGATCGACTGACCGGCCGAGAAGATCATCTGCGAGAGATAGAACTGATCGCGCGTCCAGGCGACGGTGGCGTGGCTGTTCATCCAGCTCGACAGCGCCATCAGCACCAGCCCCAGCGCCACCATCCAGCGGCTGTCGACGCGCTCGAAGTTGAGCACGAACGCCGTCAGCGGCAGCATCACCAGCGAGGGCAGGGCGAGCGCCAGCGCGACCGGCAGACTCTGCAGCGGCCGATAGCCCTGCACCTCGGCAAGAAATTCCTCCGGCAGTGACGACGCCGAGGCGCCCAGTGCGATCACGCCCATCAGCATGACAATGCCGAAGCCGAAATTGACCCGCTTGACCAGCGCCGGCTGGATCAGCGGCACCGGCGCCACGCAGCAGCGCAGAATAAACAGCGGCACCAGTGCTGCACTGGCCAGCGCCAGCCAGCAGATCAGCGGTGAATTGAACCAGTCCAGCCGCTCGCCCTGGGTAAACACCACCACCACGGCTGAACACACGCCCCAGCCCAGCATCCCGCCGGGCCAGTCGAACTGACGCCAGCGCCCGGGCGGGCGCGGGTCCTGCGGCAGGCCGTAGAGCAGCAGCGCGGCGGCCAGCACGCACAGCGGCACCACCGCCCAGAAGACGAAATCGATGCCCAGCCCCTGATGGGCCCGGATCACGATCGGCGCTCCGATATTGGGCGCGAAGGTGGCCGTCAGGCCGTAGGCGGCCAGACCAAAGAGCTTGATCGACGGGGTCAGAAAGCGCAGCGCCACCGCCATCAAAAGGGGAATCAGAAAGCCGTTGCTCAGCCCCTGCAGCCAGCGCAGGGCGAGCATCAGCGCGCGCGAATCGATCACCGTAAAGCAAAGGCCCAGCGCACCGAGAGCGAGCACCGCTACCGCCGCAAAGCGACGCATGGAGTACGTGATCGCAAGCCAGGGCGCCACCAGCATGCCCATGGCGACCCCGGCGGCGTAGAGCGTGGTGAACCACTGACCCTGATCGGCACTGAAGCCGTAGGCACCGCGAATATCGGCCAGGGCAAGCGTTGTGGCTTCTTCATTGATATCGGCACCGACACAGGCCAGCAGCATACCGACCAGGCCGAGGACCAGACGCAGGGACATGACACACTCTTTGCGATGGATGAGGGGCGGGGAGGCCGACCCGGGGCGGGCAACCTATCGCCGCAAGTTGACTTTGTCAACTTTTAGTCAGACCCTCACCGCATCCAACGCGCCCTGATCAATCCACGGGAGGCGCGTCACCCACATTGCCCAGCACCCGCTCCAGCAGCGCATCGAACTGCCGGGTCTCCTCCGGCGTGCAGCCGGCCGTCATGGTCGCGGCCAGCTCGCTTCGAATCTTCTCAAGCTGCTCAAACAGCGCCCGGCCTTCCGCGGTCAGCGCCGCCTCGGAGATGCGTCGGGCTGTGGAGCTGCCACAGCGCTCGATCAGGCCCTGCTGCTCCAGCTCCCGAAAGGCCCGCGCCACCTGACCCTTGTCCCAGCCGCGGCGCTGCAGGATGGCCTGCTGTGCCTGGCCGGGGAAGCGGCCCACGACCGACAGCACCCGCAGCTGGAAGGTGGGCAGGGTGATTCCCTCGCGGCGGGCCAGCTCGCTCAGCCGCGCGCGGCTCAGAAAACTCAGCTCTGCCAGCTTGTCGATGATCCTGCTTTCCATGGCCCCCTCTATGCGCTGAAAAGCCGTCATTGTGATGGAAAGGGGGTGGGGCTGGCGAGTGGGCGTTGACTTCAAAACCCGCAATGTTCAATCTCCAAAATGGATTGGAAGTACCCGGTCGGCGTTATAACCCCGGTGAGTTGCACCGGGGTTTTTCGCTATCTGGAGACGCGAATAATCTGCCTACTGACTCCACTGATTCGACAGCAGCTCGGCCTGTTTTAGTATCAGCTCGATGACCTCCGGCGATTTGTCCGGCGGGTACTTGTAGCGCTGCAGCGTCCGGCGTACCAGAATGCGCAGCTTGGCGCGCACGCTTTCGCGCACCTGCCAATCGACGGTGGTCGAGCCGCGAAGCTTGTTGGTGACCTCAACCGCCAGTGCCCGCAACTGATCATCGCCAAGCTCGCGTACCGCACTTTCATTGGTAATCAAGGCATCGTAAAAGGCGATCTCGTCGGGGGTCAGGCCGAGCGCCTCGTCGCGTTCCATATCGGCCTTGAACTGCCTGGCCATCTCAATCAGCTCTTCGATCACCTGCGCCGTTTCGATGCCGCGGTTGTTGTACTTGCGCAGCGTCTCCTGCAGGCGATCCGAGTATTTTTTCTCCTGTACGGCGTTAGTACGCGTTTTGGCCTTGATGTCGTCCTTGAGTAGTTTCTCCAACAGCTCAACGGCCAGGTTGCGATGCGGCATCTGTCGCACGTCTTCGAGAAACTCATCGGAGAGCAGTCCGATGTTGGGCTTATTCAAACCGCAGAGCGCGAATACGTCCGTCACGTCGTCAGCTTTCACAGCGTTATCGAGAATCTGCTTGAGCGCCGAATTCTTCTGTTCCTCGCTTAGCGAGCGGTTCGTACTGGTGTGCTTGACCAGCGCCGCCTTGATCGCCGAGAGAAACGCTATCTCCTTGTGCAATGCCTTTGCTTCATCCAGCGTGCTGCACAGCGAGTACGCTTTGGTAAGCTGCAGTACGGTATCGAGAAAGCGCTGCTTGCCATCGTCCAGGCTCAGGATGTAGTTGGCCGCTGGCGGCAGCAGTTTGTGCGGTGCTTCTTCAAACCCGCTGTAGTCGAAGCCTTCGCGGTTGGGGCCGCTGGCAAACATGCCGTGAATAATATCGAGCTTCTCTTCCAGCACCGCGAAGGCTTCCTCGGCGCTGTAGGTAGGCTGGCCCTTGCCGCGAGCGTCGGTGTAGGTCTTGAGGGCGTTTTTCAGCTCGTTGGCAATGCCGATATAGTCGACCACCAGCCCGCCCGGCTTGTCCTTGAACACCCGATTCACCCGGGCAATGGCCTGCATCAGGTTGTGCCCTTTCATGGGCTTGTCGACGTACATGGTGTGGCAGCACGGCGCGTCGAAACCTGTCAGCCACATATCGCGCACGATCACCAGCTTCAGCGGATCAGCGGGATTCTTGAAACGCTTCTCCAGCCGTTTCTTGGTCTTCTTGTTGTAAATGTGAGGCGTCAGCAGCGGGCTGTCGGCCGCCGAGCCGGTCATGATGACCTTGATGGCGCCCTTTTCCGGGTCGTCGTCGTGCCAGTCCGGACGTAGTTTGATGATCTCGTTGTAGAGCTGCGCGCAGATGGTGCGGCTCATGGCGACGATCATCGCCTTGCCCTCGACAATCTCGTTGCGCGTCTCAAAGTGTTCGACAAGATCCTCCGCGATGCGCTGCAAACGTGGCTCGGCGCCCATCAGCTTTTCGAGGCGGCTCCACTCGCCCTTGGTGCGCTCCCGCGCGCCGGTATCTTCTTCGTCCTCGATAAGCTCATCGACCTGCTCGGAGAGCTGGTTGATTTCCTCGCGGTTGATGTCGAGGCGCGCCAAGCGCGACTCGTAGAAAATGGGCACGGTGGCGCCATCATCGACGGCATCCTGAATATCGTAGATCGAGACGTAATCGCCGAAGACGGCGCGGGTGTCCTTGTCCTCGCTGGCAATCGGCGTGCCGGTAAAGCCGATGAAAGAGGCGTTAGGCAGCGCATCGCGCATGTGCTTGGCAAAGCCAAATGTGTATTGGCCGTCCTGCTTGAGCGTCGCTTTCAGGCCGTACTGGCTACGGTGGGCCTCGTCCGAGATGACCACGATGTTGTGGCGATTGTTGAGGATCGGATGGCCACTTTCCTCTTCCAGCAGAGCGAACTTCTGCACCGTGGTAAAAATGATGCCGCCGGACTCGCGCTCGGCCAGCTTCTGGCGCAGGCTTTCGCGGTCTTCAGCCCGCACCGGGTCCTGCTTGAGCAAATCGCGAGCGCTGCTGAAGGTGCCGAACAGCTGCCCATCGAGATCATTGCGATCCGTCACTACGATCAGCGTCGGGTTGTGCATCGCCGGCTGCTGCAACAACTTGCCCGCATAGCAGACCATCGAGATGCTCTTGCCCGAGCCCTGAGTGTGCCACACCACTCCGGCCTTCTTGCTGCCGGGTGTGACCTCATCGCCATAGGTAGCGCGTTTCTCGCCCACGCCTGCCGCAGGCTCTTCGGCGGCAATTACGGTCGCCTTCACCGCTTCGCGCACGGCGTGGAACTGGTGATACCCGGCGATTTTCTTGATGACCCGCTCGGCGTCGATCTCAAACAGCACGAAATAGCGCAGATAATCGAGAAACAGCGCCCGGTTGAAGAAGCCCCTGACCAGCGTCTCCAATTGCCACTCCAGCAGCGGCTTGTCGTCTTCATCCTTGATGGTGCGCCACGGCATGAAGCGCTCCTGATCCGCCGTCAGCGAGCCCACCCGCGCGGTGTAGCCATCGCTGATGACGAGCGCTTCGTTAGTGACGAACAGATCGGGGATTTCCGTTTTGTAGGTTTGCAGCTGATTGAAGGCGCCGGTGATATCGGCGTTTTCACTGCTCGGGCTTTTCAGCTCGATCACCGCCAGCGGCAGGCCGTTGACGAAACAGACGATATCCGGACGGCGGGGCTGTTTGCTGCCCTGTATGGTGAACTGGTTAATGGCGCGGAAGCGGTTGGTTTTGAGGCGCTCGAAATCGATCAGAAAGGCGTGGTCATAAATGACCTCGTCATCGCGTTTGTACTGCACCGGCACGCCGTTGAGCAGCCACTGGTGAAAGGCGCGGTTACTGAGCACGAGATCGGGGCTTTGCGGTTTGCTGACCTGCGCCACGGCCTGCTGAACAGCGTCATCGGGCAGCTGCGGATTGAGCCGGGTGATGGCCTTCTCGAGATCGCTGTGCAGCAATACCTGCTTGTAATCTTCGCGCTCCGGCGTGGCTCCATCATGGGCGATACCCGGCCCGTGGGCAGTTTCCCAGCCGGTGTCGCCAAACCACTCGAGACACAGCTGCTCCAGTTGATCTTCGGTCATCCCCACTCCCTTGCCACCTGCTGAAATCGTCAATACTCGTTGACACGTTTTGTGTCATCGCTATACTTCGCGGTAATACGCCCGGCGCCTCTTCACAGTTTACTGTGTACGCGCCGGTTCTCGTTTTTGCCTTCCTGTCCTGCTCATCTCCAGAGCGCCCACGACTGCCAGTCATCGATCAGACCACAGTCTCGAAGAGTGACTGCACCGGACGCCGTCTGCGGAAAATCTTCCATAAGCGCACGAAAGCGCTGATGCCATTGCGAATTCGGGCAAATGATCCGCATCAGTTTCTGCATCAGGCAGAAATAGAAAAAGGGCCGCGCATTATTCAGCGCCTGCCAATAGGCGTTATCGGCAAGCGGGGCGGAACGCTCCAGCACGTTGATGTTCCAGAGGCGGCTGTGATGTGCAGAGACATTGCGGATAAAGTTCAGACTTCGTAGCCATTCGGCCAGCGTATGGCCGTCCTTCGCGCCATACTTGGCAGCGATCCGATCCTGATCCGGTTGTTTCATGCCGGCGTAGAGCTTCGACATCATGCCGAAATCCCACACCTCGACCGCGACCCAGATCGGCAACCGGCCATACTTGCCGAGATAATGCGCGACGAATGGCTCGCGGCGGGCGCGATGCAAATGCTGCTGATATTTTTCCAGCCACAGCTGATGTTGCGTCCTGCCCTTGCCATACCCCTTTTTTAGTATCTGCTTACTGAAATGGCCATGCAGACACTGCGGATTTTCGTGAGCATGAGTGTCCTGCTCGCCCAGCAGATGCGCGATATCCACCCGCAACGCCATTTCGATGCGCTCGAGGGCATCGAGCGCCAGCAGGCGCAGCTTCTTGTCGAACACGTAGAGATCGACCGCCTCACGGAAATGGCTGTCGGCCACGAAGGCGTTAAGGCGACGCTTTACCGGCCGGCCGTCGTCATCCTGTGAGATTTCCAACTGCCGGAATGGATACCAATACCCGCTGAGCCGGTAGTAGCCGATGCGCGCCAGATAGCTCAACGCCGCCGCGCGGTCATCGACCTGAAAACCGCGCTCTTCAAGAATCGCGAGCTGCGCCTCAAACGATTTCCACGGTTTGGGCGCTGGAGTCACGCCGTTGCCTCCGGGTGTGCCTCTTCGGCTTCCGAAGGCGTCAGCTCGCCGGAGAGGAGTTTGGGGAGGAGGGTGTCGCGAATAGAGGAAAGCCTTTTAGACTCTTGGTTACGGCAATCAACTAATAAATAAAATTCACGAACTTTAGCAGAAAAACATTCAATCAGTTCTGTTGTTGGCAAGCTGCATTGAAACTCCATGATTGCCTTTTTATCTCCTCGAGGCATTTTAACTCCCTTGGAGGTCAGCATCATATAATCGAAAAATTGATCCCGATAAAGAAGATTGTAAACAAACTCACTTGATTCAACACTAATGCTTTTTATCCCCAAGACATCTGGTGATCTACCACCAAACTTATTAGCTAGCCATATTTTTTTAAAATATGGCCGAATATTAGAAACCAATATTTCGCTTGGCGAAAAACTGGGGACTGTAGCTGAGGAAGGTATCGACGAGGCTTCACATATGCCCTTTTTATTTTCAAGCATATTTTCTGTAGAAACGTAATCTTCAATAGATAGTTTTTCCGATTGAACTCGCTCATTTTCGTAAGTAGCGATATCGGCTAAACATCCATGCGTCCACCCCTCCGGAATTTCCCCCAGCTCACTCGCCTGCATTGCCGAGGGAAACAGCGCGGCAGTCTCATACAGCTCCTGATAGCGCTCGGGGTCTTCCGCGCGCAGCGCGTCGAGCTGCTCCGCCGTCTTGCCGGAAATCGCCTGCATCGCGGCACGGTTTATGGTCGTTTCCAGATCGTCTACCGCGGACGGCTCGTCAAACTCGGCGGCGTAGCAGACGAGCGACGCCGATTCATTCCCCGGCTGAATTGCCTGCCAGCGCTCGCGCGCGGCGATCTTGGCCTTGACCGGATCGAAATCAACAAACCAGCTTTTGAACAGGGCCTGGGCCATCTGTTCGAGGGTTTGGTTGATTTGATGGTTGTTCTCAATTTTCTCACAAAATGAGAAATATGCTTCACCTACCTTTCTTTGATATTCGAAGTCCTCTGGTATTAGAAGATAAAGATTAGAAAAGTCACCTTTTTTAAAATGAGGGATCAATGTCCCTACATGCATATTCAGAATTTTATTCTGAACCTCATCCGAACGAAGAAGAGCAAAAAGATATTTCGGATGAACTTTGGACTCATCTGCCCTTATAGCAACCATATCTTGAGCAATACAAAATGGAACTGGATTAGGAACCCAGCAAACTCGCCCAGGAGACCCTTTGCAAACGAAAATCATATCTCCGGGCTTGGGATGACCTCTAAACCAATTCTGATATGTTTCTTCAGAAACATAGCGAACCTTTTCATAAACCGGATAAAGCCCAGTGTTTTTTATGCAATTAGTCGCTATTAGTGGTATGCCTTTCTCAGCAGTCGGACAGCTACGTCCCCTATTATCGACAATGTGACTGAGGAGGTCTTTTAAGCTGTATTCATTAAATTTCATACCCCAGCCCTCCAAGATTCCGCTTGATCTCGCCTTCTAGCCGGTCGCTTTCCTCGAACTGGTCTTTCAGCTGCGCCGTTAGCCGCGCCATCTTGTCGGCAAAGGGTTCGTCGTCCTCTTGCTGGGCGGCGGCGCCCACGTAGCGCCCCGGCGTCAGCACGAAGTCGTGCTTTTCGATGGCGGCGAGATCGGCGGATGCGCAGAAGCCGGGCACGTCTTCAAAGGCGTCGGTGCGCTGCCAGTTATGGAAGGTACCAACGATTTTGGCGATGTCTTTCTTATCGTCGAACACACGCAGCACTCGGTCGGCCATATGACCCAGTTGGCGGGCATCGATAAAGAGTACTTCGCCTTTACGGCGGCGCTTTTCGACGCCGTTGGGGGCGAGGCCGCCGGCTTTATCCCTGGTCAAAAACCAGATGCAGGCGGGGATCTGGGTATTGGTAAAGAGCTGGCCCGGCAGGGCGACGATGCACTCGACCAGATCCTCTTCGACCAGGCGACGGCGAATCTCGCCCTCGCCACCGCTGTTGGAGCTCATCGAGCCGTTGGCCAGCAGCAGCGCCATACTGCCTACCGGGGCAAGGTGGTGCAGCATGTGCTGCAGCCAGGCAAAGTTGGCGTTGCCCTTGGGTGGCGTGCCGTACTGCCAGCGCACATCCTCGGCCAGCGACTCGTGCCACCAGTCCTTGATGTTGAATGGCGGGTTGGCCATCACGAAGTCGGCACGCAGGTCCGGGTGCTGGTCATCGAGAAAGCTGTCGGCGTTTTTCTTGCCGAAATTGAAGTCGATGCCGCGAATGGCCATGTTCATGGCGGCCAGTCGCCAGGTGGTGGGGTTGGATTCCTGCCCGTAGATGGAAACGTGCTTTTTCTGCTCGGCGGGGTCGTAGTGGTGCTCGCGGGCGTGCTCCTCGATGAACTTGTCGGAGGACACAAAAAAGCCGCCCGAGCCCATCGCCGGGTCATACACCCTCCCCTTGTAGGGCTCCAGCATTTCGACGATCAGCGAGACGATGCTCTTGGGCGTGTAGTACTGCCCGCCCTGCTTGCCTTCGGCCAGGGCGAACTGGCCGAGGAAGTACTCATAGACGTGGCCGAGTATGTCCTTGCTGCGCAGGTTGAGCGGCTCACCATCGAGCCTGGGCTGAGTAAAAGAGGTGTCCGAGAAGGAGTTGATCAACCCGATCAGCTTGTCGTTATCGACCTGAAAGCGGCCGATGCCTTCCAGTACGCCCTTGAGCTTGTCGTTGCTTTTTTCGATGGCCTCCAGGGCGTTGTCGATCAGCCAGCCCACGGAGCTCAGGCGCACGTCTTCGCCCTTGCTGTTTTGCCAGAGCACCGAGCCGGTGGGCAGTGCGGCGTTCTCTTTCAGCGTGTTCCAGCGCGCCTCCTTCGGCACCCAGAACACGTTGGCCTCGCGGTAGTAATCGAGGATTTCCAGCTCGTCAGCAAGCGCCTGCTCGTACTCAGCGTCGCTGGCATCATCATCGCGCGGCAGATAGTAGATGTTGTCGTCGGCCTCAACCTTGAACAGTTCGAGCAGCTCGCGCTGGCGCTCCTCAAACGCATCGGAGACGTACTTCAAAAAAATCAGCCCCAGCACCACGTGCTTGTAGTTGGCGGCGTCGAGGTTATTGCGCAGCTTGTCGGCGGCTTTCCAGAGTTTGTCTTCAAGCGCAGTTAAAAACTGGTGTTCGGTATTATCCACTGTGACTCCTGGAAAAAGTATTCGGCTATAAGCTGGCAGAATCATGGGCTTGATTCCGGGCTTATACATTCGATGGTGTTTATTTAACGCGGTCTATTCGAGGGCCCGCAACCCGATTCAAATACGACAGGCAACGCCTGTTTCCGGATAGCAATATGGGCGATCGGATGACTGAAAAGGGCTTACACCATGGCGACGGGGTCATTGACGGTACTGGCGCTGAGGCGCAACGGCCTAGCAAGAATTCCGGTCTGATACAGCGTCGATGACATCAGCAAGCGGCCGAGCCAGCGTCGCTATTTCATTTTTGGGGTCAAGTTAAAATAATACGTTGCCTTATTTTAACTTCCTGCGGATGCCACCGCCGTTGCGTCTGCAACAGCTCCAACCTTCCCCTTCGCCGCCAGCACCCTCGGCTTCATCATTTCTGCCACGGCCTGAAACACCGGCACCACCACCGAGTTGCCGAACTGGCGATAGGCCTGGGTGTCCGACACCGGAATCACGAAGCGCCGCTCGCCTGCGGCGTCAAAGCCCATCAGCCGCGCGCATTCATGCGGCGTGAGCCGCCGGGGGCGATTGGTCAGGTTCTCGGGGGCATCAAAGGCCAGGGCGTCATCAAAGCCGCGGTCGACGAGGATCTCCGAGCCGTCCTTGTGATAGCGCGCGGACAGGGTGCGGGCGGTGTCTTCTGCCCGGGTCAGGCCAAAGCCGAAGCCGTTGCCTTTTTCCCGGTGCTTGCGGGCGTACTGGTACAGATAGTGCCAGAGCTTGGGAGTAAGTACGTACTTCGCATCGACCTCGCTATCGAGCAGCTCACCAAAGGTGGGCTTGTGCGCGGGAAAGTGGGCGCTGATATCACGCAGGGTGAAGCCTTCATGCACGTTGAGATCGCGGCGAAAGCCAACCAGCACGATGCGTTCGCGGTGCTGAGGCACGAAGTGGCGGGCGTCGATCACCTTGGGGTCGCGGCCCTTCGGGGCGTCTGCGTCGGCGACGTCATAACCCAGTTCATCGAGCGCTTCGCAGATCACCCGGAAGGTCTTGCCCTGGTCATGGCTTTTGAGGTTTTTGACGTTTTCCAGCACGAACGCGGGCGGGCGGCGCGCGGCGATGATGCGGGCGACGTCAAAAAAGAGCGTGCCCTGGGCGTCGCACTCAAAGCCGTGCTTGCGCCCCAGGGCGTTTTTCTTGGAAACCCCGGCCAGCGAGAAGGGCTGACAGGGGAAACCCGCCAGCAGTACATCGTGCGCGGGGATTCGCTCGCGAATGTGGGCATAGGCGGTCTCTTCATCCACGTCATCGCGCGCGGAGAGGGTCACATCGCGGATGTCTTCGTTGAAGCGGTGGGTCTTTGGGTCGCAGTAGTGGTTCGCCTTGTAGGTGCGCACCGCGTATTTGTTCCACTCGGAAGTGAACACACACTCACCGCCGACGGCCTCGAACCCCTGACGAATGCCGCCGATGCCGGCGAACAAATCGATAAAGGTGAAATCGGCCTGACGCTGATGCGACGGCGGTGCGGGCAACAGCGTGATCAGCACCCGGCGCTCGGCTTCATCCAGGGGCGTTGAGTGGCCCTGTTTGAGATAGCGATTCAGCGTGTCGCGGGTCCAGTGGGCGCTCACCTTTGAAAGCTTCCCGGCCACGGCCCGGCGGTCGAAAATCTCCAGCACTCGGGCCAGCAGGGCGTCATCCGTCAGGGCGTCATAGGGGCAGACGCCCGTGGGGGTGCGGTCGGTCTCGAGTTCCGGGGGGAGCAGGGTCATGGGCGCTCGCGGGTCGGCAGGTGGCGGTGGGCGCCCATTGTAAGTCGTCGGCCCCCCGCCCACCAGGGCGCTGGGCGCTCAGCTGCTCTGTTCGGCGTCTTCCTGCTTGGCGCTTTTGTGGCGCTCCTCGTTCAGGCCCAGCTTCCAGTAGCTCGAGACGTAAAGATCGCTTTTGGCCACCGCGCGCTCGGTCTTGAAGTAGTGGCGCAGCTGGCGCATGGCGGAGAACTCGCACGCCGCCCAGACCGCCGGGCGGCCGTCCTGCCAGTCGATGGTCCGCACCGCGTCAGGCAGCGCATCACTGTTTTCACCCGGATGTTCATTAACCACCCAGTGCAGTTCGATGCCCTCGGGCGCGGCAAGTTTTTGAATGTCGGCCTCGCTCAATACCTCGATGACGGCGTGGCCGCGGGCGTGGGCGGGCAGATTTTCCAGGTTGTCGCTGATCGCCGGCAGGGCAGTCATGTCTCCGGCGAGCAAAAACCAGTCGGCGCTGTCATCGACGCGCTTGCGCGGGCCGGGGCCGCCGATCTCGATGGTGTCACCCGGAGCGGCGCTGTCGGCCCACTGCGCGGCCGGGCCGCCGTCCTCGTGGAGCACGACATCCACATCGATGGCGTCATCACGCTGGGCGCGCACGGTGTAGGTGCGCATGAAGGGCGTGCCGTCATCGCGGGCAAACATCAGCTTGATGTAGGTGCCGGCCTGGTCCTCGGGAAAAGTCGCCATGGCCTCGCCGCCCAGTGTGACGCGCAGCATGTGGGGCGTGATCAGGGTCTTGTCCAGTACGGTAAAACGGCGGGGGGCGGGGCGGCTCATGGGCTCTCCTGGTCGCGATCAAGCTGATCGGTCATGGCGTTGACGGTGTCGATGAAATCACGGGTCCGGGCAGGACTTAATCCGGCGGCCATCTGTGCTTCGAGCGTTTGTTCGATGGCATCAAGACGCTCGCGCAGCGCCCGACCGTCGGCGCTGAGCGCCAGATGCGCGGCGCGGCTGTCGGTGGGGTGCGGGTGGCGCTCGATCAGGCCCTCGCGCTCGAGCTCGCGCGTCACCCGGGTGATCAGGCCCTTGTCCTGCAAAAGCGCCGTGGCCACCTCTCGGGCCATCACGCCGTCGTGGCGACCGATCTCGCCAAGCACGCGCAGATGCGACAGGGGCAGGGTGATGCCATCTCCGAGATAGCGCTCGCGCAGGGCACGCTTGTAGACGTGCAAAAGCCCGAAAAGAGCGTTGCCGGCGGTAGGCATAACGTCATGACCGTCAATGAAAGTGATTCTCGATACGATCCGCCTTTTGGTTGATATTGTCAACCATTAGCCCGACCCGTGTCATCGACGTGACATGAACGTGTCTCACGCTGGACGCCTTTTTCGTCCACCGATCCGGAGTTGACCAACATGTCCGTTGCTCGCCGTTTTACCACTGCCGTGCTGACCACCGCGGCGCTGTCGACCTCCCTGCTGGCCCAGGCGGCCGGCGGTCTGGCGGATGTCCCCCAACCCGATAGCGCCCCGGAGACCTTTTTGATGGTCAACGAGATCCCGGCGGGCAGCGCCATCAAGTACGAACTCGATGAAGCGGGCCATGTCATCGTCGATCGCTTTTTGTCGATGCCGATGGCCTATCCGGCCAACTATGGCTCGATCCCCGGCTCGCTGGGCGGCGATGGCGACCCGCTGGATGTGATGGCCTTTACCCGCACGCCGATCGTGCCGGGTGCGATCATGGCCGTGCGGCCCATCGGCATGCTGCGCATGGTTGACGGCGGCGAGGCGGACGACAAGATCATCGCCGTGCCCACCCATGACGTGGACCCCACCTGGGATGAGGTCGAAAGCCTCGATGATCTGCCGGCCATGGAACGCGAGCGTCTTGAGGGCTTTTTCCGGGTCTACAAGCAGCTGCCGGAAGGCAGCAAGGTGATCGAGCTCAAGGGCTTTGCCCCGGTCAGCGAAGCCCGCGAGGTGCTGCAACAGGCGCTGGACGATTATCAGCCGCCGTCCTGAGCCACGGTCTCAGGCGCCAGAGATCACAACGCCTGCCCTCGAAAAGGGCAGGAGTTTGGTTTGAGCAACAAATTGCTCAAGAAAAGCTCCATGTCCAAAAAATGAGCGATATTTTGCTCAACTCGCACCAGCGAGCTGATGTCCAGGAGTCCGGCGCTGCGTGAGCGCCTTTTGAACCCCGCCTGACGCGCTGCGCCCGTCACATGACTGTCATGTTGCCCGGCCACGATGAAGGTTCGTGTTCCGTTCATCTGCCGATGCCTCTACCGATGCCCCTGCCCATGACTGTCACACCATTTTCTGCGTTTCGCTCCGGACGCTCCGCTCTGGCCGCCGTGGCCTTCACGCTCGTCGCTCCGCTGGCCAGCGCCGAGTCGCTGATGCTCTATACCAGCCAGCCCAACACCGATGCCCAACAGACGGTGGACGCCTTTGAGAAAGCCCACCCGGAGATCGACGTGCAGTGGGTGCGTGATGGCACCACGCGCCTGATGACGCGCCTGGAGGCCGAGCGGGCCGCCGGGCAGAATCGCGCCGACGTGCTGCTGGTCGCCGATGCGGTGAGTCTTGAGAACCTGCGCCAGCAGGACCTGCTGGCCCAATACCGGCCCGAGGCGCTCGCCCACTATCCGGATGCGCTGTATGACCCCAAGGGCTACTACTTCGGAACCAAGCAGATCGCCACCGGCATCGTCTATCACCAGCGCGCGGCCGAGCAGCCGCAGCGCTGGCAGGACCTGACCGAGCCCGCATACCAGGGCCAGGTCGCCATGCCCAGCCCGCTCTATTCAGGTGCCGCACTCATTCATCTGGACAGCATGGTCAACGATGACCGCTTTGGCTGGGCCTATTATCAGGCCCTGTTTGATAACGGCGTGACGCCCAACGGCGGCAACGGCGGCGTTCTCAAGCAGGTCGCCGCCGGCACCAAGCCTTACGGGGTGATGGTCGATTTCATGGCCCTGCGCGAGAAGGCCAAGGGCTCGCCGATCGAGTTCGTTTATCCCGAAGAGGGGGTGAGCGTGGTCACCGAACCGGTGGCGATCATGAAGGCCGCCCAGCACCCTGAAGCCGCGCAGCAATTCGTCGATTTTCTGCTCTCCCGCGAGGGCCAGCAGTTGATCAGCGAGCAGGGCTACCTGCCGGCGCGTGATGACGTGGATGCCCCCGAGGGCTATCCCGACCGCGCGCAGATCAAACCGCTGCCCTTCTCGGCCACCCGGGCACTCGAGCAGGCCGAGGACGAAAAGGCACGCTTTGCCGATATCTTCTCTTCCTGATGGCGGCAACGGTCATGACGCGAGGCCTGCCACGGCTGGGGCCGGCGCTGCTGTTTGTGCCGGCGCTGTTGATCTGTCTACTGCCGGTGGGCCAGCTGCTCATCGAGGCAGTGACGGCCACCCTTGCCGCGCCCGCCGAGTGGCGTGACTCGCCGCTCGCTGAGGTGCTGAGCAGCGCCAGCACCTGGCGGGCCACCGGCCACAGCCTGTACACCATGGCAATGGGGACCCTGATCAGCGTGGCGCTGGGCATGCTCTTTGCCTTTACGCTGGCCCTGACCGATCTGCGCGGGCGGCGGGCGCTGGTGATCTGTTTCATGCTGCCGATGATGATTCCGCCCCAGGTCACGGCGCTGGCCTGGCTGCAGCTTTTTGGCCCGGCCAGCACGCTGCTGATTACCCTCGGCATCGCCCCGGCACTGGGCGCGCCGCAGCCACTCTATTCCGCCGAAGGCATTGCGCTATTGCTGGGGATTCAGCACGCGCCGATGGTGTTTCTGGCCCTTCGGGCCAGCCTGGCCGAGCTGCCGGCGGAGCTGGTGGAAGTCGCCCGTCTGAGCGGTGCCGCGCCACGCACGGTGTGGCGCACGGTGATCCTGCCGCTGAGCGCCCCGGGGCTGATTGCCGGGACGGCCATGGCCGCGATTGCGGCACTGGGCAACTTCGGCATTCCGGCCATGCTGGGCATTCCGGTGGGCTACTACACGCTGCCCACGCTGATCTATCAGCAGCTGGCCGGCTTTGGCACCGGCGTGCTGGACCGCGTCGCCTCGCTGGCGCTTTTGATGACGTTACTGGTGGGGGTCGGCATCTGGCTGCAGCACCATCTGCTGGCGCGACGTGACTATCGCCTGGGCGGGCAGGGCGCCCGGCCGCTCACCTTTGCCACCGGGCACTGGCGGTGGCCGCTCACGCTGATGCTGTGGGCCATTCTGGGGCTGATTCTTATTGCGCCGCTGATGGCGCTGATCACGACCTCGCTGGTACCGGCGTTCGGCATGGGGCTGGACTGGGAGCACCTGAGCCTGGCGGCCTATCAGGAGATGTTCACCCGCCAGGCGGTCACCGCGCGTGCCTTTGGCAACAGCCTGTGGCTGGCCGGCAGCGCCGCCGTGGTGCTGGTGGCGCTGACCCTGCCGCTGGCCTGGCAGCTGGCGCGCCGGCGCTCCAGGGTGCTGGGCGTGTGTGCCGCGCTCTTTGATGTGCCCTTTGCCCTGCCCGGCGTGGTGCTGGCGATTGCCTGCATCATGGTCTTCAGCCGGCCGCTGCCGATCATCGACTACTCGCTCTACGGTACGCTGGGCATCATCTTCATCGCCTATCTGTCGCGCTTTCTGGTGGTGGCGCTCAAGCCGCTGCACAGCGCCTTCGCCCAGCTGGACCCGGGCCTTGAAGAAGCCGCGCGCCTGGCCGGTGCGGGCCCGGTTCGAAGGTTATGGGACATTTTATTGCCGCTGGTGGCGCCGGCCGCCATGGCCGGGGGCCTGCTGGTCTTTTTAAGTGCGGTCAACGAGCTGACCGTCTCGGCGCTTTTGTGGTCGGCCGGCAACGAGACGCTGGGGGTTTTGATCTTCAATCTGGATGACGGCGGCGACAGCGTGCTGGCCTCCGCCGTGGCGGTGGTCACCGTGGCGATGGTGGTCGCCATCATGGGGATGCTGGAGCTGATGGCGCGTCGCCTGCCGAAAGGGGTTTTGCCATGGCAGCAATGAATACAGGTCGGCTGTCGATAACGACGCTGGGCAAGCGCTTCGGTGCGCATGTGGCGCTCGAGGCGCTTTCCATGACCATTGAGCCGGGCGAGTTCGTGGCGCTTCTCGGTCCCAGCGGCTGCGGCAAGAGCACCACGCTGCGGCTGCTGGCAGGCTTCGAGACGCCGGATCACGGCGAGATCCACCTGGGCGACCAGGTGCTTTCCAGTGCGCAGGCGCAGGTGCCGCCCGAGCAGCGGCGCATGGGCATGGTGTTTCAGTCCTACGCGCTCTGGCCGCATCTGAGCGTGGCGGGCAACGTCGATTATCCGCTGCGGGTCCAGAAGGTGGCCGGCAGCGAGCGGCGCCGGCGCGTAGAAGACGTGCTGGCCCGGGTCGGCATGACCGCCATGGCCGGGCGCTATCCGCGCGAACTCAGTGGCGGCCAGCGCCAGCGGGTGGCGCTGGCACGCTGTCTGGTCAGCCAGCCGGCCGTCATTTTGCTCGATGAGCCGCTGGCCAATCTGGACCGTCACCTGCGCGCCAGCATGGAGGACTACTTTCGCGACTTTCACCGCGAAACCGGCACCACCATGGTGTATGTCACCCACGATCAGGACGAGGCAATGGCGCTGGCCGATCGAGTCGCGGTCATGCAGGACGGCCGGCTCAAACAGTTCGCTACCCCCGAGACGCTCTATCACCGACCCGCGGATGTCGAGGTGGCCCGTTTTATCGGCCAGGGCAGCGTGGTGCATCTGGCCCACGCCACGGCGAGGGAATGGTTGACCGGCCGTGACGCCCAGCGCCTGGACGCGCAGGGCCACGCGCGCGGGTTCGTGCGGCCCCAGCATGTGGTGCTGGGTGTAGAGGGTGGAATGCCGGCATTGGTCGAGCGCTGCATCTTTCGCGGCGAGCGCCACGTGCTCTCCCTGCGCCTGAATGACGGCCAGTCACTGACCGCCTACAGCCCTGCCGCACAGCCGCCCGGCAGCCAAACAACCGTGGCGATCGAGCGACTCTGGGGGCTGGAAGAAGGGCAGACGAAAATGCAGGCACACCGTGATCGGGTGCCTGCCGGGTGAGGGCGCTGGCTCAGCGGCGCGAGAGGTGCTCGCTCAAAGCGTTCAGAAACGCCTCGGCGACCTCGTGCTCGTAGCGATAGTAGGTCCACTGGCCCACCCGTTGGGAGGAGACCAGCCCGGCGCGCGACAGCGTCGAGAGATACAGCGATGTGGTCGGCTGGGACAGCCCGGTCTTTTCGCGAATATGGCTGACGCAGATGCCCCCGGGCGGGGCCGTGTCCTTCTGGGGTGGGAAATGCTGTTCCGGCTCCTTGAGCCAGGACAGGATGTCCAGCCGCACCGGGTTGGCCAGTGCGCTTAAAACGGTATTGATATCCATGATCATGGCCAGGCGTTGGAGGCCGGATCAGTATACGCACTCACGGCCGGGCTGCCGAGGCAACCCGGCCGATGCGCCTCAAGGCGACTTAACGCACCAGTTCATCCAGCGCGCTGGTATCGAAGTCACTCAGCTCATCGAGACGACCGTCACGCACCTTGTTGGCCCACTGCGGATCGGACAGCAGTGCCCGACCGATGGCGATCAGATCGAAATCGCCCCGCGCACGCCAGGAGGCCAGCTCCTCGACGTTGACCCGGCTTTTGGAGGTCGGGTCTTCGGTGCGGGTGAAGTGCCCGGTGCGGAAGGTCTTGTCCAGCCCCACGCTGCCCACGGCGATCACCGGGCGGCCGGTCAGCTCACGTGTCCAGGTGGCGATGGTCTTGCTGCTGCCCTCAAAGCCCGGCTCCCACACGCGGCGCGTGCTGGCATGAAAGATGTCCACGCCGTCGCCGGCCAGCGGGTCGAGCAGCTCACCCAGCGCCTCGGGCGTCTCGGCGATGATGGCGTCATAGTCGGAGAGCTTCCACTGCGAGAAGCGGAAAACGATCGGGAAGTCCGGGCCGACCGCCTCTCGCACGGCGCGCACGATCAGGCGCGGAAAGCGCAGCCGGTTCTCGACGCTGCCGCCGTATTCGTCCTCGCGCTGGTTGCTCTCGGCCCACAGGAACTGATCGATCAGATAGCCGTGGGCGCCGTGCAGCTCGATCCCGTCAAAGCCGATCGCCTTCGCGTCACGCGCGGCGCGGGCAAAGGAGGCCACCACGTCCTGGATGTCCTGCTCGGTCATCGCCTTCACGACTTCCACGCCATCTTCAACGATCGACATCGGCCCGAAACCCGGTACGGCGGAATCCGGCTCAACACCCGGGCGACGCTCGCGGCCCACATGCCACAGCTGCGGCATGATTTTCCCGCCGGCGGCGTGAACGCCCTCGACCACCTTCTGCCAGCCTGCCAGTGCGGCCTCGCCATGAAAGGCCGGTACGGCCGGGTAGCCGTTGGCACCCGGGTGATCGATATAGGTGCCTTCGGTGATGATCAGGCCGACACCGCCTTCGGCGCGGCTTTTGTAGTAGGCCGCCACGTCGTCACCCGGGACGCCGTTTGGTGACTGGTTGCGCGTCATGGGCGCCATGACAATGCGGTTGGGGATGGTGACCGGACCCAGCGAGAGGGGTTCAAACAGCGGCGCGGCCAGCGTCTGTGCAGAAGTCGTCATGTCGTTTACCTACTGATATAGAAATATATCAATATATTTAAACAGAGCGGCAGCATCATGACAATCCCTTCATCGATTGCGCCCGGCGACACGGGGTCGCGGGGCGGGTCACCGGCATGCTGTCAGCCATTGGTACTGGTGATCGCCCTGAATGAACGCCATGCTATAGACAGATTTTCTCTATCGCATCGCCTGCCCCGAGGCTTGCGATGCCTTGTCACCCTTTCTCGAGGAGCCCCGTCATGACCCTGGATCAGGCCGCCGCCCAGACCCTTATCGACATCGTTCGCCACGCCGCGAAAACGGAGATTCTGCCGCGCTTTCGCATGCTCGACCCCGACGCCATTGACACCAAGTCCGGCCCGGATGACCTGGTGACCATTGCCGACAAGAGCGCCGAGAAGGTGATCACCCAGGGGGCCGCCAAAGCCTTTCCCGAGGCCACCATCGTGGGCGAAGAAGCGGTGGCCGAAGACGCCTCGCTGCTGGACACCATCCGCGATGCCGAGATGGCGGTGATCATCGACCCGATCGACGGCACCTGGAACTTCGCGCGCAATCTCAACCAGTTCGGCGTGATCCTGGCCGTGGTCAGCCGCGGCGAGACCGTGTTCGGTCTGCTCTATGACCCGCTGGTCGATGACTGGGTCATGGCGCGCAAGGGGGAGGGCGCCTGGTATGGCCGCCCCGACGGGACCAAGCGGCGCCTGCAGATGTCCGACACCACAAAAGTCTCGGACATGGTCGGCTCAACCTCGCTGCGTCTGTTCCCGAAGGACACCCAGTACGATATGGCCGGCCTTTTCCCCGACTTTGCCCGCATGATGGCCTTTGGCTGCGCCTGTCACGAGTACCGCACCATGGCGTTTGGCTTTGTGGATTTCATGCTCACGGGCAAGCTGATGCCCTGGGATCACGCCGCCGGCATCATGATTGTTCAGGAGGCCGGCGGTTACGCCGCGCTGCTGGATGGCACCCCCTATAGCCCCTCGGTGCATCAGGGCCGCATGATCGCTGCCAACTCGAAGGACAGCTGGGACGCCCTGCGTGAAAAGTTTGATTTTCTGATCGACTGATTCCTCCCGCTTTTGCCCGGCGCGCACCCTGCGCGCCGGTATTTTCCCTGTCACGACAGACAACTGACCCAGGTTATTGTCCGTCATCGCCGATTGGCGTCACGATAAGCGATGACATGGTTGCCGCTTTTGATCGACACGCTGCGCTCAACGCTCATGCCCCCTTTCGCGGCCGGCACTATGATGCTCATAGATTTAAATAGCTGGCCATTCAATAGCGCGCGATGTAGATTGCCAACATGACCAATGATAACCACTCTTCCGAGCACCACGACGACCTGCTGGCCCTGGAATCACAGCTGTGCTTTGCGCTCTATGCCACGCAGCTTTCCATGAGCAAGCTTTACCGACGTCTGCTCAAGCAGCTGGATCTGACCTACCCTCAGTATCTGGTCATGCAGGTGCTGTGGCAGGAAGACCATCTGACCGTGTCAGGTATCGGCGAACGGCTGTCGCTGGACTCCGCCACGCTGACACCGCTGCTCAAGCGTCTGGAAGGCGCCGAGCTGGTCAGGCGTCAGCGCACGCGGGAAGACGAACGCCAGGTCGAGGTCTCGCTGACCGAGCGCGGCAGCGCGCTGCGTGAAAAGGCCCGCACCCTTCCCGCGGAAGTCGAGCGCGCCTCGGGATGTTCGAGCTCGGAAATGAAGGCGCTGCGCGATCAGCTCAACGCCCTGAAAAAGCAGCTGGACAGGGTTTAATCATTTTTTATCCGTTTATATCGTGCGCGATTTGATAGTGCGCGCTCGACCACAGGAGCAGGACCATGTCGATCGAAAAGGTACTCTACCGCGCCAGCGCCCAGGCCACCGGCGGCCGTGAAGGCCGCGCCGTCTCCTCCGATGAAAAGCTCGACGTTGTGTTGAGCACGCCCCGGGAACTCGGCGGTGACGGCGGTGACGGCACCAACCCCGAGCAGCTTTTCGCCGCCGGCTATGCCGCATGCTTCATGAGCGCGCTCAAGCACGTGGCGTCCGAGCAGAAGGTCACCCTGCCGGGCAATGCCTGGGCCGGCGCCGAGGTGGGCATCGGCGCGATCGACACCGGGTTTGGCATCGAAGTGACGCTCAATATTCGCCTGCCGGACATGGATGAGGCGCTGGCCAATGAGCTGGTCGACAAGGCCCACGTGGTGTGCCCCTACTCCAACGCCACCCGCGGCAATATCGACGTGACACTCAGCGTCGAGGTGTAAAACGCACCTGATGTGATCAACAAAAAACGCCCGGCCGTGACCACGGTCGGGCGTTTTTATGCGCGCGTACTGCGCGGCTCGACGGCAGGCAGGGCGATACGTGACCAGCCGGCTGCCACTTCTTCCACCGAGGTTGCGCGAACGCCTCTCAGATCGCGCGGATAATCCACGCCGTCGGCTTCTGTTGCTCGAGTAGCATGAAACTGGCCGTTCGCTGCCCGCAGTACCCAGCCGCCTTCAATACAGGCATCAGACACCAGAAAGGCCACACCGGGCGCTACCTCATTCGGTCGCAGCTCGTCGGGCTCACCTTCCACACCCCACATGCGCGTTTTGGCCACCGGGGACAGGGCATTGACCACGATGTTGTGCGATGCGCCTTCCCGGGCAAGTACATTCACGATGCCCAGCGCCGCCATTTTGGCCGCGGCGTAGGCGGCCAGCCCCTTTTGAACATACTGCGGATAGATCGCCCGACAGGAGGTCGTGATCACAATTCGACCGCCTCCAGCGGTCTGCATGGCAGGCCAGGCCGCCTGGGCGAGCCACAGCGGCGCCTTTGCAGCAACGCCCATCATGGCATCAAAAGCGACCTCATCGATCGCATCGATCTCCTGATGTGCGACCCAGCCGGCGTTGTGAATCAGACCGTCCAGCCGACCGTAATCTTCAAGTACGGCTGTCACCAGCTGATGACATCGCTTGCGTGAGTTCAGCGAACCGCTCACGGCATACGCCGTCAGCCCCTGATCGCCAAGCCCCTTCGCCGCGCTCTGCGCCACCGCCGGGTCTTCCCCGCAGCCATAACGGTCAGCGCCCGTATCCTGCAAAACGACCGTGGCGCCCAGCATGGCCAGATAGCGGGCGTAGGCCAGCCCAAGCCCCCGGCCGGCGCCGGTCAACAGCATCACTTTCCCGTCGAAATTCATCATCGTTGTCTCCGCTCAAACATTCGTTGAGCAGACGATAGGGCGTGCAATCTGATACATCCAATACTGTTAAAGTCCCTTTCTGATGCATGGAAAGTATCAAAAATCGACCATCCCTTATTCGATATGTCATGGAGAGAGTCCGTGTCCGACACCAGACATCGTCTCAATCTGCGCCTGCTGGAGCAGTACATCGCCGTGGCAGAGGAGCGCCACTTTCATCGCGCGGCACGACGGTTGAACATGTCGCAGCCGCCGCTGACCCATGCCATTCAAAGGCTCGAGGAAATACTGGGCGTGGTGCTGATCGAGCGCGGCCAGCGGGTACTCGGCCTGACAGCGGCCGGACAGACCTTTCTGGAGGAGGCGCGGCGAACGCTTGAACAGACAGCCCATGCTGTTTCAGCCACCCGCGACATGGCCGCAGGGCGTACCGGTACCGTACGCCTCGGGTATGTCGGTAGCGCGCTCTATGGCAGGCTGCCCGACGTTTTGCGCGATTTTCGTCTGGCCTGCCCGGGCATCCGTCTGGAGCTTCGCGAAACCACGACGGCTGCCCAGCTTGCCGCCCTCAGGGAAGATCGGCTGGATGTCGGCGTTCTCATACCGCCCTTGAGTGAGGCCGACGACCTTAATCTCTCGGCCTTTGATCGGGATCGTCTCTGCCTGGCTCTGCCGGCGGATCATCCGCTGGCGCTGGAGGGTGAGCCCGCCCTTCACGAACTGGCCGAAGCACCCTTTATTCTCTGGCCGATGGCGGAAGGTCGCGGCTTCTGCCTTCAGGTCTTTCGCCTGTGCGCCAATGCCGGATTCGTGCCGAATATCGCCCAGGAAGCACACGGCATGCATGCCGTACTCTCGCTGGTAGCGGTGGGGGCCGGTGTGTCCATCGTGCCGGAAAGCATGCGGGGCTTTAGAAGCGATCGAATCCGCTACTGTTCGATATCAGGCGGTGACAGCGAGTTTGAGCTGATGCTGGCCACACACCGGGCAACACCGGCGGCGAACGCTTTTATTCAGGCCGCCCGGTTTCTTGAATAGCTGGCCTGCCGAGCACCATGTTTCACGTGAAACATCATCGTTTCGCGTCACGGCACCTCGTTTACTTGAGTCCCAGCCGGCGCCCGAGACGGTGCAGGTTGGCGCTGTCCATGTCCAGCGCGCGAGCAGTGGCAGCCCAGTTGCCCTCATGCGCGGTGAGCACCTGCTCGATGTGATGGCGTTGAAAGGTGTCGGTGGCCTCCCGCAGAGAGAGGGTATTATCCACAGCCGGTGGCGAGCGAAGGGGTGTGGATAAGCCATCTGCTGCCGGCGCGGCCCGGTCCGGAGATTTCTCGACCGGCAGATCCAGATGCCCCGCATCGATGCGTACCACCGCCGATCGGCGCGATTCCGGGCGCGTCTCGCCCATCGCACGCAGGGCGGCGCGGCTCAGGGTATGTTCAAGCTCGCGCACGTTGCCGGGCCAGTGCCAGGCGAGCAGGACCTGTTCGGCGCTGATGTCCAGCCGCAGGTTGGCAAGCCCCAGGCGCACCCGGTTATCTTCCAGAAAGTGCCCGGCCAGCAGCAGGATATCCTCGCGACGCTCGCGCAGCGGCGGAATACGCAGCGGGAAAACGCTCAGCCGGTGATAAAGATCCTCGCGAAAGCGCCCGGCGGCCACTTCCGCGGCCAGATCGCGATTGGTCACGGCGATCAGGCGCACATCCACCTTGATGGGCTGGTCGCTGCCCAGCGGCTGGATCTCGCCTTCCTGGAGTACGCGCAGCAGCCGCGGCTGCTGGGAGAGCGGCAGCTCGCCGATCTCGTCAAGCATCAGGGTGCCGCCATCGGCCATGGCGAAATGGCCGCGGTGGTCGCGACTGGCGCCGGAAAAGGCGCCGCGCCGGTGACCAAAGAGCGCACTTTCGATCAGCGATTCAGGCAGCGTGGCGCAGTTGACCTTGACCAGCGGGCCGTTGCAGCGCCGCGAGCGTTCATGCAGATAGCGCGTCAGCCGCTCCTTGCCCACGCCGGTCTCGCCGTGCAGCAGCACGCTCAGATCGGTGGGCGCCACCAGCGCCATGCTCTCATACAGTCGGGCCATGGCCGGGCTGTGCCAGCCGGGAGAGCGCAGCGGCGCGCTCTCTTCCGGTGAGAGCACCTGATTGAGCCGCGAACGGGTGTCCTCGAGTTGGCCGGTCAGGCGCAGGCAGGTGGCCAAAAGCTCGGCCGCCGCCATCAGTTCGTCGTCATCGATGTCCGCCATCTGATCGGGCACCAGCGCATCGAGTGTCAGCATGCCCAGAAGCCGGTCGCCGTCGCGCAGGGCCACACCCATGCAGTCGTGCACGTGGGTGAGATCGGCATCGATCAGGCCGTCAAAGGGGTCCGGCAAGGTGCAGTCGCGCGGGAAGCGACAGACCTGCGGATGGGCGGCAATCGCGGCCAGCCTTGGATGCGCCTCCAGCTGAAAGCGCCGGCCGCACACCTCGCTGCCCATGCCCAGCACCGCGACCGGCTGCAGCCCGCCCTCGACGCTGACCATCAGCGTGCTGGCATCGGCCGGATAGTTGCCTACCAGCGCGGCCAGCACGCGGGACCACTGCGGGTGCAGTGTCTCCGGACTCTTGCCATCACTCAGCGCCGCCAGCAGCTCCCGCAGCGCTCTTGAAAAGATGGTCATATCGACACTCCGACGGTCGTGGGGTCATTTTGACGGGCCTGATCGTGGTCATTATGACCATGACGACATCTTTCCTGCCAGCGTGACATGCCCGGCAGAAGTCATGCGCGGCGCCACACACGGGCCCTGCAGCGATTCGGGTGTGGCAGGCTGTCGCGGCTGGCATGGTATGGCACGACAATTGCGATATGAAAGGTGCCTCATATTGCTCACCTGTCGCCAGGAGCGCGTCATGCTCAACGAAAAGCAGCTTGAAGTCATCAGCGCCACCGCCCCGGTCGTGGCCGAAAACGCCGAAACCATCGCCGCCACCTTTTATCCGCTGATGTTCGAGCGCTATCCGCACGTGCGTTCGATGTTCAACATGCGCCATCAGCAGACCGGCGAGCAGCCCCGGGCGCTGGCCCGGTCGGTGGTGGCCTACGCGCTCAACCGTCAGGACCCCGAGGCGCTCGAGGCGCTCATGCGACCGATCGTCAACAAGCACGTGGCGATCAATCTGCAGCCCGATCAGTACGCCATCGTTGCCGAATGTCTGATGTCGGCGATCGGCGAGGTGCTGGGGGATGCCGTCACCCCCGAGATTTTTGACGCCTGGAGCGGGCTCTACTGGGAGTTTGCCGATCGGTTGATCGCCGCCGAGGAGAACACCTATCAGGCGCTTGAAGCCGCCCCGGGTGGCTGGCGCGGCGAGCGCGACTTTTACCTGGCCGATCGCGTGGTGGAAAGCGAAGAGATCGTGTCGTTTTACTTCAAGCCACTCGATGATCAGCCGGTACGCACCTTTCAGGCCGGGCAGTATCTGGGCGTGTCGCTCGAGATCGACGGTGAGCAGGCCCTGCGCCAGTACAGCCTGACCTCCAATCCGGGGGATGACGTCTATCGCATCTCGGTCAAGCGCGAAGGCCAGGGCCGCGCCAGTCAGCACCTGCACGATCATGTCAACGTGGGCGATCACGTCAGACTACTGGCCCCGGTGGGCGAGATGGTGCTCGATGAGCGCGACGCCCCGGTCATGCTGATCAGCGCCGGTGTCGGTCAGACGCCGATGCTGTCACTCATGGCCCAGGCCCTTGAGGCCGGGCGTCAGGTCATTTACCTGCATGCGGCCCGCAACGCCCGCGTTCATGCCTTTCATGAGCACCTGAAGGCAATGGCCGAACAATATGGCAGTCAGCTCGTCTATCGCTACGTCTACAGCGAGCCGGTCACCCGCGACGGCCAGCGCCATCAGGGTCTCATCGATCGCGCCCTGCTGGCAGACTACCTGCCGCGCGAGGCCACGCCGAGCTGCTATTTCACCGGCCCCACCGGCTTCATGCGCGATATCGACCGCGAACTGGCCGCGCTGGGTGTCGATACATCGCATCGCCATTTCGAGTACTTTGGCCCCTCCGGTCAACTGCACTGATTAATCGATCATGCGTCCAGCATCAAACGGCCCCGGCCACCCGAGAGGGTGGCCGGGGCCGTTGTCATGTCATCGAAGACGAGAAGGCCTCAGTCCAGCCGTCGGACCCCTTCGATGGTGATCGGCTCGCGCGGCACGTCGGCGTGCGGGCCTTTTTTCGTGGTGGGCGCGCCGGCAATGGCATCGACCACGTCCATGCCCGAGACCACGTGGCCGAAGACGGTATAGCCGGGCTCGTAGAGATTGCGGTAATCCAGCGCCTGGTTGTCGACCAGGTTGATGAAAAACTGGCTGGTGGCCGAATCCGGCTGGCCGGTCCGCGCCATGGCGATGGTGCCGCGGGTGTTCTTGAGTCCGCTCTCTTCCAGCGCGATGGGGTCATGGGTCTCTTTGGTCGCCATGTCGGCGGTCATGCCGCCGCCCTGGATCATGAAACCGTCGATGACGCGGTGGAACACGGTGCCCTGATAGAAGTCATCTTCCACGTAGCGCAGAAAGTTCTCTACCGTGTTGGGCGCCGCGGTGGCGTCAAGCTCCAGCTCGATGTTGCCCTGACCGGTCATGATCTCGACATGGGGGTGGTCGGCATCGGCCAGCGCCAGGGGAGAGAGCAGCGGCAGCGCCAGCGCCAGCAGGCAGCCGCGCAGTAACGGTTTCAGCATGAAAAGCGCTCCAGTCACACGATAGGGCCCGCCAGACTAGCCGGGCGCGCAGGATCTGACCAGCCCCGCACCTGTTTCCAGCGCTATTTCCAGCCTTCCTGAGCCGCCCAGACGGCCGCCTCGGTGCGGGTGCGCATGCCCATTTTCTTGAGCAGGTGACGCACGTGGACCTTGACCGTGCCCTCGCTGATGTCCAGGCGTCGGCCGATCTCCTTGTTGGCGTAGCTGCGCGCGATCAGGCGCAGAATGTCGCGCTCGCGCCGGGTGAGACGGGCCACCAGTGCCTCGGGGCCGGGGGCCGGCTCGCGCAGCGCCCGGGTCAAAAGCCCCATCAGCCGCGGATCAAAGGCGTCCTCCTGCTCATCGAGTGCCTCGATGGCCGCCAGCAGTTCTTCCGGCGCGGTGTCCTTCAAAAGATAGCCGCTGGCACCGGCGCGAATCGCGGCCAGCACGTCGTCCTGCGCCTCGGAGACGGTCAGCATCACGATCGGTACCGCCACGCCCGCCTCGCGCAGCCGGGTCAGCGTCTCGATGCCGTCCATGCCCGCCATCTTCATGTCCAGCAGGATCAGATCCGGGACATGACGGGTACAGAAATCCAGCGCCCCGGCGCCGCTGTCGGCCTCGCCTGCAAGAGAAAGCGACGCACTCATGGCCAGAAGCTGCTGCACGCCGCGTCGAAAGAGCGGGTGATCATCCACCACCAGTACGCCGCGTGGCGTCGCCCGGTGGCTCATGTCGTCAGGGCTCATGTCGTGATTATTCATCCTGCGGTGTCTCCTGAGAGGTGGCCCCATTGATAAAGCTCAGTGCTACCCGCGTGCCGCCTGCCTCGCGCCGGGCCAGCGTCAGCGTGGTGCCCAGACTGCGGGCGCGCTCTTCCATGATGATGGTGCCGTAGTGATGCGTGCGGGTGGGGTGCTCGGGCAGGCCCACCCCGTCATCCTCGATCGCCAGACCGATGCAGCCCCCCTGATCGATCAGGGTCACCGTGACCCGTTGCGCCCGGGCGTGCTGGACCACATTGGCCAGCGCTTCGCGCAGAATCTGCACCAGATGCAGCTCCGCATCGGGGGAGAGGACGTCATCGCCAATCGCAAGCGTGGTGTCGATCGCCAGCGCACCGCGCTCGGTAAACTCTTCAATCGTGGCCTGCACGGCGGCGTTTATGCCGTGCTCGGTCAGGCGCAGGCGAAAGGTGACCAGCAGCTCGCGCAGCTGGCGGTAGGCCTGATCGATGCCCTCGCGCAGCTCGCCGAGAATGGCCGGGGCGTCGCTGTCGGTAGTGTCCGGCAGGGCGCGGGCCAGCCGCAGGGCCTGAATGTTGAGATAGCTCAGCGACTGCGCCAGGGAATCATGCAGCTCGCGGGCGATCACGGCGCGTTCGTCCATCAGCGCCAGCCGACGCCGGTGGCGCCCCTGGGCACGCAGCGCCAGCGCCGCCCCCAGATGATCGGCCAGCGTCTCACAGATCCGCCCCTTCCAGCCCGGCAGCGGCGCCCCGCCGGGCAGCCGGGCCACCAGCACCAGCGGCGTCTCTGCATCGCCCTGCAGGGGGAAGCGCCAGGCGCCGGCATCGTCTTCCCCGTCGTCCTGGTGGGGCAGCAGGGTCAGTTCTGCCGGGGCCATCAGCGCCTCGAAGGGGCGCAGCGCCTGCTCGGGGTCAATGGCATCCGGTGGCGTCGTGGCCAGATAGCGCGCGTTGTCATACAACAGCGTCAGCGCCAGATGGCTCTGCTCGAGCCGGTGACTGCGGTCCTCGACCTGATCGTTGAGACGGCAGTAGAACAGATCGAGCTGACCGGCCATATCATCGATGGTGGCCGCCAGCAGCCCGATCTCGTCGTTGCGCCAGTAGCCACTGCGGACCTGGAGATCGCCGCCGCGCAGCGCCTCGATCACGCCCAGCAACCGGCCGAGCGGGCGGCGCACGTGGCAGTGGAGCTGATATGCCCCCCAGCCGATCAGCGGCAGGGTGAGCAAAAGCAGCACCACCTGCAGGGCACGAAGGCGGGTAATCCGCGCCTCGGCCAGCGTTTGCAGCTCACCGGTCAGCGCGTCCAGATCGCTGACGTGCGCGGCAATACGAGCGGAATCGACGCGCGCGGCCTGCTCGGGCGTGCGCATGGCCGGGCCCAGAGTGTTGATCCATTCACGCCGCAGGGGCCCCAGGTGCTCTGCCACGTCATCGTCGTATTCGCGGCGCACCGCCTCGTCAAGATGTTGCCAGGTGTCATCGATGCCGTGTAGCAGCGTGCGCCACCGGGCGGGGTCAGCGGTGGGCGCCTGCGCCATCAGCCGCCAGGTCTGCATGCGCAGCGAGCCGGCCTGATTGATCACCCGAGCATCATGGCGCGCCGTGTCCGCCAGCCAGCCGCTGGCCACCATCCCGCCCAGCGCCAGCAGCGACACCCCCGCCAGAATCAGCCCCAGCGTGAGGCTCAGGGCGTAATGAGAAGGCACAAACCGGGTGAATACCCCCATGGCGTTCTCCTGTGCAACCTGTCTACCTCCAGGGAGGTAGATGCGTCCTTAAAGGGCTTTTCCTTCAGTGACCTGCGCGTGCGTCGGTCACTATCGCCAATGAGATAACACCCTGATTTAACGCTATTTTGACGAATCTATTTTGACAACGATCAAAAGCGCTCGCGCCATCTCGCGCACAGTAGCCCCAACGCCATTACCAGGGCAAAGAGGGCACCATCATGAGCGCAGACACCGCATCCCCCCCACGCTCGCAGCAGCAGCGCGCACTGGGTCTCTCGACGCTGGCCTTCACGCTGTGCTTCGCGGTCTGGACGATCTTTTCCATCATCGGGGTCCGTCTCAAGCAGGAGTTCGGGCTGTCCGATACGCAGCTCGGGCTTTTGATGGCCACCCCGGTGCTCACCGGCTCCATCAGCCGACTGCTGCTGGGCATCTGGACCGACCGCTTCGGCGGGCGCCGGGTGTTCAGCCTGCTCATGCTGGTCAGCGCCGCCTGCGTCTACCTGCTTACCTTTGCCAACAGCTACGCCATGCTGCTGCTGGCCGCCCTCGGCGTGGGGCTGGCCGGCGGCGGCTTCATCGTCGGGGTCGCCTACACCTCGGCCTGGTACAGTGCCGGCAAGCAGGGCACGGCGCTGGGGATTTTCGGTGCCGGCAACGTGGGTGCCGCCATCACCAACTTCGCCGCCCCCTTCCTGCTGCTGGCGATGGGCTGGCAGGGCACGGCGCTGGTCTATGCCACCGTGCTGGCGCTGGCCGGCGTGGCGTTCTGGTTTCTGGCCAAGGAAGATCCGCAGCACGCCCAGCGCCGTGCGCCGGCACCGCTGAAGGCCCAGCTGGCGCCGCTTGCCGAGATGCGCGTGTGGCGCTTCTCGCTGTACTACTTCTTTGTCTTCGGCGGCTTCGTGGCGCTGGCCCTGTGGCTGCCCCACTACCTGATGGAAGTCTACGGTCTGGGCATCGCCGCGGCCGGCATGGTGGCCGCGCTCTACTCGGTGCCGGCCTCTCTTTTCCGCATTCTGGGCGGCGTGATGTCGGACCGCATCGGCGCCCGCCGGGTGATGTACTGGACGCTGGGCGTCTCGGCGCTGTGCCTGCTGGTGCTGAGCTATCCGCCGAGCCGGTTCGTGGTCGATGGCGTCCGCGGTGAAGTCGGCTTTTCACTGGGCACGCCGCTGTCACTGTTTATCGTGCTGATCTTCGTGCTCGGGTTTTTCATGTCGCTGGGCAAGGCGGCGGTGTTCAAGCACATTCCGGTCTACTACCCGGATCATGTCGGCTCGGTGGGTGGCGTGGTCGGCATGGTCGGCGGGCTGGGCGGCTTTTTGCTGCCGCTGACCTTCGGCATGCTCAACGACGTGGTGGGCATCTGGCAGAGCTGCTTCATGCTGCTGTTTGTGGTGGTGATCGCAGCCCTTGCGTGGATGCACTACGCCATCAACCGCGCCGACAACAAGAGCTGGGGCAGGACACCGCGCAGCACCGACCTGCCGGAGCTTGCCGCGCCCCGCTCGCTGGTACTTAACGAGTGGCACCCGGAAGACGAGACCTTCTGGCAGACCACGGGCGCCCGCATTGCCCGGCGCAACCTGTGGATCTCGATTCCCAACCTGCTGCTGGCCTTTGCGGTGTGGTCGATCTGGAGCATCCTGGTGGTGCGCATGCCACAGCTCGGCTTTGGCTACAGCCCCAACCAGCTGTTCTGGCTGGCCGCGCTGCCGTCGCTGTCCGGCGCAACCCTTCGCATCTTCTACAGCTTCATGGTGCCGATCTTCGGCGGGCGGCGCTGGACGGCCATTTCGACCGCGTCACTGCTGCTGCCGTGTCTGTGGATCGGGATGGCGGTGCAGAACCCGGATACCCCCTACAGCGTGATGCTGATCCTGGCGCTTCTGTGCGGCTTCGGCGGCGGCAACTTCGCCTCCAGCATGGCCAACATCAGCTTTTTCTACCCGCAGGCCAAAAAGGGCACCGCCATGGGCCTCAACGCGGGCTTGGGCAACCTGGGGGTCTCGGCGCTGCAGCTGATCGGCCCGCTGGTGATTGCCACCAGCGCGCTGGGTCCGCTGGCCGGTGACCCGCTGATCACCCAGCAGGGCGTACACGCCGGCGATCCGGTGTGGCTGCAAAACGCCGCCTTGATCTGGGTGCCCTTGATTGTTATCGCCGCACTCGCCGCCTGGTTCGGCATGAACGACATCGCCTCGGCGAAATCCTCCTTCCGCGATCAGGCGGTGATCTTCAAGCGGCTGCACAACTGGCTGATGAGCTGGCTGTATCTGGGCACCTTTGGCAGCTTCATCGGCTTTGCCGCGGGCTTTCCGCTGCTCTCCAACATGCTGTTCCCGGCCGTCGATCCCACCCGTTACGCCTTTCTGGGGCCGCTGGTCGGGGCACTCGCCCGCCCGCTGGGCGGCATGCTTTCCGACCGGCTGGGCGGTGCACGGGTGACGCTGTGGAACTTCGCGCTGATGGCGCTGGGCGTGTTCGGGGTACTGGCCTGCCTGCCCGAGCAGGGCCAGGGCGGCAGCTTCCTCGGCTTCTTTGCGATGTTCATGGTGCTGTTCGTGGCCACCGGCATCGGCAACGGCTCTACCTATCGCATGGTGCCGGTCATCTTCTTCAATCAGCGCCGCAACGCCCTGGGCGACGACCAGCTCGATCAGGTGCGTACCGAGGCCAATCGCGAATCCGCCGCCGTGCTCGGCTTCATCTCGGCGATTGCCGCCTACGGTGGCTTCTTTATCCCCAAGGCCTACGGCACCGCCACCGACATGACCGGCAGCGTGGCGCCGGCCCTTTACGGCTTCATTTTCTTCTATCTCAGCTGCATGGCACTGACCTGGTGGTATTACGCCCGTCGTAACGCCCCGGCCCCCTGCTAGGCACGCCCAAGGAGACTGACCCATGAGTTACTTTCTCGACCGACTGCAGTACATGAAAAAGATCCGCGCGCCCTTCGCCGGCGGCCACGGCGAGCTGCGCGAGGAGAGCCGCGAGTGGGAAAACGGCTATCGCGCCCGCTGGCAGCACGACAAGGTGGTGCGCTCCACCCACGGGGTGAACTGCACGGGTTCGTGCAGCTGGAAGATCTACGTCAAAAATGGCCTGGTCACCTGGGAGACCCAGCAGACCGACTATCCGCGCACCCGTCCGGACCTGCCCAACCATGAGCCCCGAGGCTGCCCGCGCGGGGCGAGCTACTCCTGGTATCTCTACAGCGCCAACCGGCTCAAGTACCCGCTGGTGCGCAAGGCGCTGATCCGGCTGTGGCGCGAGGCGCTCGAAACCCATCCGGACCCGGTCGATGCCTGGGCCTCGATCGTCGAAGACCCGACCAAAACCGCGCAGTACAAAAAAATTCGCGGCATGGGCGGCTTTGTGCGCGCCGACTGGGAGGAGATGCAGACCCTGGTGGCGGCGTCCAACGTCTACACCGCCAAACAGTACGGCCCGGACCGCATCACCGGTTTTTCGCCGATCCCGGCCATGTCGATGGTCTCCTACGCCGCCGGCGCCCGGTATCTGTCACTGATCGGCGGGGTGTGCCTGTCGTTTTATGACTGGTACTGCGACCTGCCGCCGGCCAGCCCGCAGACCTGGGGCGAGCAGACCGACGTGCCGGAATCCGCCGACTGGTACAACTCGAGCTACATCATCGCCTGGGGCTCCAACGTCCCCCAGACCCGTACCCCGGATGCGCACTTTTTCACCGAGGTGCGCTACAAGGGCACCAAGACGGTCGCCATCACCCCGGACTACGCCGAAGTCGCCAAGCTCTGTGACGAGTGGCTCAGCCCCACCCAGGGCACCGACTCGGCGCTCGGCATGGCAATGGGCCACGTCATCCTGAAAGAGTTCTACCTCGAGCGGCCCAGCGAATACTTCACCAACTACGTGCGTCACTACACCGACATGCCGATGCTGGTCGAGCTGGAAGCGCGGGAAGACGGCAGCTTCGTGCCCGGCCGCCAGCTGCGCGCCGCCGACTTTGATGAGGCGCTGGGTCAGGACAACAACCCCGAGTGGAAAACGGTCGGCTGGGACGAAACCCGCGACCAGCTGGTCGTACCGCGCGGCTCGATCGGCTTTCGCTGGGGCGAAAGCGAAGCCGGCAAGGGCCGCTGGAACCTGGAGCAGCGCGACGCCGACGGCGCCGACATCCACCTGCGCCTGTCGCTGGTCCCCGCCCATGATGAGGTGGCACGGGTCGGCTTCCCCTACTTCGGTCACATCCGTCATGACTACTTCAACCACGTCGATGGCAATGACGTGCTCTATCACAACCTGCCGGCCAAACGCCTGAGCCTGGCCGACGGCCGCCAGGTGCTGGCGGTGACGGTCTTTGACCTGATGGTGGCCAACTACGGCATCGATCAGGGCCTGACACTGGAAGGCAGCGAGGATGACGGCGCCACCTCGATCGACCAGATGCGCCCCTATACGCCGGTCTGGCAGGAAGCGATCACCGGCGTTCCGGCCGCTCAGGTCACCCGGCTGGCGCGCGAGTTTGCCGACAACGCCGACAAGACCCACGGCCGCTCGATGATCATCGTCGGGGCCGGGCTCAACCACTGGTACCACATGGACATGCAGTACCGGGGTCTGATCAACATGCTGATCCTGTGCGGCTGTATCGGTCAGACCGGCGGCGGCTGGGCCCACTACGTGGGTCAGGAGAAGCTGCGCCCGCAGACCGGCTGGCTGCCGCTGGCGTTCGGGCTGGACTGGAACCGCCCGCCGCGTCAGATGAACGGCACCTCGTTTTTCTACAACCATTCCAGCCAGTGGCGCTTTGAAAAGGTCGAGATCAAGGACCTGCTCTCGCCGCTGGCCCGCCGCGAGGACTATTCCGGCAGCCTGATCGACTTCAACGTGCGCGCCGAGCGCATGGGCTGGCTGCCGTCCGCCCCGCAGCTGGGCACCAACCCGCTGCGCCTGGCCGGTGCCGCCGAGGCCGCCGGTCAGGGGCTCAACGACTACGTGGTCAATCAGCTCAAGAGTGGCGAGCTGCGCTTTGCCGCCGAGGAGCCGGACAACCCGCAGAACTTCCCGCGCAACCTGTTCGTGTGGCGCTCCAACCTGCTGGGCAGCTCCGGCAAGGGCCACGAGTACATGCTCAAGTACCTGCTGGGCACCACCCACGGGCTGCAGGGCAAGGATCTCGGCGAAATGGGCGGCGCCCTGCCGGAAGAGGTGCAGTGGCGCGACGAGGCCCCCGAGGGCAAGCTCGACCTGCTGGTAACCCTCGATTTTCGCATGTCGACCACCTGTCTCTACTCCGACGTGGTGCTGCCCACGGCCACCTGGTACGAGAAGGACGATCTCAACACCTCGGATATGCACCCCTTCATCCACCCGCTCACCGCGGCCACCGACCCCGCCTGGGAGTCCCGCAGCGACTGGGAGATCTACAAGGGCATCGCGAAAGCCTTCTCAAGAGTCTGCGTGGGGCATCTGGGCGAGGAGACCGACCTGGTCACCCAGCCCATGCAGCACGACTCCCCGGGGGAACTGGCGCAGGTGGACGTGCGCGACTGGAAGCGCGGCGAGTGCGACCCCATCCCCGGGCGCACCATGCCCAATCTGATCGCGGTCAAGCGCGACTACCCGGCCACCTATGAGCGCTTTACCTCGATCGGGCCGCTGCTCGACACGCTCGGCAACGGCGGCAAGGGCATCAGCTGGCCCACCGGCCCCGAGATCGACCTGCTCGGCAAGCTCAACCGCTGCAAGTCCGAAGGCCCGGCGAAGGGGCGCCCGATCATCGACAGCGCCATCGATGCCGCCGAGATGATTCTGACCCTGGCCCCGGAGACCAACGGCAAGGTGGCGGTGCGCGCCTGGGAGGCACTGTCCAGAATCACCGGACGCGAACACGCCCATCTGGCGCTGCCCAAGCATGAGGAGAAGATTCGCTTTCGCGATGTGGTGGCCCAGCCGCGCAAGATCATCTCCAGCCCCACCTGGTCAGGGCTCGAGGATGAGCACGTCTCCTACAACGCCGGCTACACCAACGTCCACGAGCTGATCCCGTGGCGCACCCTGAGCGGTCGTCAGCAGTTCTATCAGGATCACGCCTGGATGCGCGCCTTCGGCGAGAGCCTTTTGACCTATCGTCCGCCGATCGACACCCGCGCGGCGATGGCCGGGGTCAAGCGCCCGGATGGCAACCAGAACCCCGAGCGGGTGCTCAACTGGATCACCCCGCACCAGAAGTGGGGCATCCACTCCACCTACTCGGATAACCTTTTGATGCTCACGCTCTCCCGCGGCGGGCCGATCGTGTGGCTCTCCGAAGACGATGCCAAATCGCTGGGCGTGGCCGACAACGACTGGATCGAGCTCTACAACGCCAACGGCTCGATTGCCGCGCGCGCCGTGGTCAGCCAGCGGGTCAAGACCGGCATGGCGATGATGTATCACGCCCAGGAGCGGATCGTGAACGTACCGGGCTCGGAGATCAGCGGTACCCGCGGCGGCATCCACAACTCGGTCACCCGCGTGTGCCCCAAGCCCACGCACATGATCGGCGGCTACGCGCAGCTCTCCTACAGCTTCAACTACTACGGCACCGTCGGCTCCAACCGCGACGAGTTCGTGGTGGTGCGGCGCATGCATCACGTTAAATGGCTCGACGGGGAGGGCAACGACAGCGTGCAGGAACCGGTCGGAAAATCCTCCTGATCGGGCAGGTGTCAAAAGCAGCAGGGCTGCAAGTGCCTGACTGACAGACTTGCTGTGCAGGACCCAAAAAAGGCGCCCCTCGATGAGGGGCGCCTTTTCATGTCATGGCCTTTTACCGTGCGGTTCTCAGACCGGCCTCAAAACCCCGCTGCGATAGGCCACGCGGCGCAGGGTATGGGGCATGGTGAACAGTGCCCGCCCGCCTCTGATACGCAGCAAAGCGTGATAGATAAACAGACAGGCGGCCGCGACGGCCACGGTGGCAATAATGGGTTCCACCGCCAGCAGGAACACGTTCACGGTCTCCGGCACATAGGGCGAAATAAAGCGCAGCATTAATCGGTGCATGACATAGATGGGCAGCGTCTGCCGACCGATCATGCACAGATACTCCATGTTGATATGCCGGCAGGCCAGAGCAAACAGGTCGATCACCGTCGACACCATCACAAGCCCCAGCAGCATCTCCACCCCCGGGGCTGTCAGAGCGCTGAAGCGACTGGCCGTGGCCAGCCCACCAAGCGTTAGTGCTGTCGTGACGACGAAACGCTTCAGATTGAACGCCGAGTAATGCGTGGTAATGATGTCTTTTGCGTAGGCGCCCAGCGCAAAGAAGACAAAATAGCCGATCAGGCTGCGCATGCCCCAGTTTTCGGGGTCAATGACAAAGTACATGGCGATATTGGCCAGTGCCCCCAGCCCGATCGCCAAGACGGCAGATCGCAGCGCCTTGGCCAGCACGAAATAGAGCACCAGCGCGTACAGGTACCACAGCGAGATATTGGCAGTGAGCATGCGCTCCAGCAGAAGCGGCAGAGTCAGCCCGGCATCGAAGCTGCTGTCGTGCCACGGATTGGCAGGCAGCAGATGCGATACCGCGGCCCAGTAAATAACCGACCAAAGCACGTACACCCACAAAAGAGAGGCAATCTTTTTGGTTCTGATCCGCCCCCAGCTGCGGCGGGTAATACCGGTGCTGGCCAGATAGCCGGAGATTAAAAAGAACAGCGGCATTCGCAGCGGTTTCAGTGCCGAAATACCGATGTTCCATACCGTGGCAATGGCGTGTCCTTCGTGAACGCCCTGATAGATGAAGATATTGAAGTGATAGAGGATCACGGCAAGGATACATGCGCCCTTTGCCGCATCGATCCACTCGATTCGTTGCCCTTTATTTGTCATAAATCCCTGCGTTATCGGTATTTTTTTAAAGCAAGAACATGCTAATAAAGACAGTGAAATGTTTTGTGCCGTTTCGATCACCTTAAGCGAAACCTGGTAAGTTTTTGTTTTTTGCAGGCTGCGTCCAGGGCCGATGACCTCTACGCGATCTGTTCGGCCAGCTTTTCAAGTGCCGACCAATCGTGACCCATTAAAAAGGCGCCCCTCACATGAGGGGCGCCCTTGTTGTTTCCATCCAGGCGTTTTCAGCCACGCCGCCAGAGACTCGACAGCGACACGGCCAGTACCGACATCAGCACCAGCGCCAGTGCCGGGACCAGTACCGCCCAGGGGGCGCGCTCCAGATAGGGAATGCCCTCGGCCAAAAGCAACCCCCACTCCGGCGCCGGCGGACGCGGCCCCAGACCCAGAAAGCCCAGCGCGGCCAGCGCCAGCGCGATGCCGGGCAGGCGCAGCATGGCGTGGCGAAAGACAGGACCGATGACTGCCGGCAGCACGTAGCGGGTGAGAAGGCGCACGCGACCCACCCCCAGCATGGGCGTGATGCGCACGTGCGCCTGGCCCTGCACTTCGGTCACCAGCGCCGCGGTATGGGCCGCCAGCGGTGCCCAGCTCACCAGCGTGACGGCCATAATGGCGCCGCCGGCACTCGGCCCCATGAGTCCGGCCACGACCAGCCCGGCAATTACCGGTGGGGTGGCGTTGGTGACCTCGATGGGCCCGGCGGCCAGACGCGGCATCAGCCCGATCAGAACCCCCAGTACGAAGGTGATACTGACCACCACCAGCGCCATGCCCATGGTGGAAAGCGCGCCGTGACTGACGCGGGCGAGAATATCGCGTCCGGTACCATCGGCGCCCAGCGGCAGATCAAGGCTCGGCGTCTGCAGGCGAAGATAGTTCGAGGTGAGCGGGTCACGACCCATGCCGGCAACGATGATGATCACCAGCAGCAGCGCCACCACGGCCGGCACCAGCCACTGCCAGCGCCCGTGATGGTGCTCATGATGGGTCACCGGCATGGCGCCGGCGCGCAGGGTGCGCCCCAGCAGCAGCGTGCGGCCAAGGCCCGCCGCACCGCCGAGCACCACGGCAATCGCCAGCAGCAGCAAAATGCCGGTCTGCAGCGCCGGCAGATCCTGCGCCGAGGCCGCGCCCAGCGTGGCGCGCCCCAGCCCCGGAATCGAGAACACCTGCTCGACGGCAATCGCGCCGCCGGTCAGCCCGACGATCACCAGCCCCACCTGAGGCAGCAGACTGGGCAGGGTGCGCTTGAGCACGGCGAGGGCAATGCGCCGGCGCGTGAAGCCCGCCACGTGCCAGGTCGCCACCCAGCGCTCGGAGAAACTGGCGGTCAGGCCATCGCTGAACAGCCGCCCCAGCAGGCCCCCGGCCGGCAGCCCGAGTGCCAGCGCCGGCAGTACCATGTGGCGCGGCGCACCCCAGCCATAGGGCGGCAGCCAGTTGAGCCCGGCGGCGAAAATGACCAGCAGGATGGCGGCGAGCAGAAACTCCGGCAGCGCCGTAAGCGTCGCCCCCAGCGCACCGGAGGTCGGTGCCGGCTCGCCCAGCAGGCCGCGACGCACCGCCGTCACGCACAGCAATACGGTGGTCACCAGCGCCACCAGCAGGGCGCCGAACATCAGCGTCAGTGACACGCCGGTGGCCTGAAGCATGCCGGGCAATACCGGCCCGCCGGAGATCCACGACAGGCCCGCATCGCCGTGCATCAGCCCCCAGAGCCAGTCTCCAAGCTTCTCCCACGGGCCCATGTCGAGCCCAAGCTGGGTGCGGATGGCGGCCAGCGCCTCCGGTGTCGGGTTCTGATCCCCCGCGCGGGCGCGCAGGATGCTCAGCGCCGGATCACGACCGGATAGCCAAGGCAACAGCCCCACCAGCACCACCACGCTGGCCAGCGTCACCAGACGCGACAGCGTGGGCACCAGAAGGCGCAGGCGCGCGGCCAGCACGGGCGGACGGGCGATAACGGCCCCGGAAGTGTGCATCACCGGCGCCTTACTGTACCGCGCCGTCAAGGCGCGTGTGCTCGGAGATCAGCTCGCGCTCGCGCGGGTCACGCACGGCGTCCAATACCCGCGTCGCTTCCCCCTGAATGACGCGCTCGTGCAGCATCGGCACGGCGGCATCGGTTCTCAGGATGGCGGCCTCGGCATCGATGATCGCCTGACGGCGCTCGTCGCCGGTGGGCAGATCGGCGGCGCGGGCGAGCGCCTCATCGACCGCCGGGTCGCAGAGCTGGGCAATGTTGAAGGAGCCCTCGCAGGCGAAGTCGCTGAACATGTAGGCGACCGGGTCACCGGAATCGAGCATGGTGGCGCGCGACAGGATCACGGCGTCAAACGCCCCGGAAAGCATGTCGGATTCGATGTGGGCGTACTGGCGCACTTCCTGATGGACCGTGAAGCCGGCCGCCTCGAGCTGCTGCTCCAGCAGTACCGCCACTTCCGGCAGCTCGGCCCGGTCGGTGAAGGTCCCCAGCGTAATGTCGGCGCCGCCCGGGTCGGCGGCATCGGCACGGCCCTCGATCGGCGAGCGCAGACCGTCGGCCCAGGCCAGCGCCGGTCCCAGCAGACCACGCGCCTCATCGGCGCGTCCTTCATAGACCGTTCTGACGATGGCCGCCCGGTCGATTGCCTCGCGCGCCGCGACGCGCATCCCTGAATCGCTGAACACGCCGCGGTCGGTATTGAGATAGAGCGTATTGGTGCGCGGCATCGGCACCTCGTGAACCAGCTCCGGGTCAACCAGCGCGACCTGGGAGACCGGCACGGCCTCGACCACATCGGCGGTGCCGGTGCGCAGCGCCGCGGCACGGGCGGTGCCGTCGGGCACGTAGTCGGCGTCGATGCCGGCAAGCTCGGCGCGCTCGCCCCAGTAGCCGTCATAACGATCCAGCCGGGCGCTCTGGGTGCCGTTGATCTCCTTTAATACGAACGGCCCGGTGCCGGCCTCGATCGGGTTGACCCGACCGTTTTCGCCGTAGGCCTTCGCCGCCATGATGGCCAGCTGCGGGCTGGAGAGTCGATTGGGCACCAGCGGATCGGCGTGTTCGGTCTGCACCCGCACGGCGTTGTCGCCGTCGGCCTCGATGGTCATCTTCACGCCATCGAGAATGCGTGGCCGCGGTACGGCGTTGGTGGCCGCCGTCAGCGCGTGTACCACCTGTTCGACGGTGAGCGACGTGCCGTCATGAAAGGTCACATCGTCACGAATCTCGAAGCGCCAGGTGCGCTCGTCGAGCTGTTCCCACTCGGTTGCGAGAAACGGCTGCGGATCGTTGTTGTCATCCAGGCGGATCAGGGTCTCGGCGGTACGCCAGCGCGAGAGCTTGAAGGCGTCATCGGTAAGCGGATTGAGCCCCGAGCGCGGCGGCTGCAGCATCGCCACGCGCAGGCGCTCATTGTCAGAGGCGCTGGTCTCTTCCTCGGTGGCTTCCTCCTGCTGACAGCCGGTGAGCAGGGCCAGTGACAGCGCCATGGCGGGCAGATAAAACGCGTGACGAAGGATCAAGACGGATCTCCTGGGCAGTCGGTATCAAGAAACGGGATAAAGAGCGGTCGCAGGCGTCGCCGGCATCATCGACGTGATGTCGTGATCCAGATGCGCGGCGTGCACCAGCGCTTTGGTGTGCTCATGCGCCGGGGCTTCAAACAGCGCCGTCGTGGGGCGGTCCTCGATGATGGCGCCGTCGTGCAAAATGAGCGTGCGCTCGCACAGGCGCGGCATGACGGCAAGATCATGGGAGATGATCACAAAGGCGGTGCCATCAAGGCGGCTCATGTCATCGAAAAGCTGCATCACCCGGGCGCGCACCGGCAGATCCAGCCCGCTGAGCGGCTCATCGGCCAGCAACAGCCGCGGTCGCAGCGCCACGGCGCGGGCAATCGCCACGCGCTGGGCCTGGCCGCCGGACAGCGCCCCGGGGCGGTAACTCAGAAACTTTTGATCAAGGCCCACCCGGGCCAGCGCTTCGTCGATGCGCCGGCCGTGGTGGTCGTCAACGCTTAAGCGCACCAGCGGCTCGCGGATCAGCTCGCGCACGGTCATGCGCGGATCGAGCGAGGCGGCCGGGTCCTGGGGAATGTACTGCACCAGCCGGCGATACCAGCGCAGCGCGCGCACCGAGGCCGGTCGCACGGCGCGCCCCTGACAGCTGATTGACCCGGCATCAGGGGCCTTCAGCGCCAGCAGCAGGTTCAAAAGCGTCGTCTTGCCGGCCCCGGAGACGCCGGCCAGACCAATGCGCTCGCCGGCGTGAATCGACAGGTGGATATCGCGCAGAATCGTGCGGGCCTGTCGCGCGCGCCAGAACGCCAGGCTCGGCTGGTGAAGATGCTTGTAAAGCCCGTCGGCGCACAACAGCGGCGCCGAGGCATCGCCGGAATCTATGCCGTGCACAAAAGCCCCTCGCGGGCATCAAAGTCAGGGGCAAAGGGCGGCCGGCCCGGGGCGCTCTCATGCAGGGCGCGCACCAGCTGGCGCGTAAAGCGGTGCTGCGGGTTGGCGATGATGTGGGTCAGCGTATTGCTCTCGACCAGCCGGCCCTCATCGATGATGACCGCGCGCTCGCACAGCCGACAGGCCGCGCCGATATCGTGGGAGATAAACAAAAGCGCCGGGGTATCCGCCGTGCCGGTGCACTCACGCAGCAGCTTTAACACCTCTTCCTGGGTGAGCACATCCAGCGCCGTGGTGGGCTCATCGGCGACGATCAGTGCCGGCTTGCAGGCCAGCGCCAGCGCCATGCAGATGCGCTGGCGCTGGCCACCGGAGAGCTCGGCCGACGAGCGCTTGAGGATCTCTTCAACGTGGGCCATCTGCATGCCGCGCAGCAGGGTCACGACCGCCTCGTCGGCGGCCCTGCGGGAGAGACCGTGAAAGCGCATGAAGGGCTCGCGCAGCTGCGCGCCGACGCTGACCAGCGGATTGAGCGCCGAGTGGGTGTCCTGAAACACCATCCCCGAACGTGACTGCACCGGGCGGCGGGTGGCGCGAATGTCGGCCACTTCCACACCGTTGATGCACACGCTGCCATCGACATGCACCGAATGCGGCGACAGCCCCAGAATGGCCCCCGCGGTCAGCGACTTGCCCGACCCGGACGGCCCCAGCAGACAGACCCGCTCGCCGGCGGCGACATGAAAGCACAGATCGCTCACGATCGGCTGGCCATCCACCCGGATACACAGCTCGTTGACTGCCAGCACCGTATTTCCCGACATGATTGAGGCACGCCCCCGAGAGTCTGTATGGCTCGATATCTGGTAGGTTATATCATAACAATCAAGGCATTGTATTGTGATTTCCTTAAGCCTTTAGAAGGGTTTGCCGGCTCGATCTAGTGTCCCCCGGGTCATGTCGGCAGACTGTATCGGGCACTGCTAATTTTGATGGAAAGCGTTGAAGGATATCCACGGTCACACCGGCAGGAGGCGACATGCAGATTCAGCTCAAGCGGATTTACGACACGCGCGACAAGGATGACGGCTACCGGGTACTCGTCGACGGCATGTGGCCGCGCGGTGTGGCCAAAAAGGACGCTCACATCGATGACTGGTGTCGCGACATCGCGCCCTCAAGGGATCTTCTCAAGTGGTTCGGCCACGACCGCGACCGCTGGGAGGGCTTTTATGACGCCTATCGCCGGGAGCTGCGCGAGCGCGACTCAACGCCTGCTCAGGCCCTGCGCGAGCACGCCCAAAAGGAAGGGCTGACGCTGGTGTATGCGGCAAAAGACGAAGAGTGCAACAACGCCGTGGTGCTCCGGGATTTTTTAAAGCGCACCAGCTGAGAAGCGACAAACGACCCGGAGGGCGTTCGAAGTGTCGGGTGCCCTCTTCTACGCTGCACAAACACGCACTGGAGACAGGGAGCTGTCATGCCGATTGTTCAAAGACTTGAAGACGTCACACCCACCATGATCGAGGACGCCGAAGCCGCGACCGACACCGGACCGGATGCCGAGCCGGGCGGCCACGAGCGCAGCAGCAACCCGGTCGCGGATCTGGGCATGTCGCTGAAGCCGCACATCGACCAGGGCATGTCGATTCAGGAAGTGGCCGATCGCATCGGCGCCTCGACCGATCTGGTCGATCGCTGCATCAGCCACCCGATCGTCGCTCAGCTGGATGAAGGCACCGACGGGCGCTGAGCGTTCGTCCTGCCTTCGGTGGAAAAGGGCTGTGCGGTGGCACAGCCCTTTTTTATTGGTCAATGCCCCGGCCGAGTGCCGGACATTTCTTTAGTGGCCGCCCATAAAGCGCCGGGTCAGGCGACAGATAGTTTGCCCGCCCGGGCCAGGCCGGCCGTCAGCGCCAGTCCGGCAAAGAGGATCACGGCATACTGAGGGGAGAGCATCTCCATCAGTGCCCCGAAGATCGGTGCGCCGGCCGTCTGACCGATCGCGATGGTTAGAAAGCCGACCATCAGCCCGGTGGCGGGCCGCTCGGGGAGCGCCGAGACGCCCCACACCAGATAGACCCCGGTGATCATGATATAGGCCAGCCCGAACAACACACCGCCGCCCAGGGCCAGCGTCGGCGTGGTGCCCTCCATGCCGACCATCACGGTGCCGCCCGCCATGGCGATCAGAAAGACGCAATGCACCCGGTCCACGCCAAAGCGGGCCACCAGAGAGCCTGCCAGCGCCCCCACCATGCCCGCCGCACCGATGGCGATCCAGAGCAGTCCGGCGCCGGTACTGCCCCAGTCCAGCCGCAGCGACACCAGCTGCCCGCCAAAGGACCACAGCGCGGTGCTGGCCGCGCCCATCAAAAAGGCAGCGATAATCAGATGTTTGAGCGGGCCGTTGAGGGCAGGCAGGCCGCCGGCGGTTTTCCGGTCGCGACCGGGATCGTTCGGCACGCACAAGGCTGCAGCCACCGCCAGCACCACGGCGGCGACGGCAAAACCTGCAAACGCCAGTCGCCATTGATCTCCCATCATCAGCGCCACGGGCCCGGACATCACCACGCCCGCCCCGGTGCCGGCGTTGATGACCGTATTGGTCGCACCCTGTCGCTCGGGGCGAACCGCGGCCGCCACGGCGGCCGCCATGGGCGGTGAGGCCAGCCCCGTGCTGGCGCCGGCCAGCATGACCGCCGCGGCCAGCCAGGGCGCCGAGGGGGCCAGCGCCATGCCGGCCATGCCCACTGCGGCTACCAGCGCCGCACCGACGGCCACGATGCGGGCGCTGAGCCGTTCGGTCAGCCAGGCCGAGAGCGTAATGGCGAGACAGTAACCCAGAAAGGCGCCGCCGGAGATCAGTCCACTGAGGGTGGAAGACAGTGAGAGATCGGCATCGATCTGCGGCAGAAAGAGCCCGAAGGCGAAGCGGGCAAAGCCGTAACACACGGCAATCAGACCGAAGCCGGTCGCCCCCAGCGCCAGGGCCGGGCTCATGAGCCCGCTCCCGCCATCAGCGAGGCCGCCGCCTGCCGGGCGGCGACGACCGCCTGCTCGCCGCGATAGACCGCAGCGGCGGTGGCCCCCTCGAAGAGCACGATGATCTGCTCGACCAGCATCGGATCATCGCGTCCGGTTTCACCCTCGACCAGCTCGGCGATGCGCTCCGCGACCCGCGCCTTGTGCGCCAGCACCGTGTCCACGATCTCCGGCGTATCGCCGCCGGTCTCGCCAAGCGCCCGCAGAAAGAGACACCCGCGCCGCCCCTCCACCCGCACCCAGTCCTCCAGCGCCTTGAACAGCGCATCGATGCTGTCCACCTCCAGCCGCCGCGCAAAACGCTTGTCGCGTTCGCCAAGCACCCGGGCGATCAGTGCGTTCTTGCTGCCGGCGTGCTTGTAGAGGGTGCGACTCGAGATACCCGCGCCCTGGGTGAGCCTGTCCATGCCGGTGGCGGTAAAGCCGTGGCGATCGAAGAGTGCTTCCGATGCGGTAACGAGCTTGTCCATGATGTTCATGTTGACGCCTCCCTGGGGTGAAACCACACCTCCAATGTAAAACGATCGGTTTACACCGTCAATTTAATTACATGGCTTATTGAAATGCCTTGCTCCATTACAGGGAGTCGCGTCAGCGACGGATGCTAGAATCGCCGCCCTATCCAACAACATAACGACAACACCACAACAACCTGTTTCAGGGGAACAACATGACATCACGCAGGACGCTGCTGCTGGCGCTGGCGGGCGCCGTGGCCACAGGGCCCGCTTATGGCGAGGAGATCGAAACGACGGATGCCGTGGAGACCATGGTGGTCAGCGCGCCACGCCTGGCCCGCGAGCTCTATGACACCCCGGCGGCCGTGTCGACCGTGGAGCGCGAGAGCATTCAGCGCGGCCAGCAGCGCGTGCGCCTGGATGAAACGCTCGGCCAGGTGCCGGGCGTGTTTATCCAGAACCGCGACAACTTCGCCCAGGGCCAGCGCATCGCGATCCGCGGCTTCGGCGCCCGCGCGCCCTTTGGTGTGCGCGGCATTACCATTTTGATGGACGGCATCCCCTACACGCTGCCGGACGGCCAGGCCCAGGTCGATGCCATCGATCTGGACAGCGCCGAGAGCATCGAGGTGATCCGCGGGCCGTCCTCGGTGCTCTACGGCAACGCCGCCGGCGGGGTGATCTCGGTGACCACCGCCGACGGGCGCGATGACCCGGGCACGCGCCTGCGCGTAGAAGGCGGCAGCGACGGCTATAAAAAGGCCTCGCTGCAGACCGGCGGCGCCAATGGCGACTGGTCGCACCACGTCAGCCTCTCGGCGCTCAATCAGGACGGCTACCGCGACCACAGTTCGGTGGAGAAGTACCTGCTCAACGCCAGACTGCGCCGCGAGCTGGATGATGACCGCGCGCTCACCGCCATCGTCAATCTGCTGGATAACCCGCGCTCGGAAGACCCGGGCGGGCTGACCCGCGAGCAGGTCGGCGACAAGCGCCATCAGGCCGGCGCCTTCACCCGGGAATATGACACCGGCCAGAGTGTTGATCAGCAGGTGGTGGGGCTGCAGTACGAGGATCTCTCTGCCGGGCCCGGCGAGCTCTATCTGAAAAGCTTCTACACCTGGCGCCACTTCGAGCAGCAGCTGCCCTATCCGGGTGACAGCCTGCTGGGCTATGACCGCGACTTCTTCGGCGGCAGCGCCGAGTACCATCAGACGCTGAGCCTGGGGGAGATGCCGCTGCGCTACGTGGCCGGCATCGACGCCGCGCGCCAGCGCGATGACCGCTGGCGGCGCAACGTCGCCTTCAGCGGCGACGTCACCGGCAAAACCGAAGACGAGACCCAGAGCGCCACCTCGACCGGCATCTTTTTACAGGGCGATCTCGATCTGACCGATCAGTGGACGGCCTCGCTGGGCGCGCGTTACGACCGCGTCAGACTCAGGATCGACGATGACCTGACCACCGAGGGCGACAACAGCGGCGATCGCCACTTCAACGAATGGAGCGGCTCGGCGGGCTTGAGCTATCGCTATCTGCCCGATCATCAGGCCTACGTGAACACCGGCACCTCGTTCGAGACGCCAACGTTTTCGGAGTTTGCCAACCCCGCCAGAGGCGGCGGCTTCAATGCAGGCCTGGAGCCACAGAAGGCGTGGAACCGCGAGATCGGCCTGCGGGGCAACTTCCGCAACGGCCTGAACTACGACGTGGCGCTGTTTTCGGTGCGCGTGCGTGACGAGCTGGTGCCCTACACCCTTGAGGGGGATGACGATCGCACCTTCTATCAAAACGCCGGCGACACCGACCGCGACGGTCTGGAAGTCGCACTCGGCTGGCAGATCGATGAGACCTGGCGTCTGGACAGCGCGCTGACGCTGGCCCACTACCGCTTTGACAGTTTCGAAGCCGACGGCGAGCGCTATGACAGCAACCGCATTCCCGGCCTGCCGGAGCAGACCTGGGTCAACTGGCTGACCTGGGAGGGGCGGGATCAGCGCTTTGCCACGCTGGAAACCCAGTACATCGGCGACATGGTGGCCGACAACGCCAACGATGTGGACGTCGACAGCTACTGGCTGATCAACCTGCGTGCGGGGGAGGGCTGGCAGCTCGGCGGAGACACGAGCCTCAACGTCTACGCCGGCATTCGTAACCTGTTCGACCGCGAGCACTTCGCCAACACCCGCATCAACGCCAGCAACGCCCGCTACTTTGAGCCGGCGCCGGGGCGGACCTTTTATGCCGGGCTGGAAGTCGGGTTCTAGAGAAAAGTAGAGAGAGCCTGCGCCGGCGAGGGACTCGCCGGCGCGGGTCTGATCGGCCACCCCATCCAGGGCGCCTTGCCCCTGCCGGCCGCCGGTTTTGAGGCTACAGTGTTGATCAGAACTGTCATTTCACCTGTCAGAGAGTGCCGCTACATGAAAGCCAGCCTTTATCCGTTCGCCCTTGTTATCGCACTTGCCGGCTGCAGCGGTGAGGCGCCCGACCGCTCCGACGACGGGCTGGTATTCCAATCCGGCAGCTATACGCACCCCATCGACAGGGACTGCGTCGAGCGCATCGCTCTGGATCATGACGAGGCGTCAAACCCCGCCGTCACGGTCGATCTGATCGACTCGGCCGAGTGCAGCGGCGCGCTCAGGGAATTTACCGAAACCCACGTCGGCGACCAGATGTCGCTTCGATTTGACGATCAGGATCTGGTGCGTGACGCCGATGTGTTCGGCCACCTTAGTGACACCGTTACCACTCGGGTCGACAGCGACGAGCAGGGCCGAGCCATCGTCGAGTATTACCAATAAAAAAAGCCCCCGCCCGACAACGGACGGGGGCCTGATCACACCTTATGCCGCGGCCCACCACTCCTGGCCCGGATCGACCAGTGCGACCACCTGGGCATAGTCATCGCTGGTGCCGATGTCCCAGGCCAGCTCCACACGACTGATCTCTTCGTCTTCCAGCTTTGCGGTCCAGAACGCCAGACTCTCGTCATCGGGCGACTGGCCCAGCACGTCGGTATAGAGCGTCTGCACGAACTGGCTGTCATCAAGCGCATCACTGCGTTCACGGAAAGTGGTGGTGTATTCCAGCCCGCCGCCCAGGTCTTCCAGCTCGATGCCGCGGCGGCTATAGGTAGCGATGATGCTCTGTGTCTCCGCGTCCGGCCCACGGCCCAGGAAGGCGCGTGAAACGCCGGAGTACTCCGCCTGCCCGGTGGCAAAGATTCCGTAGTGGCCATCGCTGTCGGTAAAGGTGAGCTCCTGAATGTTGATCGCCTGGGTCTGATCGCCGTTGCGATCGGTGATCACGAGCCGACCGCCGACGATATCCATGCTGTAGTCATCGGCAGTACCGGGCAGAATCAGCATGTCGTGCCCATAGCCACCGTCGATCATGTTCTGACCGCCACCGCTGTAGATCACGTTGTCACCGGCATTGCCGGCGATAATGTTGTTGCCCGCATGGCCCACCACGATGGTGTCATCGGTGCCGCGCAGCCGGGCGTTTTCCACATTAAACGGCAGGGCCAGGGTGCCATCACCGCTATACAGCGCCACATCCAGCCCCGCGGTGCCGTGTGATGCGTTCAGCTCGCTGCTGTCGAGCACCAGCAGTTCGCGCAGGGCGATATCGCTGCGATCGTGGGCGATCACGCCCGCGCCGGCATCCAGCTGATCGATGATCTGACGCCCGTTGGCGGGGAAGTCGGTGAACACGCCGTCGATGCCGGTCGAGATCAGCCCGACATACTCCTCCACGGGCGTGCGCAGCGTGCCGTCCGGGTGCAGCGCCTGAAAGCTCTCCTCGTTGCGCAGGGTGTAGGGCACCACTTCAAGGCCCGCCGCGTGCGCGTTGGCCACCAGCGCACTCTGCTCACCGGTCGCCACCTGACTGACCTGCGCCTGGCCGTTGCCGTCGCCATCCACCGGCACCGAGAGTGCCCGGGTCGGCAGGATCACGCTTTTTGACGGCCCCAGAATATCGGCGTAGCCGGCCACCGCCATGGCACCTTCCGGCGTCCAGAGATCGCTGTAGGTGGTTTCCGCCGTCACCCTGGTATCCAGATCCTTGTAGGCACAGCGGTTGGCGCCGTCGTTGTCGCGGTTGAAGTTGTACTGGATATCCCAGGGCGTACCGCCACCGCCGATCAGCTGTACCAGCGGCAGATCCACGCCCGCCGCCGGCATGATGGTCTTGTCCAGACGCATCAGGTTTTCCACCTCGAACGACTGAATCGACAGGCGCGTGGGGGCGGTAAAGTCCGCCGCCACCAGGGTATCGATCAGCAGCTGGCTGGTATCGATGTTGATCCGCTCACCGCTGAGCAGGGTGCCTTCCTTCGCAAAATAGGTCGGGTGCTTGAGCTCGGGGATGATGCCGATCTCGCGCCCGGTGTCAGCTTCCACCTCACGCACCAGCGCGATCATCTCCTCCAGCGTGGCGATCTCGAATTTGTCGTTATAGGCGATGTTGTCGCCGCGAATCTCGGGGATACGCTCGCGCGCGCCCAGCGTCTTGAGCTCGGCCAGCGTGAAGTCTTCGGTAAACCAGCCCGAGTACTCGCGCCCGTCAATGCTCTTGGTGGTGTAGCGCTCGGCAAACTCGGGGTGCTCGGCCACATCGGTGGTGTCGTTGAGCAGATTCTCGTGACGCGCTACCAGCACGCCATCTTTGGTGGGCACCAGGTCAGGCTCGATGGTATCGGCCCCCTGCTCGATGGCCACGCGGTAGGCCTCCAGCGTGTGTTCGGGGCGATAGCCGCTGGCGCCGCGATGGGCGACAAGATCGAAATCATCGGCGCTGAAATCCACCAGGCGCGCCATATCGATATCAAAGCCGTCGCGGGGGGAGGTGGTGAGAAACGGACGATCGAACAAGGGCATGGTGCGAATCCTCAACAAGGAAGTGGGAAAGACCTGCCGGATCGACGCTAGGCGTCGCACATGACCATTCGATGATGTACCGGTATCCCGAGTGTAATAACGGGTAGAAGAAAGGTTGCCGGGGGCGAGGGTTGGGTAATGGCAGTCATGTAATGGCCATCATCAACAGTGACAAAGCCTTCATTTGGCTTAAAATGAATAAAAACCGCCATATGAACGAAGGAGGCCGCTTGGCCATCACCACGATGTCCCATGGGGAGCGTCAGAACATGAGTGCCGCGGCCATGCGCACCTACCCCAATATTGTCAGGGACTGGGGACTGAAGGAGCAGGAAGCCGCACTGCTGCTGGGCGTGCCTGATGGCACCTATCGCCGCTGGAAACAGACCCCTGAGAAGGCGCGGCTGGACCAGAGTCAGATGGAGCGGATGTCGCTGATTCTGGGCATCTACAAGGCGCTGCAGATTCTGTTGCCGCGAACGGATGCCGCCGACAGCTGGCTGCGCCGTGCCAACCGAAACCCGCTGTTCTCGGGGCAGGCCCCGCTGGATCGACTGCGCAGCGGCCTGGTGTCCGATCTTTACGTGGTCCGGCAGCACCTGGACGGTGCACGAGGTGCCGGGCACGCATGAGCTTTCCCCGTACAGCACTACACTGGCAACCCAGCTACCGGGTGGTGCCTTCACGCTTTCCCCCCATCGATCTGTTCGAGCGCGTGGCCGAGCCCGACGACCGGGCATTGCTGGCCCAGCTGGAAGGCGAGACATCTGCGCGCCTGAGAGAACAAGCCGGCTCGATCCATAGGGTGCCCGAAGAAGATCGGCGTTATGGCCCGGGCTGGACGCCCGTCATGGCGGCCTTCTGCCACTTCAGCGGGCAAGGCTCCCGCTTCAGCGATGGCAGTTTCGGCGTCTATTACTGTGCCCTCTCCGAGGCCACGGCCATTGCCGAGACGCGCTATCACATGGAACGGTTCATGAGGCAGTCCAGTGAACCACCGATGCAGCTACAGCAGCGCGTTTATCTGTCCGATCTGCAGGGCGAGCTGTTTGATCTGCGACACCATCCTGATGCGGCGCCAATATTGAGCCCCGACAGCTGGCACGAAGGGCAGGCCTTCGGCTTGCGCCTTCGGGAAGAAGGGGCCGATGGCATCGTCTACCCCAGCGTGAGAGACCCGCAAGGTGAATGCGCAGCGGTACTGCGCCCGCCCGTGATGAGCGCCATCCGGCAGGGCCGACACCTGGGCTACGACTGGGATGGCAAGCGGATTCGTCATGTGCTGGAACTAACGTGGGTGGGGTGAAGAGACCGAGGTTCTCTTCACTAAAAAGACAATTTTTGGCCATTAATGGCTTCATAGTAAACAGGCTATATTTTATATATAAATTTTATTTTGAACTCTCATTCTTATACTTATCTGCAACATACCTTGCAGAATTTTCTATGTATGGAAAAACCGTGCTTTCGTTTATATTTAGAGTATCAAGCTCTTTTAACACCGAACTCTTATTGGTTATCGTTAATCTTTTAACCTCAATCTCGAAACTTCCTTTTTCATCGAAAACAGCTTCGTGGCCGAATAATAAAAAGGCGCCTGATTGAGACAAAATCCTATCATTACTTTTTTTACTTTTAACGCAAATTATTCTTTTCAAATCTTTGGGCTCTATAACTGCCTCGAAGAAAGGCTTTTCCTCTCGAATAAAATGGACAAGTCTTCTTATAGGCAATTGTTTATTGAAATCTTCTTTGTTGAGAGAAAAGTCTATTGAATCCCTTTCTGATTTTGGCAGGCGTGCTAAATTAGAAATACAGCTAGCAACATCTGAATCGAAGTATTTTATATCTTTTCTTGTTATGGAAAATATAATAACTTCTCCTTTCTCATCGCTCGATGATTTACATGCAAAATACAACGCAATTAGTGGATTGGAAGTTATATCTAGCAACCTCGTTGGTAAAGAGTAATGCTGCATTCGCACTAGCTTATCTAGCGTATAAACATCCGACTCGAAATCACCCGAGTTGGATACTAATAACTCTCTATACAATATATGCTCATTCTGTAGGTAAAGATAACCACCCTCCTCATTTTCTCTAAACAATGAAGGTTTTATCTTGTACGTATTCTTTTTGGAATGACCTCTATAAAAGAACTCATATTTATTATTTTGATTGAAAGACAAAATTTGACCAATAAAAGCCTGCAACTGCTTTATTTCATAGTTTTGATTTTCTTTGTACAGCTTCTGGTCATAGACTCCAAGGAATATATCTCTTTTATTAAAAACTAGGTTATATCTTTCCAATATATCAATTAAGTCCTCATCTTTGACCGCCCAGTGAGTTCTATTAGTCTCCCAATCACTTATGTCTAAAAGAGGAGCAACTTTTTTTATTTTCTCAAAACTTATTGGTAAGGTATTTTTATCTAAGCTAAATTCTATAACTATATCTTTAAACCGAACCTTTATATCAGATATTTTACCAATATAGTATTCAGAAGAAGGGCCTTCATATGCAAAAAGACATGGATAGCTTTTTAGCTTTTCTATATCGCTCGGACCTAAATCTTTAAAATTCGCTTTTACATCATTTTTTGTATGCTCTAAAAATCTACTTTTATCATATACATAAATTCCAACCTCATTTTCCCAAGCTTCTTCCTGCGCAGTAACTAATAAATTATACACATTGAACCTCACTATTTTTAAACGCTTTTCGTCTATTTTATATTTTATTAATAAATAAAATATACTTATACCACCAAATAATCACTCATCTCAAAAAACCATCCCTAAAGGATTTTTTTTCAACGCAACTATATGAATACAAAGGGTTAATGTAGATGCCTGATAGCTACCTCCAAAGAGGTAGCCGCCGTTTCCCACCCTGCCCACCTTGACCTGCATCAAAACCACCACTCCCCACCACGCGCACGCTGGGCCCCATAACTGCGCATCCTGCCGGTGGCGGGCAGTCCATGCGCGATCGTCGTGGAGGCCGTGATTATGAAGATTCGCTCACAGGTGGGCATGGTGTTGAATCTCGATAAATGTATCGGGTGCCACACCTGTTCGGTGACCTGCAAAAACGTCTGGACCAGTCGCGAAGGCATGGAATACGCCTGGTTCAACAACGTCGAAACCAAGCCCGGCATTGGCTACCCGAAGGAGTGGGAGAACCAGGACAAGTGGAAAGGCGGCTGGCTGCGCCGCAAGGATGGCGCCATTGAACCCCGCATCGGCGGGCGTTTTCGCGTGCTGGCCAAGCTCTTTGCCAACCCGGAGCTGCCGGCGATCGATGACTACTATGAGCCGTTCGATTTTGACTACCAGCACCTGCACCGAGCGGGCGAGGGCAAGCATCAGCCGGTGGCGCGGCCGCGCTCGCTGATCAGCGGCAAGCGCATGCAAAAGATCGAGTGGGGCCCGAACTGGGAGGAGATTCTGGGCACCGAGTTCGAAAAGCGCCGCCGCGACAAGAACTTCGATCGCATTCAGGCCGACATGTACGGTGAGTTTGAAAACACCTTCATGATGTATCTGCCGCGCCTGTGTGAGCACTGCCTGAACCCGGCGTGCGTGGCGTCCTGCCCGAGCGGGGCGATCTACAAGCGCGAGGAAGACGGCATCGTGCTGATCGATCAGGACAAATGCCGCGGCTGGCGCATGTGCGTGTCGGGCTGCCCGTACAAGAAGATTTACTACAACTGGAAAAGCGGTAAATCCGAGAAGTGCATCTTCTGCTATCCGCGCATCGAATCCGGCCAGCCGACCATCTGCTCCGAGACCTGTGTGGGCCGCATCCGCTCGCTGGGCGTGCTGCTGTATGACGCCGATCGCATCGAGGAGGTCGCCGCCAGCGCCGATGAGCAGGATCTCTATCATCGCCAGTGCGAGATATTTCTCGACCCGCATGACCCGGAAGTGATCGCCCAGGCGCGTCGCGACGGCATTGAAGAGAACGTCATCCAGGCCGCCCAGGCCTCCCCCGTCTACAAGCTGGCCATCGACTGGCAGCTGGCCCTGCCGCTGCACCCGGAATACCGCACGCTGCCGATGGTCTGGTACGTGCCGCCGCTCTCCCCGATCCAGTCCGCCTTTGATCAGGGCAACGTGCCCTCCGACGGCGTGCTGCCGGATATCGAGTCGCTGCGTATCCCGGTGCGCTACCTGGCCAACCTGCTCACCGCCGGGGAAGAAGAACCCGTCATCCGCGCCCTCAAGCGGTTGATGGCAATGCGTCTGTACAAGCGCGCCCAGCAGGTCGAAGGCCGCGAGGCGACCGAGGTACTGGAAGCCGTGGGGCTCACTGCCGCGCAGATCGAGGACATGTATCGCTATCTGGCGCTGGCCGATTTCGAGGACCGCTTCGTGATTCCCTCCACCCACCGCGAACAGGCCCGCGAGGCCTTCCCCGAGCGCGGCGGCTGTGGCTTCACGTTCGGTCAGGGCTGCAACGGCGGCGACAGCGCCGGCAGCCTGTTTGGCGGTCGCAAACAGACCTCCACGCTGGTCAAGCCGGTGGTGTCGCACTACGAGCCCGAAGTGGCCCCCTATGAGGGTGAGGAGGATCGCCATGCGTAGTCTGATCGTACTGGCACGACTGCTGGATTACCCCACGAAGGCGCTGCAACAGGCCGCCCCCGAAATGACGGCAGTGATCAAGGCCGAGGACCGGCTCACGCCCCTGCGACGGGAAACGCTGGTGGGCTGGATTCGCCGCCTGGCCCAGGCCGATCTGCTCGATCTCCAGGCCGACTATGTGGCGCTTTTCGACAAGGGCCGGGCGACCTCGCTGCTGCTGTTTGAACACGTTCACGGCGAGTCGCGGGACCGCGGCCAGGCGATGGTCGATCTGCTGGCGCAGTATCGCGAGGCGGGCTTCGAGCTGGATGCTCGCGAGCTGCCCGACTATCTGCCGCTGTTTCTGGAGTATCTCTCGACCCGGACGGAAGACGAGATTGCCGGCCAACTCGGCGAGATCGCCCATATCCTGGCGCGCCTGACCGCACGGCTTGAAGAGCGTGAGGCCGATCAGGCGCTGGCCACGGCGTCGCTTTTGGCGCTGATCGGTGCCGAGGACGAGATTACCGAGCATCAGGACAAGGTGCGCGAAGAGACGCGTGATGACACCCCGGCCGCGCTGGATGCGGTATGGGAAGAGGAAGCCGTGCGCTTTTCCAGCACCTCCGATCAGGACTGTGCAGTGCAGTCCGCTGCCGGTCAGCGCCGCGCGCAGCAGCGTCAGAGCGCGCGCGAGCAGGCCGAACCCGTTCGTGTCATCGATCCTGCTTCGGCAGTTCACGGTCACTGAGCCCCGGGAGTCACTCTCATGATGGATTACACCCATACCCTACTGTTCGGCTTCTACCCCTACCTGGCCGGGACGGTCTTTCTGCTGGGCAGCCTTTTGCGCTTTGATCACGGCCAGTACACCTGGAAGACCGGGTCGAGCCAGATGCTGACCAAAAAGCACATGCGCCTGGGGAGCAATCTCTTTCACGTCGGCATCATCGTGATCTTCTTTGGTCATCTGGTCGGCCTTCTTACGCCGCACTGGGCCTATGAGTGGGCGATCACACCCGGCAACAAGCAGATCATGGCGATCCTCGTCGGCGGCATTGCCGGGGTGCTGTGTCTGGTCGGCGGCATGATCCTGCTCTATCGGCGCCTGTTTGACCCGCGCGTGCGGGCAAGCTCGAGCACCGGGGATATCGTGATTCTGGCGCTTCTGATAGTGCAGGTGACGCTGGGGCTTTTCACCATTATTGCCGCCGTCGACCATCTCGATGGCAGCGTGATGCTGCCGCTGGCCGAGTGGGCGCAGTCGATCGTGTTTTTCCGCTCGGGCGCCGCCAGCCATCTGATGGATGTGGGCGTGATCTACAAGCTGCACATCTTCGTGGGACTGACCATCGTGATGATTTTTCCCTTCACCCGCCTGGTCCACGCCTGGAGCGCGCCGTTTGGCTACATCGGCCGTCGCTATCAGCTGGTACGCCGCCGCGCCTGAGGAGACAACACCATGCAGATGATCGACACACAGATCCTGCCCGATGACCCGAGCCTGGCCCTGCCGCCGATCACGGTGGGCAATACCTCGATCAACCCGTTTGATATTGCCTCGGAGATGCAGTATCACGGCGCAGACTCACCGGAAACGGCGCAGCTGGAAGCCGCGCGCGCGCTGGTGATCCGTGAGCTTTTGCGTCAGGAGGCGGAAATGACGCTGGGCCGGGAGGCGACCCACAACGATGAGCAGGGCGCGATCAGCACGCTGCTGGATCAGGCGCTGACCACGCCCGAGCCCGATGATGAGGCCTGTGAACGCTACTTTCAGGCCCACCGCGATCGTTTTTGTACGCCGCCGCGCTATCAGGTGCGCCATGTGCTGCTGCCGGCGGCGCCGGATGATCAAAACGCGCGTGACGAGATGAAAACGCTGGGGGAATCCCTGCTCACCGAGCTTGCCGAGCATCCGGAGCGCTTTGATGAAGTCGCCATGCGCCATTCGGCCTGCCCCTCAAAAGAGACCGGCGGGTCACTGGGGGAGCTTTCGCCGGGTCAGACCGTGCCGGAGCTGGATGATGCCCTGAAACACCTGCCCGAGGGCCTGCATGATCGGCCGCTGGCCTCGCGCTACGGCTGGCATCTGGTGCAACTCGATCAGCGCCTCGAGAGTGAAACGCTGCCGCTGGAGGCCGTGATCGACCGGGTGCGTCACACCCTGCGCGAGCAGGCCACTCGCCGCGCCCTGCGCCACTATCTGCTGGCGCTGGCCGAGGCCATCGGTGTCACCGGCATCGCACTCGATGACGAGGCTGGCGGCGCACTGATGCAGTAGATCGGTCGTTACCTCCCTTAAACCACAACGCCATCGATGACAGCATCGATGGCGTTGTCGTCAGCAGATTTTCGGTACTGCTCAGGCCTTGTCCCCCAGTGCGGCGATATGCTCTGGCAGGCGGTCGTGGCTGCCATACATGAAGTGGTTCTCCACACGCTCCGCGAATCGGGCGGCCTCCGGTTCACGGCCAACCGCCATGGCCACTTCACGGATGTGCATCGGCGAGGCACCGCAGCAGACGCCAAGATAGCGGACCCCGCTGTCATACACTTCCCGGGCAAAGGCGCCCAGCTCATAGCGGTTGCAGGACAGGGGGTCCAGCGCGGTCGGGAAAGGGCGCCCGTGGGGTGACGGGCAGCTGCAGCCCTGAGTGTCGGATAGATTGAAAAAGGTGGGCGCCTGCTCGGTGGTGCGAAACGTTACAGGCAGCGCCGCCACATGACAGGAGACGGCGTCGCGGATCTGATGAATCCACTCCAGCATGGTATCCGGCCCCCTGAAGCAGTTCAGGCCGACGACACTGGCGCCATTCTTTTCGAGCTCGACACAGGTTTCGACGATGCCGGGGCCATCGATCATGCGATTTTCGGCCATTGGCGCCAGGGTAATGACCGCCGGGAGCCCCTTCGCCTTGATGGCCTCGAGAGCGGCCTGCGCCTCACCGGCATAGTAGAAGGTTTCGCCGATAATAAGATCGGCCCCCTCCTCGACGGCCCACTGCACCATCTCGTCAAACATGGCGCGCACGCTGCGTTGCGCGGCGGGGTCCTGCGGGTCCCACACGTTGCTGTTGGAGATATTGCCAGCCATCAGGTTGCCCGGCTGCTCGTCGGCAACCTTGCGCGCGATTTTGAGCGCCGCGCGGTTCAACGGCTCCAGCAGTTCTTCCTTGCCGATCACTCGCATCTTTTCGCGGTGACCGTTGTAGGTGAAGGCCTGAACAATATCGGACCCCGCGTGCTGGAAATCGCGATGCAGCGCTTCCAGAGCGTCCGGGCGCAGCAGCGCCACTTCCGGTACGAACTCGCCGGCCGAGAGGTAGCCGCGCCGCTCGAGTTCGAACAGAAAGCCTTCGGCGCAGATGAGCGGGCCCTGGTCGAGTCGCCGGGTAATCAGGTCTTGCGTCATGGGCAGAATCTCCAGAGGGAACCGTGTTTGCAGGAGCCCCTATTCTGGAGACAGGCCGTGACCATCACCAATGAAGTCTTGCCCGCTTGAAAATGAATAGTATTCACTTTGGATCAAAACACCACGAACCACATGAATACTGCAGTCGGCCGCATCGATGCAGTAGGCCCGGCCGCGGATGCCCGCGTCTGCTGCGCCGAGAGGTCATCGAGCGCCCGACGCAACGCGTCGGGTAGCACCGCAGCCTCACGGTCGACGATCCTGACTCTCAGGACAGCATCTGGCGGCCCTGTTCCGGCAGGGTGGTATCGCCCTCGTTCAGGGCGCGCTGCATGATCACCGTGTCGACCCAGCGGCCGAACTTGAAGCCGCACGCCTCGATCACGCCCTGATGGGTAAAGCCAAAGCGCTTGTGCAGGGCAATGGAGCCTGCGTTGCCGCTGTCGCCGATCAGCGCGGTCATCTGGCGCCACGGGCCGGCCTCACAGCGCGTGAGCAGCGCACCCAGCAGGGCACTGCCCACGCCGCGGCCGTGGGCCTGGTGACTGACATAGACCGAGTCCTCCAGGCAGAAGCGAAAGGCGCTGCGCGGGCGGAAAAACCCGGCGTAGGCGTAGCCCACCACGGTCTCATCGATCACGGCGACCAGATACGGCAGGCCGGCCTCGACAATGTCGGCGCAGCGGCGGGTCATCTCCTCGACTGTCGGTGGCACCTCTTCAAAGGAGCCCAGCCCGTGGCGGACATGGTGGTCATAAATGGCGTGGATGGCCGCGAGGTCCTGATCCCTCACATCGCGTACGGTCACACCGGGATTTTCAGGCCTGTCACTCATGCGGATACTGCCCCTGCTGCTCGTTGAACGTGGCGCTCACTTTACAATGAACACCACGCAGGCGGCAGTCATCAGACCCATGGTGACGTTGAAAATGCGCCACGCCCGCGGGGTGGTCAAAAAGCGCGCGATTACCATGCCAAAGCCGGCCCACAGCGAAATGCAGGGCAGGGCGACGATCTCCATGAACAGCGCCAGACCGAAGGCGTTGAGCCAGATCGGGCCTTCGGAGGGCAGAAAGCTGGCCATCAGGGTCAGCCCCATCACCCAGACCTTGGGATTGACGAACTGGAAGGTGGCCGCCTGCCACAGTGTCAGCGGCCGGGCGTCCCCTGTAACATCAAATTCGGGCGGCGGTGCCGAGGCGATGCGCCAGGCCAGATAGAGCAGATAAATGATGCCGACGATCTGCAGTCCCTGCTGGATCAGCGGATAGCGCTGAAACAGCGTGCCCAGTCCCAGCGCCAGCAGGGTAAAGAGCACCAGCCCGCCCAGTAAAATACCGACAATGTGGGGCAGCGTGCGGCGAAAGCCGTACATCGCGCCGGAGGCCGTCAGCATCACGTTGTTGGGGCCGGGCGTGCCGGTCATGGTAATGGCGAACAGGGTCACGGAAACCCACCAGCTGACAGACATCATGACGGCCTCGCTACATTGTATGAATACAATTATGGAAGTGTTACCCGCTTATGGGTGACAATTCGAGCATACGTTCTCCAATGTCACCGTCAATGGATTTATTGTCACCATGACAATATGGAAACCCGAACTTTCTCCGGAAGGCCCGCGCTATCGCGCCCTGGCAAATGCCATCGAACGGGCCATCAATGAGGGCGAACTGCCACCGGGCGAACGGCTGCCGCCCCAGCGCCGGCTGGCCGATGCGCTGGGCGTCACGGTGGGCACCATTACCCGGGCCTATGCGCTGGTAGAGCAAAGCGGGCTGGTCAGCGCCCAGGTGGGCAGCGGCACCTTCGTCAAGGCCGAACGGGCGTGCGAGGGCTTTGCCCGGGTCATCAAGGCGCCTCATGAAGGGCTGGTGGATCTGGGCATGTCACTGCCGCCACCGCATCCCGAGCGTCAGGCGTCGCTGGCCCGCTTCATGACAGCCATTACCCAGGACCCCGCAGCGCTTGATCAGGCCATCAACTATCCCCTCGATGACACCATGGCCACGCAGCGCCGGCGCTACGCCGACTGGCTGACATCGCAGGGGCTGGCCGTCGATGCTGACGAGCTGTTGATCACCCAGGGCGGTACCAATGGCATTACGCTGGCGCTGTCGGTACTGCTCTCGCCGGGAGATCGACTGGCCGCCGAGGCGCTGAGCTATCCGGGCGTGATCAGCACCGCCCGTGAGCGGTCGCTGAAAACGGTGGCCGTGCCGTTTGATGAAGAAGGCATCGATGTGGAGGCGCTGGCGGCGCGCCATGAGCGCTCGCCCTTCAAGGCGCTCTATCTCATGCCCGAGCATCACAACCCCACTACCGTGCAACTGTCTGAAAAACGCCGCGAGGCGCTGGTGGCGCTGGCCCGCGAGCGCGATTTCTGGCTGATCGAAGACGGCGTGATGCATCTGCCGCTGGAGGCCCGCGGCACGCCGCTGTATCAGCTGGCACCGGAGCGCACGATATTCGTGTTTTCGGTGGCCAAGATTCTGGGCGGCGGGCTGCGCTCGGGGGTGGTTCGCGCGCCGGCCTCCCTGCTGGCGCAGCTGCGCATTGCGCTGCGCAACCAGTGCTGGGCACCGCCGGCGCTTATCAGTGAGATCGCCGGGCGCTGGCTTGAAAGCAATGATGCCGACCGACTGCTGGCGTGGCAGTTCGAGGAGCTCGAGGCGCGCCAGGCCATGGTGCGCGAGGCGCTGGGCGGGTTTGAGGTGGCCATGCGTCGCGGCGGCTTCTATGCCTGGCTGACGCTGCCCGGCGAGCATCGTGCCCAGGCGCTGGTCGAGACGCTGGAACAATCGGGCGTGCGAGTGGCGCCGGCGGAAACCTTTTGTGTTGGCAGTACCGCAGCGCCTCAGGCGATCCGGATCTGTTTGAGTGCGGCGCCGGATCGCGAGGCGCTGGGGCAGGCGCTGGCGATCATTGTTCAGGCGCTGGCACAGAACGCGCCACCGCGCTGGCAGACGGTCTAGACGCCGACACGGCAGTCACTGTGCCGTTTCATGCCCGGTGACAGGGCAGTGTTCATTCCTGTCCCCTTCAACTGCCAATATAGTGTGATCAAAGACGTCAGTACGGAGAGAACATCATGCGTTACGAGCTCTATTACTGGCCGAGCATTCCCGGCCGCGGAGAGTTCATTCGGCTGGCACTGGAGGCCGGCGGTGCCGACTACATCGATGTAGGCAACAGCACCGAGCCCGGCTACGGCATCGAGGCGATCACGCCCTGGCTCGAGGGCAGCGTGACCGACTATCCGCCCTTTGCACCGCCCTTTTTAAAGGCAGGCCGTGAGGTCATCTCCCACGTCGCCAACATTCTGTTGTTTCTCGCCCCGCGTCTCAAGCTGATCAACGACGACAAGGTTTATCAGTACTGGGCCCACAGCCTGCAGCTGACCATCACCGACTTTGCCGCCGAAGCCCATGACGTGCATCACCCCCTGGGCCCGGAGCTGTATTACGAGGACCAGCAGGATGTGGCCCTTCGTCGCGCCGCAAACTTCATCGACCAGCGCCTGCCGAAGTTTTTCGGCTACTTCGAGCGCATCATCGATAAAAACCCCGACAGCCCGGTGTATCTGGTCGGCAAGCGGCTCTCCTATGTGGATCTGTCGCTTTTTCACATGGTGCAGGGGCTGCGCTACGCCTTCCCCAACGCCATGGCCGCGCTGGAACCGGAGATCCCGAAGGTCATCACCCTGCACGATCACGTGCTGGAAATGCCGCTGATCAGCGAGTATCTCGCCTCCGAGCGGCGCCTGGCGTTTTCCGAGCAGGGGCTTTTTCGCCACTATCCGGCGCTGGACCGGGCCGGGAATTAATACTCGGGTGGCAGGGAAGCCTATCCTCGCCCAGACTTGATCGACGACAAGGACCCGTTGGAGAACGTAAAGATGGACCTCTATATCTATGATCACTGCCCGTTTTGCGTGAAGGCCCGCATGATCTTTGGCCTGCGCGACGTGCCGATCACGCTGCAGACGCTGCTCAACGACGACGCCGAGACCCCGACGCGACTGATCGGGGAGAAGAAGGTGCCGATTCTTGAATTCGAGGATGGCCATACCATGGCCGAGAGCATGGAGATCGTGAAGGGCATCGACAGCCAGGCCGAGGGCGTCAAGGTCATGGATGGCCCGCGCAATCCGGAGATCGAGCGCTGGGTCCGCGCCGCCTCCGATACCGTGGCGAAGCTCTTTATTCCCCGCGTACCCAAAGCGCCGCTGGGCGAATTTGCCACTGTTGAGGCCGCCGAATACTTCACCGCCAACAAGGAGGTGGCGTTTGGCAGCTTCGACACGCTGCTTGAGCAGACCCCCGAACTGCTTATCGATATACAGGGCTGGCTCAACGAACTTGATGCGTTGATCCTGTCGCCGCAGGCCGTCAACGAGGTGCTCTCGCTGGATGACATCGAGCTCTTCCCGGTGCTGCGCCAGCTCTCGCTGGTGGAAGGGGTGAAATACCCCAAAAACGTCGAGGCCTATCGCCAGGCGATGTCGCAGCTGGCCGATGTGCCCCTGCACGACGAGATCGCCGTGGCGGCCTGAGCAAACCGCTCACCGAAAGCTGCAGGGCTGTGCCATAATGGCGCGCCTTGCAGCCATTCATTCGGACCGCTTTCATGTCTCAGGGCACGCTCTATATCGTTTCCGCCCCGTCGGGCGCCGGCAAGACCAGCCTGGTGCGCGAGCTTATCGCCGCAACCGATGACATCGGGGTCTCGGTTTCCCACACGACACGCCTGAAACGCGCCGGCGAAACCGATGGCGTCAACTACCACTTCGTCGACGAGCCTGCCTTCGAGGCGATGATCCAGCGTGGCGAGTTCTTCGAACACGCCTGGGTGTTCGATCGTCACTATGGTACTTCGCGTCTGGAAGTGGAAAAGCGCCTGTCCCGGGGTGAGGATGTCATTCTGGAAATCGACTGGCAGGGCGCGCGCCAGGTCCGCGCCCAGCTGCCGCAGGCGGTATCGATCTTTATCCTGCCGCCGTCACGCGAGGCGCTGCGCGAGCGTCTGGCGGGTCGCGGCCAGGATGACGCCGCCACCATCGATCGCCGCATGCGCGACGCCATCAGCGAGATGTCGCATTTCAACGAGTATGACTACCTGATCATCAACGATGATTTCGCCACCGCCGTGGGCGAGATGAAGGGGGTGATCAGTGTCGAACGTCTTCGAATGGCGCGGGTACAGGCGGCAAATCGGGGGCTGATCGGCGAGCTCTTGTCAGAAGTGGAAGGGCTCCGGTAGACTCGGTTCCCCCTTCCGAACACGATTAACGCCCGGTCTGCGACACGCCTGGCGCCTTCACTCAGATCACACGCATTCAGGAGCCAGCATCATGGCACGAGTAACGGTTGAAGATTGTCTCCAATTCATGGATAACCGCTTCCAGCTGGTCATGGTTTCCACCCATCGCGCCCGTCAGCTGGCCCGCGGCTCGCGCAATGCCGAACTGCCCTGGGAAAACGACAAATGCACCGTCATGGCGCTGCGTGAAATTGCCGCGCAAAAGGTCGATCGCTCCGTGCTCAACGAGCCGCTGGAAGCCATGGTGCCGCAGCGTCCTCGCTACGAACCCGAAAGCGAATAAGCCCATTGCCCATACGCTGACCTGCCATGTTCACGATCGATGATCTCTCCGACCGCCTGGACGGCTACCTGACCGTCGATGAGATCGCGCAGGTCAGACGCGCCTTCTACTACGCCGAACAGGCCCACGACGGCCAGCACCGCCGCTCCGGCGAGCCCTATGTGACCCACCCGCTGGCGGTTGCCAATATCCTTGCCAACATGCACATGGATTATCAAAGCCTGATGGCGGCGATGCTTCATGACGTGATCGAGGATACCGGCATTACCAAGGAGGCGCTGTCGCGCCAGTTCGGCGAGGAAGTCGCCGAGCTGGTCGATGGCGTGTCGAAGCTGACCCAGATTACCTTCGAGGACAAGGCCGTCGCCCAGGCGGAGAACTTCCAGAAGATGGTGCTGGCGATGTCGCGCGACATTCGCGTCATCATCGTCAAGCTCGCCGACCGGCTGCACAACATGCGCACGCTGGGCGCGCTGCGCCCGGACAAAAAACGCCGCATTGCCCGTGAAACGCTCGAAATCTACTCGCGCATTGCCGGGCGACTGGGCATTAATACCATTCGGGTGGAGCTTGAGGATCTCTCCTTTCAGGCGATCCATCCGATGCGCGCCGAGCGCATTCAGCGCGCTGTGGTCAAGGCACGCGGCAACCGCCGCTCGATGGTGCGCCACGTCCAGAGCACCCTGCAGACCACGCTGGATGGCGACGAGCTGCCCGGCACGGTCATGGGGCGCCAGAAGCACCTGCTGTCGATCTATCGCAAGATGCGCGACCAGCGAAAGCCCTTCAACGAGCTGATGGACGTGTTCGGCTTTCGCATCGTCACCGACCGGGTCGATACCTGTTATCGCATCCTGGGAGCGGTGCACAATCTCTACAAGCCGGTGCCGGGGCGTTTCAAGGACTACATCGCCATCCCCAAGGCCAACGGCTATCAGAGCCTGCATACCACGCTCTTTGGCCCCAACGGCATCCCCATCGAGGTGCAGATTCGCACCCGCGAGATGGAGGCGATGGCCAACAACGGTATTGCCGCCCACTGGCTCTACAAGGCCGGCCAGACCGACCGACCGATCGCCATGGGCAGTCACGCCCGCGCCCGCGAATGGGTGCGCGGCCTGCTGGAGATGCAGCGCCACGCCGGCAATTCGCTCGAGTTCATCGAGCATGTCAAAAACGATCTGTTCCCCGATGATGCCTACGTGTTCACCCCCAAGGGCGACATCATGGAGCTGCCGCGCGGGGCCACCGCCATCGACTTTGCCTACGCGGTGCACACCGATATCGGCAACAGCTGTATCGCCTGTCGTATCGACCGGCATCTGGCGCCGCTGTCATCGCGCCTTGAAAGCGGTCAGACCGTCGAAATCATCACCGCCCCGGGCGCTCAGCCCAACCTGGCGTGGCTGTCGTTCACGATCACGGCCAAGGCCCGCTCGGCGGTGCGTCACGCCCTCAAGCATCAGCAGCGCAACGACTCGGTGGCGCTGGGCCGGCGCCTGCTCAACCAGGCGCTGAGCTCGTTTGCCCTGACGCTGGAGACGCTGTCGCAGCCCCATGTTGATGCGCTGCTCGAGGCGCTGGCGCTGAACTCGCTGGATGACCTGCTCGAGGAGATCGGGCTGGGCAGCCGCGTGGCCTACAGCGTGGCGCGGCGCCTGGCTGACAGCGAGCCCGAAGAGATCCAGGCCCACAGCGATGACCAGGGCGCGATGGCCATCAGCGGGGCCCGCAACATGGTGATCAGCTTTGCCCGCTGCTGCTATCCGCTGCCGGGGGATGCCATCGTCGGCAATCTCAGCGCCGGGCGCGGCATCGTGGTGCATCGCAGCGAGTGCGGTAATCTGGAAGACTGTCGCGAGGACCCGGAGAAGTGCTTTCCGCTGCAGTGGTCCGACACCGTGGAAGATGACTTCCCGGTGGGGCTGCGTCTCGAGATCGAAACGCGTCGCGGGCTGGTGGCGGAACTGGCCAGTCTGATCAACGACGCCGAAGCCAATATCGAGCGCATCAATATCGAGGAACGCGACGAGCGTTTGTCGATCGTCAACCTGACCCTGTCGGTGCGCAATCGCGTACACCTGGCGCGGATCATCAAGCGTATCCGCAATCTGGCCTATGTAGGTCGCGTCTCGCGTACCGTCAGCTGACGATTCATCGCATCATGACGTTTGAAACGTGGTATCAACAACAACGCAGGGAGTGTTCATGAGCAATCGTGCTGCCATCCATACCGACCGGGCCCCGAAGGCCATCGGCCCCTATTCACAGGCCATCAAGGCCGGCAACACCGTGTATCTCTCGGGTCAGATTCCGCTCGACCCGGAGACCATGGAAATGGTGAGCGAAGACATCGAAGCGCAGGCGCATCAGGTCTTCAAAAACATGCAGGCCGTGTGTGAAGAGGCCGCAGGCTCAATGGCTGATATCGTCAAGCTCAACCTCTACCTGACGGATCTGTCGCACTTTGCGACGGTCAATTCGGTCATGGAGCAGTATTTCCAGCCGCCCTATCCGGCCCGTGCCGCGGTGGGCGTGAAGGAGCTGCCCAAAGGCAGCCTGTTCGAGGCCGAAGGGGTCATGGTACTGGGCGACTGATTCAAGCGACCGGTATCGGCAGCGAAAGGGGGCGATGGCACCAGCCATCGCCCCCTTTTGTTACCGGCTTCGCCCCCTGGCGTCAGGCCTGCTCGCTGACCTTGATGCCCGCTGCCTTGAGCACCTGGGCATAGCCCTCGCGAAAGGTCGGATACTGAAACTGATAACCGGCCTCGACCAGTCGGCGGCTGTCACAGCACTTGCTGGCCCGTCGGCGCAGCGGTGACTGGATGGTGCTGCTGGGCTCGACGCTGAGTCGGGCCGCCAGCCACATCATGACGTCATGCAGCGGCGTGGACTCGGTGTCGCTGCCCAGATAGACCGGCTCGAGCGGTTCATTGCTGACGGCACGCTCGATGAGAAAATCCAGCACGCCGGCGCAGTCATCGCGATGGATGCGGTTGGAGTACATCGGCGGGCTTTTGGGCGCAATGCGCCCTTCCTGCACCTGGCTGATAAGCCGCTCGCGGCCCGGGCCATAGATGCCCGAAAAGCGCACTGCGGTGCCCGCCAGCGCGCTGGCGACCAGACGCTGTTCGGCCTCGACCAGAAGCCGACCGGAGAAGCTTTTGGGCTCGAGAACGCTGTCTTCGTCGACCGTCTCGCCGTCCTGCTGGCCATAGACCGAGGTCGAGGAGACAAAAAAGACATGGCCCGGTGGCTGCGCGCGCTGCTCGAAATGGGTCAGGACGCGATCCAGTCCATCGACATAGGCCGCCTGATAGGCGCTTTCTTCAAAGCGGTCAGCGCTGAGCGCATAGACTACAATGTCGGCATCGGGCAGTGCCTCGAGGGCGGATTCATCATTGATGTCCATCGACAATTCATCGATGCCATACGACTGGAGACCTGCCGCATGACGGCGCACGCCGACCACACGATACCCCTGTGCGAGCTTGCGCTGCCCCAGCGCGGTACCGACATCGCCGCATCCAAGGATGAGTATTGTTTTATTCACCCGCTAAGCTCCTTGCTTGATAGGGCCGATAAGGTTTGACTATAAGGCCCTGAGTTGAACGGTCGCTTCATGCGACAACTCCCTGTTCCACGTGCTGGCTCGGTCTGCTACATGACTCTAACAGAACTTCGTTACATCGTAACCTTGGCCCAGGAGCGTCATTTCGGACGCGCCGCCGAGCGTTGCTTCGTCTCCCAGCCGACCCTGTCGGTGGCGGTCAAGAAACTGGAGGAAGAACTGGGCGTGGCGCTTTTCGAGCGCAGCAAGTCCACAGTCCAGGTGACCCCGCTGGGAGAAAAGATCGTCGAGCAGGCCAGTCGCGTGCTCGAACAGGCCGGCGCCATCAAGGAGCTGGCCAATGAAGGCAAGGACCAGCTCTCAAGCCCCTTGCGGGTCGGGGCCATTCACACCATCGGCCCCTATCTCTTTCCGCACCTGATCCCCAGACTCTCCGAGGAAGCGCCGCAGATGCCGCTTTATATCGAGGAGAATCTGACCGGCGAGCTGCGGCGCAAGCTGCGCTCCGGCGAGCTGGACGTGATCATCGTGGCGCTGCCCTTTGCCGAGCCTGACGTACTGACCAAATCGCTCTATGACGAGCCCTTTGAGGTGCTGATGCCGGCCGGCCATGCCTGGCTTGCCAAAAAGGAGATCGACCGCGAGATTTTATACGATGAGAAGATGCTGATGCTCGGCGAGGGCCACTGCTTTCGCGACCAGGTGCTCGAGGCCTGCCCGACCATCAAGGATCACGTCCATCAGCCCGGCAACACCCTGATTGCCGAGGGCGGTTCGCTGGAAACCATTCGCCACATGGTCGCCTCGGGGCTGGGCATCACCGTGGTGCCCCGCTCGGCCACCGGCAGCGTGCATTATGCCAACGGATTGCTGGAAACGCGTCCGTTCAGTGACCCGGCGCCCTATCGCACCGTGGCGCTGGCCTGGCGGGCCAGCTTCCCGCGGCCGAAGGCGATCGACTCGATCACCCGCGCCATCAAGGCCTGCCAGAAGGCGATCGATTTACAATGAGCACCGCCGTGACCCGGCCCGCCAGCGGCGCCACGGATCTCGCCACGCTCAAGGGCGTGGGCCCGGCGATGCGCGAGCGCCTGGAGCGCCTTGGGCTGCAGGTGGCGGAAGATCTGCTCTTTCATCTGCCGCTGCGCTATCAGGACCGCACCCGGGTCACCCCGATTGCGGGCCTGCGCGCCGGGCACGAGGCGGTCGTGGAAGGAGAGGTCACTGCCTCTGATGTGATTCAGGGCCGCAAGCGCAGCCTGCTGGTTCGCCTGCGTGACGGCTCGGGCATCATGTCGCTGCGCTTTTTTCACTTCTCCCAATCCCAGGTGGGGCAGTTTGCCCGCGGGTCCAGAATGCGCCTTTTCGGCGAGGCGCGCTCCGGCAGCACCGGGCTTGAGATGTATCACCCCGAGTACCGGCTGTTAAAGGACGATACCTCTGATGAGGTCGAGGAGACGCTCACGCCGATCTACCCGACCACGGAAGGGCTGGCCCAGCCGCGCCTGCGCGCCCTGATTCGTCAGGCCTTTGAGCACCTGGACCAGGGCAGCCTCACGCTTGATGAGCTGATCCCGGAGGCGATCCGGACACGCTTTCGCTTGCCGGCGCTGCGCGAGTCGCTGGCGTATCTGCATTTTCCGCCGCCGGATGCCCCGCTGGAGACACTGGCCGACGGCCACCACCCCACCCAGCGGCGGCTGGCGCTGGAGGAGCTGCTTGCCCACCAGCTCAGCCTGTATCGCATTCGCCTGCGCATTCAGGACGACGCCGCACCGGCGCTGCCCGCCAGCGGTGGGCTGGCCACCCGGTTTCTGACCCAGCTGCCGTTTTCGCTGACCGGCGCCCAGCGCCGGGTGCTCAGCGAGATCAGCGCCGATATTACCCGGGCCACGCCCATGCTGCGTCTGGTGCAGGGCGATGTCGGTTCCGGCAAGACGGTAGTGGCTGCCATGGCCATGCTGCAGGCCGTCACCGGCGGTTATCAGGCCGCGCTGATGGCCCCCACCGAACTGCTCGCCGAGCAGCACTACAAAAGCCTCAAGGCCTGGTTCGAGCCGCTGGGTATCGAAGTGGCCTGGCTCTCCGGCAAGCTCAAGGGCAAGGCAAGGCTCGAGGCCAAGGCCCTGATCAGCGAAGGACGCGCCCAGGTCGTGGCCGGCACCCACGCGCTTTTTCAGGACGACGTGCACTTTCACCGTCTGGGTCTGGCCGTCATCGATGAGCAGCATCGCTTCGGCGTGCACCAGCGCCTGGCATTGCGCCAAAAGGGCGAAGTGAGTGGGGCCACACCGCATCAGCTGATCATGACCGCCACGCCGATTCCCAGAACGCTGGCCATGAGCGCCTACGCCGACCTGGACGTCTCGGTGATCGACGAGCTGCCGCCCGGGCGCACGCCGGTCAAGACCGTGGCGGTGTCGGATGAGCGCCGCGGCGAGGTGACCGAGCGCATTCGCAACGCCTGTCTGGCCGGCCGCCAGGCCTACTGGGTCTGCACCCTGATCGAGGAGTCCGAGGCGCTGACCTGTCAGGCCGCCGAGGTCACTCGCGATACCCTGACCGAGGCACTGCCGGAGTTTCAGGTCGGCCTGGTCCACGGGCGCATGAAGGCCGCCGAGAAGGCCGACGTCATGAACGCCTTTCGCGACGGAGAGCTGGATCTGCTGGTCGCCACCACGGTCATCGAGGTGGGCGTGGATGTCCCCAACGCCAGTCTGATGATCATCGAAAACCCCGAGCGCCTGGGCCTGGCCCAGCTGCATCAGCTTCGGGGCCGGGTAGGACGCGGCAAGGTAGAGAGCTTCTGCGTGCTGCTCTATCATCCGCCGCTGTCGGACACCTCCCGTGAGCGCCTGGCGGTGCTGCGCGAATCCAATGACGGCTTTCGCATCGCCGAGCGCGATCTGGAACTGCGCGGGCCCGGTGAGGTACTCGGCACCCGCCAGACGGGGCTGGTCGGCATGAAGATTGCCGATCTCACCCGCGACCGGGATCTGCTCGAACCGGTACGCCAGCTGACCCGCGCCATGCTCGATCAGGCGCCCGAATCGGTCGAACCGCTGATTCGCCGCTGGCTGGGCGAGGCCGCCGGACAGTACGGCCAGGTGTGAGCGTCAGGGGCGCGCCCCATCGGACAGGGCCGCTTTTCGCTGAAGGGCTGACCATGGCCCGCGCCCGGCTGTTCTACACTGACAGGATCTCAGGACTGTCCTGACACCGTTTTTATCCCGCCCGGGTACGCGAGCCCTACGCCATGACCTCAACCTTTCTGCGTGATGCCATGATTGATCGCCTGGGGCAGGCGCGCACGGATGCCAACCCCGGCCCCTTTCCCCGCGACGGTCTGGTCCGCAATATTCACGGTGATTTCACGCCGATGATGTGCGGCGGCATCAGCGCGCTGCTGCTGCAGATGCTGCATCCGCTGGCCCTGGCCGGCATCTGGGATCACTCGCGCTTTCGCGAGGACATGATCGGGCGGCTCAGGCGCACCAGCGATTTCATCGCCACCACCAGCTTCGGCACGTTCGAGCAGGCCGAAACCGTCATTGCCCGCGTGCGCCGCGTCCATGAGTACGTGAAGGGCCACGCCGCTGACGGCCGGCCCTACGCCGCCGATGACCCCGACCTGCTGGTCTGGGTGCACGTAGCGGAGATGAGCCGCTTCATGGCCGGGCATCTGCGCTATCGCAACCCGCAGCTCAGTCACACCGATCAGGACCGCTATTTCTTCGAGACCGCCTGCATCGCCGAGGCGCTGGGCGCGCGCAACGTGCCCGACAGTCGCGCGGCAATCGAGACTTATCTGACGCGCGAGCGCCGTGAGCTGGTGTGTGACGAGCGCACCCGCGAGGTCATTCGCGTGCTGCTCGATGCCCCGCCGCGCAATCTCGTGCTGCGACCGGCCGGGGCGATTTTCATGCGGGCGGGGATCGATCTGCTGCCCGACTGGGCCAATGACATGCTGGACCTGCAGATGTCACGCCTTCAAAGGCGCGCGGTGCGTACCGGCATCAAAAGCGCGATGCCAATGATCAGCAAGGCGGTGCGAAGTGGCGCCTACCGACGGGCGCTGGAGCGACTGCAGCAATAAACGTGTCGGGCGCAGAACAAAGCAGGGCCGGACATCGCTGTCCGGCCCCGGGTAACACAGGTTCACCAGAGGCGGGGCAGGGCACGAATGCCCTGATCCGGCGACCGGGTGCTCAGGACAGCTGCGGGTCGCGACGCACCTGATCGATCTTGAGCATCCGCGCGATGACCTTGTCGAGCTCCTCCTGCTCAAAGATCTTTTTCCAGTCGTCCTTGAGGATGTTTTCACGGCCGTAGTCGATGGCGATCATGCAGGCATCCGAGAACGGGTTGGTGCTGCGAAACGCCACGGCGAGTGCAATCTGGATATGGCCGTAGAGCATCGCCTCGGCGGCTTCCTGCGACACCCCGGTGCGCGCCACGGTCTCGTCGAGCGCTTCCTTCATGAAGGTGCCCACCATGCAGGCCACGGTCTCGACCAGCGTCGGTTCGAGATAGGCCAGCTGTGTGACGGTCATCCAGTGCACTTTATCGACCGGGCCGTACATCTGACAGATGACCGTCTCAAGCGAGGCCCGCTCTGCTTCGCTGCCCTGCTCGAAGGCGGCGGCCACCGACTGCGCAGCGGCGCTGCCGCCAAAGGCGTCGGCCCACTCCTCGTCGCTGCGACGCTCCAGAAACACCGACGGATGGCAGGGGTGGGCAACGGCGTAGTGAATCTCGTCACGCTGATGCAGCAGGTTGGCATACGCCGCCGCCGGGTCGAGCGTGAGCACCGTGGCACCGGTTTTCATGCGCGGCACCAGCTGCTCGGAGACCTTGCCCAGCACGATGTCCGGCACGGCCAGAATCACCAGATCACACTGCGCGATGACCTGCTCGATATCGCTGACCTCGCGCCCGAGCTCACGCATTGTCTCCTGCGCGGCGGGGGCGTTTTCGCAGTAGTAGACGTGGCTTTCGCTGGCCTCGAGATTGGCCGAGATGCGCATACCCATCTTGCCGCCGGCACCCACCAGAGCGATGTGCTGATAAACGTTATCCATGATGACTCCTTAAAAAATCTAGGTTGTGGCGGGTCCACTGCGCTTCCATCGCGCAGGTCGTTGCTTCGTCTCGTTGCCAGGGCAGCCAGTGTTCGAGGATTGCGTTGATGCCGCGCGCCTCGGGAGTGACGGCCTCAAGCATCTTTTCAAGCGGCAAAAGCCCCTCGCCCAGCGGGCAGCCGGTCAGCTGAAAGCCGACCCAGCCCGGCGCGCGGGAGAAGGCAAAATCCTTGATGTGCAGATTGACCACCCGGCCGGCCGTGCGTGCGATGACCGTTTCGGGGAGCTCAAGGGCGGCCACGCAGTTGCCCGGGTCCAGGCACACACCGATGTGGTCATCGTCGAGCGTCTCGATCACCTGCATCAGGGTCTCGACGCTGACCTGCTCGTAGGTTTCCAGCGCCAGCGTGACCTGCTGCGCTTTTAGCGCCGGCAGGATCTGCTCGAGTCGCTGGATAGCCTGTTCAGGCGTGGGGCGATCATCCCCGCTGTAGAGCATGCTGCGGATCAGGCGCACGCCCAGCACATGGGCCAGCGCCAGATAGCGCTTTAGATGCTCGGGGTCGGTCCCGCGGGTGCCCAGCTCCAGCACAACACCCAGCGAGCGCGCCCGATCGCGCAGCGCCGTCAGCCGCGCCTCGTCGAAGGTCTCGATGGCCGGGTAATCGCAGATCTGGAAGACCTCACCGCCCAGCTCGGCCGTCTCTTCCAGCATTGCCTCCAGCGTCATGGGCGTTTCGACCTGCTGTGAGCCGCGCCAGAAAAAAACGTAGGTACTCAATCCAATGGCCATGATGGCTCCTGAAAGGGCTCAGTGGGCGTGGGCGCCCGCGTGAGACAGGTGGGTGCCGCCGCCGGGTCGGGGCGCGCGACTGATCGCGACCATAAAAACGCCTGACATCAGCATCAGACCACCGACCACGAACATCGGCACGGTGTAGCTGCCGGTCAGGTCATGCAGGGCGCCGGTGACATAGCTCGACGAGAAACCGGCCATGTTGCCGATCGTATTGATCAGCGCCACACCGGCGGCGGCCGCTGCGCCATCCAGAAACCGGGTCGGCAGGGTCCAGAAGTTGGGCAGGGCAGCAAAGATCGAGCAGGCCGTTATGGTAATCACGGCGACCGTGGCTGCCGGGGAATTCATGTAAAGCGCCAGCGGCACGCTCACCGCCCCGGTAAAGGCGGGCAGGGCCACATGCCAGGTGCGCACGCCGCGTCGGGTGGCATCACGCGACCAGAAATAGAGCACAATCGCGGCCGGCAGATAGGGGATGGCGGTAATCAGACCCTTTTGCATCAGGTCAAAATGGGTGCCGAACTGCGCCTCAAAGCCGCCGATGATGCTGGGCAGGAAAAAGGCCAGCGCATAAAGCCCGTAGATGAAGCCGAAATAGATCAGCGCCAGCGTCCAGACCCGGCCATTGGTAAAGGCGACCTTCAGGCCGTGACGGCCGTGATCATTACCACTTTTTTCACGGGATTCGCGCTCAAGCTCATCGGTCAGCCAGCGCTTTTCCGCCTCGGTCAGCCATTTTGCATCGGCCGGGCGGTCCACCAGGTAAAACCAGGCAACGATGCCCATGACGATCGCCGGAATGGCCACGCCAAAGAACATGAAGCGCCAGCCCGCCAGGCCGAAAAACATCCCGTCATGCTGAATAAGTGAGGCCGCCAGCGGCGCGCCGAGAACGGTGGTGAGCGGCTGGGCCAGATAGAAAAGCGCCAGGATGCGGCTGCGATAGCGCGCCGGTACCCACAGGCTTAAAAAGAGAATCGCACCGGGAAAGAAGCCGGCTTCGGCCACACCCAGGGCAAAGCGCAGGGCGTAGAGCTCAACGGCGCTGTCCACCCACGTAAAGAGCAGGGCCACCACGCCCCAGCTCACCATGATGCGGGCCAGCCACTTGCGCGCGCCAAAGCGATGCAGGGCCATGTTGCTGGGCACTTCGAGCAGGATATAGCCCAGAAAGAAAATGCCGGAGGCAAAACCGAACTGCGCCGCACTCAGGGCCAGATCGCTGTTCATGCCGTTGGGCGCGGCAAATGAAATGGCCGTGCGGTCGAGATAATTGATGAAAAACATCAGCGCCACGAAGGGCACCAGGCGGATCGCCACCTTGCGGATGGCAGACGCCGCGACATCGTCGCTGGGCGCGTGAGACATGATCACTTCACTCCCGCTGCCGTCTCAACGGCAGTTCACCGGCATGGATGGGCAAAAGTCCTTCGCAGCTGCGATCAACTTCATGAAGGCCTGGCCAGGCGGGAGTGATCATCATCTCATCATACCACTGACGCAATACGACTCAGGTCGCAGACATATACGCGTTCCTACATCACCATGGGGTGTTCAGGGTCTATAAAAGGGCACGGCGGGCGATCGAGAGGGGAAAGACATGCGTCATGGCAGCTCCCCTGGCATACATGACAGGCGAAAAAACAGGCCAATGTTCGATCATTGGTATGATGACCCTGGTAAAATCACCCGCTCTGGTCACCACGAAGGGCATGCCATCGGCGCTCCGAACGATCCTTCAGGAAGGCGTAATGCCCTGTCAGCCATACTCAAGCGAATGTCAGCGCAGGCGTTGAAGCCGATACTCCGGGCAGGGACAATGACAATCTACAGGCCCTGGTGGACGCGGCTGTCCGTCATGCGGTCATGACGACAGCGCGCTGGTCATGATGACGTGTTCGATACAAGGAAAGCACCGTGATGTTCCCGACCGCCAATGAGCCGATTCGCCGGCGCAAGCTATCTGACGAAGTCCTCGACCGACTGCTCGAAGAGATCCGCAGCGGCGCGCTGCGCCCGGGTGATCAGCTGCCGCCCGAACGCGAGCTGATGAATCGCTTCGGCGTGGGTCGGCCGGCCGTTCGCGAGGCGATGCAGAGTCTAGCCTCAAGAGGCCTGATTACCATTTCTCACGGTGAGCGGGCGCGTGTGAGCGAGTTCAGCGTCACCTCGATGATCGATCAGTTTGATACCACCGCGCGACTGCTGCTGTCGGGCTCCGAGGACAACGTCGATCATCTCATTCAGGCGCGACTGTTTTTTGAAACCGGCATGGTGCGCATGGCGGCGGCCCGCGTGACGCCCGAAGACATTGCGCATCTCGAGTCGTTGATTGACGAGATGGCAGGCCAGCCCACCGGGGCTGCCTTTATCGAGTGCGACATGGCCTTTCATCATGCGATTGCCGACATGACCGGCAACCCCATCTTCGCGGCCACCGCCCGGGGCATGCTGCACTGGCTCAAGGACTATCACGTCGCGATCATCAGCTTTCAGGGCGCCGAGGATGTCACCCTCAGAGAGCATCGGGAGATCGTTCATTATCTCTCAAGACATGACGTCGAGGGTGCTGCCCGCGCAATGGGCAACCACCTGACCCGCGCCAGCGAGCTGTATCGACAGCGCGGCGAAACGCCAGCGTAGCCCGGCCCTTTGCCGCGCCGCCGCTCACGCGCGGCCGAACGACGCCATCAGCGGTGTCCAGACATGCTCCCACCCCATGGACAGCGCCACGCCGACCAGCAGCGTCGCCATCACCAGATTGATGCCTCTGAACAGGCGGGCACTCTCCAGCCGCCGGCCGAGGAGCGTGCCGAGCAGGGCGTAGCTGCCCGGGGCGCCCACGGCCAGCGCCGCCAGGCCGAGCGACCAGACAATCAACAGCCCGCCATGGATGCCTGCCGCCGGGAACTGCAGGGTGGCGATCGGTAGCGTAGCAATCACGCCCTTGGGGTTGCCCAGCTGCATGATCAGACCATCGCGAAAGTGCAGCATGCGCGGCGTTTGATTCAGCGAGGCCGGATCAACGCTGGCGCGGGCGATTTTAACGGCAAGATAGAGGATATAGCCGCACCCCAGCGCTCCGAAAAGCGCCAGCACGTTCGGCTGCACCCAGGCCGCGCCGGCGAGCCCGAACAGCAGAAACAGGACCAGCATGGCCAGTCCCACCCCCAGACAGAACCCGAACGAGCGCCGCCCCTGACCGTGCAGCCCCATGTTAAGACCGAGCAGGTTCACGGGCCCGGGCGAATACATGATGCCCAGGGCATAGATAATGATCGCAAGCATGAGGGTCGTTCCGGGTCAGTGCGCCAGACAGCGCTGGTATTGAAAGGGCGTAAGGCCGTGGATGCGCTTGAAGCGGCGATTGAAGTGGCTGTGATCGGCAAAGCCATAGCGCAGTGCCACCTCACCGGGCGTGGCGCCGGCCTCCAGCGCCCCGCGCGCGGCATCGATGCGACAGCTGATGACGTACTGGTGCGGGGTCATGCCGAACTGCGCCCGGAAAAGGCGCAGAAAGTGATAGCGGGACAGATGCGCGGCGGCGCTGATGCGCTCGAGCGACAGCTCCTGATCGAGATGGGCGCGAATGTAGTCACAGGCGCGCATCAACAGCGCATCGGGACGTGTACCCACCGATCGCAGGGACTGATAGCGTCCGGCGAGCTGCACCATTCGCGCGGCGATCTGCTGGAGTAGATGCTCCTGATCGATCCGGCTGCCGATGCCTCGACTGACCAGACGCGACAGCGCCACGATGGCGTCGCGTAAAACGCCGTCCGTAATCAGGGTTCGGGGGCTGATCAGCCTGCCGGCACGCGCATCGCCGGCGGCCTCGGCAAACAGCGGTGCCAGCGCCTCGGGCGCGATATAGGCCATGACGTAGTCCAACTGCTGTTCACCGCCGGACTCGCCGTCATGGGGCTGCTCGGGGTTGAAGAAGATGACGCTGCCCGGCGGGTTGCGGTGATAGGCCCCGGCGCTGAAAAAATCCTGCCGGCCGGCCAGCGTCACGCCAAAGGCGTACTCCGTATGCGCGTGGCGGTCGTAGCGAAAATCATCAATCGAGGCCCGAAGCACCTTGAGGGTCGGGACATGTTGACTGCTGGCAAACTGAAATTCGAACGCGCGGCTCATGAGGGCTCTCCCGAAGCGCCAGTCTCAAAGCATCAGCCCCGGAGCTTAAGGGGTGTCGACCGCCCGTGGCTTGAACGTTATTGCTCAATCACGTCACGCCCGGGTCATCACCTCATGGCGCAGCCACGCCGCCAGCTGCTCGCCGCTCTGGCGCGGGGTGCCACGGGCCAGCAGCAGGCAAAGGCGGGCCTCGGTGTCGATAAAGCCCCAGGGGGCCACCAGCCGACCGCTTTTCAGATCACCCTCGATGACCAGCCGCGGGGCGATGGCCACGCCCAGCCCGGCCAGGGCCGCCTCCAGCAGATAATAAAGATGCTCGAAACTCTGACCGGACCGGCGGGCGCGGGCCAGCGACTCCTGGTCGAGGCCGCAGGCCTGCGCCCACTGCGGCCAGGCCTGGGGGCGCGAGGCGGTGTCCAGAATCGTTTCATCAAGAAGTGCCTTAAACGGTCGCTGTCTCAGTCGCTGGGCAATATCGGGGGCGGCCACCGCGGCGATGGTTTCGGGGGCGATCTCGATCACCTCCATATCAGAGGGCCAGGGTGGGGCGATAAAGGCCAGCGCCGCGCTGATGTCACCGCGCCGCGGGTCGGGCTCGCCCTCGCTTGCCAGTACGTTGAGCCTGAGTCCGGGCAGCTCGCGATGCAACCGGTCCAGCCGCGGGATCAGCCAGCGCGCCAAAAGGCTCCCCGGGCAGGCCAGCGTAAAGGGCGCATCCTCGATCTCGCGGTTCAGGGCGCGACAGCTCGCGCGCAGGCCGGTAAAGGCCTCGCCAACGCCCGACTGGAGCTGGCGGCCGTGATGGGTCAGCACCAGCCCGCGGCCGGCGCGCTCAAAAAGGCGCGTGTCAAAATGTGCTTCCAGCGCACGGATCTGGCGGCTGACGGCGCCGTGGGTCACGCTCAGCTCCCCGGCTGCCAGCGTGACGCTTCCCAGACGAGCGGCGGCTTCAAAGGCTTTGAGAGCGTTGAGCGGGGGTAGTGAATCTGGCATGGTGATGTGAGTTTTTCTCAACAATGGTGGCTGATTTATCGATGTTATACCGCGGCCCGAGCTGTCACGATAGAGACATTGTCGATCGTCGCATCGATACCCATTCATGAGCCTTTGCTTTCATGACCGACGGAGAGATTTCCATGTCATCTTCCACCGCATCCAGAACGCTTTACTCACAGGGGCCCAACGCCGACGGCTTCTATGGCGATTTCGGCGGCCGCTTTGTCGCCGAAACCCTGATGCCCCTGATTCTCGAGCTGGAAGAGGCCTGGGAGTGGTCGCGTACCGACGAGGCCTTTCGCCAGGAGCTTGAAGGCTATCAGCGCGACTACATCGGCCGCGCCACGCCGCTGTATTACGCCGAGCGCCTGACCGAGCATCTGGGCGGGGCGAAGATCTACTTCAAGCGCGAGGATCTCAATCACACCGGCGCGCACAAGATCAACAACTGCATCGGCCAGATCCTTTTGGCCCGCAAGATGGGCAAAAAGCGCATCATCGCCGAAACCGGCGCGGGCATGCACGGCGTGGCCACCGCCACGGTGGCGGCGCGCTTTGGCATGGAGTGCGTGATCTACATGGGGGCTACCGACATCGAGCGTCAGCAGCCCAACGTCTTTCGCATGAAGCTTCTGGGCGCCGAGGTGATTCCGGTCGAGTCCGGCACCGGCACCCTCAAGGACGCCATGAACGAGGCGCTGCGCGACTGGGTCACCAACGTCGACTCTACCTTCTACCTGATCGGCACGGTCGCCGGCCCGCACCCCTATCCGGCCATGGTGCGCGACTTCCAGTCGGTGATTGGCCGTGAAACCCGCGAGCAGATTCTGGACAAGGAAGGGCGCCTGCCGGACACGCTGATGGCCTGCATCGGCGGTGGTTCCAACGCCATGGGGCTGTTTCACCCGATGCTCGATGACGAAAGCGTTCACATGATCGGCGTGGAAGCGGCCGGCCACGGCATCGAGACCGGCGAACACGCCGCCAGTCTCAACGGCGGCGAGCCGGGCGTGCTGCACGGCAATCGTACCTTTTTGCTGCAAAGCGTCGACGGTCAGATCACCGATGCGCATTCGGTCTCGGCGGGTCTGGACTATCCGGGCATTGGCCCCGAACACGCCTGGCTGCACACCCAGAAACGCGTCGAATACGTCTCGATTACCGATTACGAGGCGATTCAGGCGTTCAAGCTGTGCTGTGAGCTGGAGGGCATCATCCCGGCGCTGGAATCGGCGCACTCGCTGGCGCATCTGAGAAAGATTGCCCCTGACCTGCCGAGTGATCACCTGATCGTGCTCAACATGAGCGGACGCGGCGACAAGGACATGGCAAGCGTTGCCAACTGGCTCGAGGCGCACGGCGACACCGAGAAACTGCCGGACACCACGGTGGAAGCCGCCGAGCCCGGCCGAATCGATGACATGCAGCCGCCGCATGACGTGGCAAAGAAAACCGGGGAGACCGAATAATGGCCACACGTATTACCCGCCGCCTCGAGGCGCTCAAGGCACAGGACCGTGCGGCGCTGGTCACCTTTACCATGGCCGGTGACCCCAACTATCAGGCCTCGCTCGACACCCTCAAGGGGCTGCCCGAGGCCGGTGCCGACATCATCGAGCTGGGCATGCCGTTTACCGACCCGATGGCCGATGGCCCGGCCATCCAGAAGGCTGCCCTGCGCGCGCTGAAAGGCGAGCACACCCAGCACAAAACGCTGGAGATGGTGCGCGAGTTTCGCCGCGAGGATCAGGACACGCCGATCGTGCTGATGGGCTACTACAACCCCATCTATCGCTACGGCGTCGAGGCCTTCTTGAAGGATGCCGGTGAGGCGGGCATCGACGGGCTGATCGTGGTGGATCTGCCGCCGGAGCATGACAGTGAACTGTGCCTGCCGGCAGCGCGCGCCGGCATCGACTTCATTCGTCTGGCCACACCCACTACCGATGACAAGCGCCTGCCGCGAGTGCTGGAAAACACCTCGGGCTTTATCTACTACGTCTCGGTGGCCGGCGTCACGGGCGCTGCCGCGCCCACCCCGGAAAGCGTCGAGCGCTCGATCACGCGCATTCGCGCCCATACCGAACTGCCGATTGCGGTGGGCTTTGGCATTCGAAGTGCCGAGCAGGCCGCCGCCATCGGACGTTTTGCCGATGCTGTGGTAGTGGGCTCGGCGCTGATCCAGTGCATCGAGCACGCCGACAGCGTGGACGCCGGTACCCGGGACGTGCACGCCCTGGTGCGCGAACTCTCCGAGGGCGTCAGGCGCGCGCGAAAGGTAACGGCCTGACAAAACAACACCGGCTGCCCTGGGGCAGCCGGTGATATCAACGCTGTGATCCTTTCAACAAGGATTACTTGGAGACAGCGTCCTTGAGACCCTTGCCAGCCTTGAACGCCACGTTCTTGCTGGCAGGAATCTGGATTTCCTTGCCGGTCTGCGGGTTCTTGCCGGTACGCGCGGCACGCTCGCGTACGGTGAAGGTGCCAAACCCGATCAGGGTGACATCTTCGCCCTTGGCCACACTGCGGGTAATCTCGTCGAGTACGACGTTGAGTACCTGGCCTGCCTTGTCCTTTGAAAGATCCGCCTGCTCGGCAATGGCCGCGGCGAGTTCTGGTTTGCGCATAACGCCTCCTGGTTGGGCAATAACATGGCGATTTTTTGGTGCCGCCCATTGTTATATCGAATTCGCACACTGCAAGGGGGTGCGCGAAGGGTCGCTCACTGCCCTGCACCAGCGCCATGAGGCCGACCTTGCAGGGCGAACACTGTTCGACGGGCCTAGACTAGCAACGCCGCCCTGCTTCACGCCAGCCAAAACTGCACAAAATGGCACTTTGTGGCCTTTATCACCCCTAATGGATGATATTTTTACCCTCCGGGTACAAAAAGATACCCTTTGGCCCTCTTTGCGGATATTTCGTTCATGCCCGATTTTCACCGGTGTCCCCCCTTATTGCCGCGCTGGCAGCCGGTCACACTGGCCGGTGTGTACCTGGATGACCCGCTCAGGACCCTGATCGGCTCGCGGGATTCGCTTACCGCCCGTCTGTCACGGCTGGTGGCGGCGCCCGTGACGGTGTCCGTGCACCATCAGGGGGCCGGACGCGCGCGTCGCGATGAGCTGGCCGCGCTGGGTCTGCCGGCCGGGCAGCGGGTATGGCGACGCGAAGTCACCCTTGAGGCCAATGGGGAAGTGCTGGTGGCGGCGCGCTCGGTCATGGCGCTTGAGGCCTGCCCGCCCTGGATGGCTCGACTGGGCACCCGGGCGCTGGGCCATCAGCTCTTTGCCAGAAGCGCGCGTGCACCGCAGAAGGCCATCGTCAGGCGCTCAAGGCTCGAGATGCGCCACGCCGCCCCCGGTTTTCTCTCGTTGCCGGCGATGTGGGGACGGCGGTCGCTGTTCACCCTGGCCGCCGGCCGACCGCCGCTGCTGGTGCAGGAGTATTTCGTGCACGAGCGCTTTCGTCGTCGATAGGGGGCACGGATGGACCCTTCGACACGCCCCCATTTCGGGTAGACTCGTGTTTTCACGCTGACAACCCTGGTTTTACGCTGACTGGAGCCCCGACGATGCCGTCGCCCCTCGCTCGCCTCCCCGACTTTTTGCGCCTGACCCGGCTCGATCGTCCCATCGGCACCTGGCTTTTGATGTGGCCCACGCTTGCCGCGCTGTGGCTGGCCGGCGACGGCCTGCCTTCGCGCCACAATCTGATCATCTTCATCCTCGGGGTCTATGTCATGCGCGCGGCGGGGTGTGTGATCAACGACTACGCCGACCGCCACTTCGATGCCCACGTCAAACGCACCCATGACCGACCGCTGGCCACCGGTCGCATCAGCGAGCGCGAGGCGCTGAGCCTGTTTGGTGCCCTGCTGGTGATCGCCTTCGTGCTGGTGTGTTTCACCAACGTCTTTACCATCCTGCTGTCGTTCGGCGCTGCCTTGCTGGCGGCCAGCTACCCCTTCATGAAGCGCTACACCCATCTGCCCCAAGTGGTGCTGGGCGCGGCGTTTGGCTGGAGCATCCCGATGGCCTTTGGCGCCGAGCAGGGCCACGTGCCGGCCGTGGCCTGGTGGCTCTTTTTTGCCAATATCGTCTGGACGCTGGTTTATGACACCTGGTATGCGATGGTCGATCGTGACGACGATCTGAAAATCGGTATCAAGTCGACCGCCGTACTGTTCGGCCGCATGGATCTGATCATTCAGGGCGCACTGCAGGTATTGATGCTGCTGCTGCTGGCGGTCGTCGGTCAGCTGGCCGGCCTGGACGGCTTTTACTGGGCCGCCCTTGTCGCCATCGCTGTGGTGTTCGCCCATCAGCAGCGGCTGTGTCGCACCCGCACTCGCGAGGGCTGCTTTCAGGCCTTTTTGAACAACCACTGGGTGGGCATTTTGCTCTTTGCCGGTATCGCCCTGGCGACCTGGCAGGCCTAATACCCGGCGTCAGGACGTGTCATACCCGGCCGCGCTGTCATAAAGTTGTCATATGAAGACGTTTGAATGACGATCACATGACGGAGCCGATGACGAAACACCCGGTGTCCATCGTCACGGCAGTCGCCATCGTTATCCGGCAGGGGAAGCCATTCATGTCCAGAACCGTTTTAATCGTCGACGACGAAGCGCCGATCCGCGAAATGATTGCCATGGCGCTCGAGATGGCGGACTTTCGTATTCTCGAGGCCGAGGATGCGAAAACCGCCCATGAGCTGGTCGTCGATGAGCGCCCCGACCTGATTTTACTGGACTGGATGCTGCCGGGCGTCAGCGGGATCGATCTTGCCCGCCGGCTCAAGCGCGAACCCACCACCCGCGACATTCCCATCGTGCTTTTGACCGCGCGCAGCGAAGAAGACAACAAGGTTCAGGGGCTGGAAAGCGGTGCCGATGACTACATCACCAAACCCTTTTCGCCCCGCGAGCTGATCGCCCGGCTCAAGGCCGTGCTGCGCCGCACGACCCCTGCCGGCGTTGAGGAGACGGTCGAAGTGGGTGGTCTGCTGCTCGACCCGGTCAGCCATCGCGTCAGCGTTGATGGCCGGGCGCTGGAGATCGGCCCGACCGAATATCGCCTTTTGCAGTTTTTCATGACCCACCAGGAGCGGGCCTATACTCGTACCCAGCTGCTTGATCAGGTCTGGGGGGGCAACGTCTATGTCGAGGAGCGCACGGTCGATGTGCACATTCGTCGGCTGCGCAAGGTGCTGGGCGACGCCCATCAGCACCTGGTGCAGACCGTACGGGGTACCGGCTATCGTTTCTCGTCGCGGTAGTTTGTATGCATTACTGGCTCAATGAACTCTGGCGTCTGGCCTATCTGGTCGTGTGCTTTGGCATTCTCGGCACGCTGCTGGGCTATCCGGGCTGGGGGATCGCACTGGGGCTGGGCATTCATCTCGCCTTTACCCTGCGACACCTGAAACGACTCTACCGCTGGCTGGAAGCGCCGGTGGATCAGCGCCCGCCCGGTGGTGAAGGGGTATGGGGTGATCTGTTCGACCGGCTCTATCGCTATCAAAAGGGCCAGCAGCATCTGCAAAATCGCTTGCGTTCGGTATTAAAGCGCGTCCAGGAGTCGGCCGAGTCGATGAGCGAAGGGGTGGTCATGCTCGATTCGCGCGGCTGTCTGGACTGGTGGAACAGCGCCGCCGAGCGCCTGGTCGGGCTGGACAACCGCCACGACCGCGGCCATCACCTGACCAACTACCTGCGCGATCCCACCTTTATCCGCTACTTTCGCCAGATGGACTACAGCGAGCCGATCACGATCGGCGCGCCTACCAACGAGGCGCGCACGCTGTCGTGTCAGATCACCCGCTTTGGTGATGACGAGCGCCTTTTGATCATCCGCGACGTGACCCGCCTGCAGCGCCTGGAACAGACCCGACGCGATTTCGTGGCCAACGTCTCCCACGAACTGCGCACGCCGCTGACGGTGCTGACCGGCTACGTCGAGACATGGCAGGACCATCAGGACGCCCTGCCGGCATCGTTCGGTCGCGGGCTGAGCCGCATGCAGGAGCAGACCGTGCGCATGCAGCATCTGGTCGAGGATCTGTTGACCCTGTCGCGACTGGAAACCAGCGAGCGTCACCACAACGAGCGCTCGATCGATATGGCCGCGCTGTGCGAGCAGATTGCCGAGGATGGCCAGGAGCTCTCTGCCGGCAGCCATGAGATCAGCTGTCGAATCGAGGAGACACGGCGTCTGTTCGGCGATGTCGAAGAGCTTCGAAGCGCGCTGTCCAATCTGATCTACAACGCCGTGCGCTACACACCGCCGGGCTGTCACATCACCGTTTGTTACCGCGCCTGGGACAAGGACGGCGCCGCCGTGGAAGTCATCGACGACGGGGACGGCATCTCTCCGGAACACCTGCCGCGGCTGACCGAGCGCTTTTATCGGGTCGACAAGAGTCGTTCGGTGGCCAGCGGCGGCACGGGACTGGGGCTGGCGATCGTCAAGCACGTGCTGCTGCGCCATGACGCCCGGCTCGATATCGAAAGCCAGCCCGGCGAAGGCGCCTGCTTTCGCTGCATCTTTCCCACCTCTCGCATGGAAACACAAACGGCGCCCGCCGATACGTCAGCGGCTACCAACCCGTCCTACTGACGCACGGTGCGCACGTCGGCCAGGCCGTGATAGCGCTCGATCAGCGCCAGCAAAATGGCCTGGCTTTCCACATCGACATTGCCGCGCGTATCGGCCGGCCGGAAGTGCATCTGAAAGGCCCCCAACGCCTTGCGGGTCGGCTCGTCATGGGTGCCGGTCACGGCCACCGGATAGCCCCAGACCCCGAGGCCGCGCTGCAGCTGCGCCATGGACAGCGGCGAGGCGCTCAGCTCGCGCTGATAGCGCGTCACGACATGGCGCTCCGGCCATGCGCCCACGCCGGCCTCATGAAGGCGCTGCCAGGGAAAGAACGGGCCCGGGTCCACCTTGCGCCCCGGCGCAATGTCGCTGTGGCCCAGCACGTTTTCCGGGGCGATATTATAGCGGTTGACGATATCGCGGGTCAGCGCGGTGACCAGCTCGATCTGGGCGCGGGAATAAGGGTCCCAGACCAGCCCGTCGGGCGAGTTGTAGTGGCCGCGATTGACGATTTCGATGCCGATGGAGGTGTCGTTGAGATTGACGCGATCGGCCCAGGCACTCACGCCGGCATGCCAGGCCCGCTGGTCTTCATTCACCAGCTGCATCACCACCGGCTGATTCTGGAACTCACCGGGGACGGCGGTGACGAGATAGTGGGCGCTGACGCTGCCCCCGGTCAGGGCCCTGAAAGCGGCCGTATCGTCACCGCCGGTGTAGTGCAGCACCAGAAAGCGAATGCGCTGGTTGTGGCCTCCGGAGGCCACCGAGCGATCCACCCGATAGCCGCTGCGCCGCTCAAGGGCCGCACCCTGCGCCGGGCTGTAGCGTCTGGGCGGTGCGGCATCATCAATGACCGGCACGTTGCTGAAGATGCGATCGATGGCGTCGGTATCAACCATGGGCGTCGGGGCCGTTGCCGGCGTACCGGCACAGCCGGCCAGCATCAGGGCCACGGCCAGCCCGATCAGGGGAAATTTTGACATGTTGTGTTCCATCACGACGGTAATCAGGACACCCGGGACGCCATGCGACAAGCGCTACGAGGCAGGCACAAAGGCCTGCCTCACACCATGGGTTACGCAAGGTTACAACAATGAGACGCCATCATGGCAGTGTTATTCACCTCTGCCGGCGTGATTGAAGGGTGCGCCGTGATTATCGCGGCGGTGGCAGGGCCATATAGTGACGGCGCCACATCATGACGCCGGCGGCCACCGCCGCCGGCATGACCAGCAGATTGACGATCGGAATCCAGATCAGAGCCGAGATCACGCCGCCAAAGGTCAGCGTGGGCCACCAGCGCGCGCTCAAACGCTTTTTCATGTCACCAAAGCTCACCCCGTTGTTGTCCATCGGATAGTCCAGATACTGGATCGACATGCTCCAGATGGAAAACAGCGCCCAGCACAGCGGCGCCACCACGTGCAGCACGGGAACGAACCCGATCAACAGCAGCAGCAGCACCCGGGGTGCCATCCAGCCCAGCTTTTGAAATTCACGCTTCAGGCTGTCGATGCCCTGTTGCCACAGAGAGCGATTATCAATGCTCTCCTGCTGACCGGACAGGCGCCTTTCGACGTTGTCGGCCAGAAAACCATAAAAGGGCGAGGCGATCAGATTGGCCACCACGGTAAAGGTAAAGGCCAGCACGATGATCAGACACAGCACCACCAGCGGCCAGATCAGCCATTCAAGCCACTCGAGCCAGCCCGGCACGCTGGCCATCCAGTAGCTGACCCAGCCGGAAAAGCGCTGAATTACCAGGGTAAACAGCGCCGCGTAGATGGCCAGATTGGCCAGCAAAGGAATCACGACGTAGCGGCGCAGGCCCGGCGAGAGCACCATGGAAAACCCGCGCCCCAGCGCGGAGACGGCATACACCATTGAAGGATTGTCCAGTCATCAAAAGGGGTTGGGCAGGCAGACTATCATACCCGGTCGCCATCGCAGAGATGGCAACCGGGCAGGGGAGGCGGGCGGCTTAGGCCCCGGTGGGGCTGTCGTTGGCGGGCTGGCCGCTGCTGGCGTGGCGAATGTCGTCGCCCTCGACCAGATAGATCACGGATTCGGCCAGGTTGTCGGCATGATCGCCGATGCGCTCCAGCGAGCGCAGAATCCACATGACGTTGAGCACCGAGCTGATCGAACGCGGGTCTTCCATCATGAAGGTGACCAGCGAGCGCATGGCGGTCTGATAGTCCTGATCAACGATCTCGTCCTCGCCCAGTACCTCGCGGGCCATGGGCACATCCATGCGGGCAAAGGCGGTCAACGCATTGCGCACCATGTCGCGCACGCGGGTGCTGATGTGGCGAATTTCGGTAAAGCCGCGGCTGGTCAGCCCTTCCTCGATCAGGCTCAGGGCGTGACGGGCGATCTTGTTGGCTTCATCGCCCATGCGCTCCAGATCGGAGGTCGCACGCGTCACGGCCAGCACCAGACGCAGATCCGACGCGGCAGGCTGGCGCCGAGCAAGAATGTGGGCGCATTCGTCATCGATTTCGAGCTGGAAGTTGTTCACTTCCCGGTCGTTGTCGCGCACCCGCTCGGCCGCCTCGAAGTCGCCTTCCAGAAGGGCGGCGATGACCTCATTGATCTGGCGCTCTACCAGCCCCCCCATGGCCAGCAGCTGAGTCTTGAGCGACTCGAGCTCCTGATTGAACTGACGCGAAATGTGCTGGCTGTGGGGGTCGTTGGTAATGTCCATGGTGACTCCGTTCACGGATCAAGGGCGCTGCCTGGCAGCGTCATGCTGGCACAAGCATCGCCCAGGGTAATGACACTTTAATGACACAAACGCGCGCACGCGCCTCGACCATTGGCGTACACGGCGGTGGTCAGCCCAGCGGCACCAGTTTGGCAAAGCCCAGCACCAGCCACTTGTCACCGTCGTCCTCGAAGCTGACCTGTACCCGCGCGCGCTGGCCCTGTCCCTCGGCGTTGATCACCACGCCCTCACCGAACACCGGATGGCTGACCCGCTGACCCAGCGACAGGCTCGGCAGCGCCTCACCGCCGTCAACCTGCTCCTGACGGGGGGAGGATTCCCTTGAGGTAACCGGCCGCGAGATCTGCCCGCGCAGCCGAACTTCCTCGACCAGGTTCTCCGGCAGCTCGCGCAGAAAGCGCGACGGGCGCTGGAAGGTCTCCTTGCCGTGCAGCCGCCGCGATTCGGCATGAGTGAGATAAAGCTTTTCCATCGCGCGCGTCACGCCGACATAGCAGAGCCTTCGCTCCTCCTCGAGACGCCCGGGCTCTTCCAGCGACATCTTGTGCGGAAAGAGCCCCTCTTCCATGCCCGCCACGAACACCACCGGAAACTCCAGCCCCTTGGCCGAGTGCAGGGTCATCATCTGGACGGCGTCCTCGAACTCGTCGGCCTCGTGGTCACCGGAGTTGAGCGCCGCCTCGGCCAGAAAGGTGCCCAGCGAGTCATCGTCGCCGTCGTTGACCGGACTGAAGGGATCGCCCTGGGTGTACGCCTTCGCCGCGCTGACCAGCTCCTCCAGGTTTTCGACCCGCGCCTGACCCTTTTCGCCCTTTTCGGCACGGTGGTGCTCGATCAGCCCGGTCTGAATGATCACGTGATCGATCATCTCGTGCAGTGTCAGCCCGGCGGTGTCGTTGTCGAGCCGGTCGATCAGGTTGCTGAAGGTGGTCACGCTCGAAGCGGCCCGGCCCTTCAAAAGCCCCTTTGACGGCGCATCGTTCAAGGCCTGCCACAGTGACACGCCTTCATCGCGGGCATAGGCGCGCAGCAGCTCAACGCTGCGGGTGCCGATGCCGCGCGCCGGCACGTTGATCACCCGCTCGAGCGAGGCATCGTCATCCCGCGAGACCAGCAGGCGCAGATAGGCCAGTGCGTTCTTGATCTCCAGGCGCTCGTAAAAGCGCTGACCGCCGTAGATACGATAGGGCACGCCCTGGCGGATCAGCGCCTCTTCCAGCACCCGGGACTGGGCGTTGGAGCGGTAGAGAATGGCGATGTCCTTGCGGGGACGATCCTTCTCGCGCACCTGAGTGGCGATGGTATCGACGATGAAGCGCGCCTCGTCCAGGTCATTGAAGCCGCCGTAAAGGGAGATGCGCTCGCCTTCGGCGACATCGGTCCAGAGCTCCTTGCCCATGCGCCCGGCGTTGTGGCGAATCAGCGCGTTGGCCGCCTCCAGAATGGCACTGGTCGAGCGGTAGTTGCGCTCAAGGCGCACCAGACGCGTGTCGTGGAACTCCTCGCGAAAGCGCGCCAGGTTTTCGACCTTCGCCCCGCGCCAGCCGTAGATGGACTGGTCGTCATCTCCCACGGCGGTCAGACAGGCGCGGTCGCCGGCCAGCAGCTTGAGCCAAGCGTACTGCAGTGTGTTGGTGTCCTGAAACTCGTCGACCAGCAGATGCTGAAAGCGCTCGCGATAGTGCTTCAAAAGGTGGGCGTTATCGCGCAAAAGCTCCAGCGCGCGCAGCAAAAGCTCGCCGAAATCGACCAGACCGCCGCGTTCGCAGGCCAGATGATAAAGCTCGTAGAGATCGATCATCTGCTGCATATAAGCATCGCCGTGGGCGTCGATATCGCCCGGACGCATGCCCTCTTCCTTGCAGCCGCTGATGAAGTACTGCACCTGTTTGGGCGGGTAGCGCTCGTCATCGATGCCGTGGTCGCGCAGCAAGCGCTTGACCAGTCGCAGCTGATCATCGCTGTCGATGATCTGAAAATGCTCGGGCAGCCCGGCATCCTGCCAGTGAGTGCGCAACAGTCGATGGGCGATGGAGTGGAAGGTGCCCACCCACATGCCGCGCGGCGAGACCTTCAACAGCGTCTCGAGCCTTGAGCGCATCTCGCGGGCGGCCTTGTTGGTGAAGGTCACGGCCAGAATCGACCAGGGCGACAGGCCGTCGACCTCCATCAGCCAGGCAATGCGATGGACCAGCACCCGGGTCTTGCCGGAGCCGGCACCGGCCAGCACCAGCATATTGCCCTGCGGGGCACCGACCGCGTCGCGCTGATCGGAATTGAGCGAATCGAGTAGCGCAGAGGCGTCCATGAGATCAGATACCCTGGAAATCGGCCGGAAACGGCCTGAGAGAAGAGTTCATAAAGAGGTCTCTACCCTAGCATATCCGCCAGCGGCGGTCCCTCCTGCAAGGCCGCCCGGCGCCTATTTGTCGTCGGATTTACCACGTGTGCGAGCGCTTTCCTGACGGGCCCGGTCAAAGGGGTCAGGGCGGGCCGTGCGCAGCGGGTCGAGGCTGCGCTTGACCGCTACCAGATGCTCGGCCAGCTGCGGGCCGCGGGTCTTGGCCACGCCCACGGCGAGAATGTCGATCACCACCAGGTGCGCGATGCGCGAACTCATGGGGCGATAGACTTCGCTGTCCTCGAACACGTCGATGTAAAGTCCGATGGTGCATTTCTCGGCCAGCGGCGAGTCCGCCGGGCACAATCCAATGACCATGGCGCCGTGGGACAGGGCAATGTCGACGCTGGAGAGCAGCGAGCTGGAGCGCCCGGTCTGGGAGATGGCCACCACCACATCATGCTCGCCCAGCGTCACCGCCGACATGTGCTGCATGTGCGGGTCGGAGTAGGCCGCCGTTGAAATACGCAGGCGAAAGAACTTGTGCTGGGCATCGATGGCCACCGCCCCGGAGGCGCCGTAGCCGTAGAACTCGACCCGGCTGGCGTCCGACAGGGCATTGATGGCGCGGGTCATGCTGGTGGCATCGATCCGGTCGCGCACGCCCAGCAGCGTGCCCACGGTGGAATCAAAGATCCCGCGGGAGAACTCCGCCACGCTGTCGGTTTCGTTCATCGAGAACTCGGAGAACTGCTCGCCGGTCGCCAGTGTCTGCGCCAGCTTGAGCTTGAAATCCTGATAGCCCGTGCAGTCGATGGCGCGGCAGAACCGGATCACCGTGGGCTCGCTGACCCCCACCCGGGCAGCCAGCGCGGCCAGCGGCAAATGAATGACTTCATCGGCATTGCGCAGTACAAAACGGGCCACCTTCTGTTCGGAGCGGCGAAAGGCCGGCAGCCGGGCGCGAAGGTCATCAAAAAGCGTGACGCTCAAGGTGCATCCTCTGTGCTGGTTGACGCACGCCCTTTGTTGCGCTACGTCATTAAATTGTCAACAGCACTATCATACGCTGAGTGCGAGCACTGATCGACGCTGGCTATCACGTTGATGATCACGTCGACACAGTGTCATGTCCCGGATCCATTTCAATGTCGAAGGGTGCATCGTTCATGCAAAAACACACTGCTGATCAATCCCGACTCAATGCCGTTCGCAACGAAATTCTCGATATCGCCATGCATCTCGATGCCAAAGAGACCGAGAAACGCCGCCAGCGCGCCGCCGAGCGTGCATTAAGGGCCCGCCGCGGCATCGAGGATCATTTTGAGTCCCGACGCCTTGCCACCCAGTTCAGTGAGGACGATGAACGCCTGCGCCACTTCGGCTAGCGCCGCACGGTGAGCGTGGATACAACAGCGCCCGGCCATGCCGGGCGCTGTCGCAAGCGGTAGAAAAAATCTAGGGCGTGGTCGAGCGCGGCCCGGCCGGGCTCAGCACCAGCTCCACGCGGCGGTTCTGGGCCCGCCCCGTTTCGGTGTCGTTGCCGGCCAGCGGCCGGGTCGGTCCGTAACCGATCGCCCGCAGTTGGTCGGCCGACACACCGCCCCGGCTCAGATAGCGCAGCACGGCCGTGGCCCGCCCGGCAGACAGCTCCCAGTTCGACGGGAACTGCGCCGTGGCAATGGTCCGGCTATCGGTGTGACCCTCGACCGAAATCTCGCCGTCGAAATCCCTGAGCGCCGGCAGCAGGCGATCGAGCAGCCCATTTCCCCGGGTTCCGATATCCACATCGGCGCTGGGGAAAAGCAGCCGGTCCTCGATGCGCAGGATGGTGCGCTCGCGCTCGCGGGTAACCTGAACCCCGTCAATGCCTGTCAGCCGGTGATCCATGGCCATGACGTCATCCGGGGAGGTCTCTTCTGTCGACGTTTCTTCTGAAGTTGATGGCCTGCCTGACAGCGGAATCATCACCGCAAGCGCCGCCTGCACATCCACGCGCGCCGGCATTTTGTCTTCAATGACCGGCGTGGCCGGCAGCATCTGCCAGGGCGTTTGAAGCGTCGGAGACGCCGCAAGCCACGGCAGTACCCCGGTGGTATGTGTCGGCACAGCCTGAACCGGCGAGAGTCGATCCGTGGCGCCCAGCGCCAGCGGCGACACCATGACCGCGGCATCCTTTGAGATCGCCGGCGCCGGGAGATCATCCTGCGGGACCACGCCACGCATGGCCAGAAGCAGCACGAACAGCACCAGCAGCAGGGTCAAAAGATCGAGATAGCTGAGCATCCAGCCATCGCTTTCCTCACTGCGATCGGCGGTCAGCACCAGCTCGCGGGCCGCCTGACGGGCCTGACCGGAAGATCCCGACGATCGGTGTTCCATCACGGCGCGCCGCTCCCCGGGCTCTCGGTGTTACGCGGCAGCGGCCGTTCACCCAGCTCGTCATGGGCCTCGCCGATAAAGGAGTTGAGCGTGGCCTCGATAAAGGAGGGCAGGCGGCGGCGCGAGATCATCGACACGCCTTCAAGCACCATGTTCATCGCGATCAGACGCTCCTCGGTGCGCCGCTCCAGCTTGACCGCAATCGGTTTGAACAGCAGGTTCCCCAGCAGGATGCCGTAGAAGGTCGATAAAAGCGCCACGCCCATGCGCGGGCCGATCACGGCCAGATCGCCGTTCTGGATCACCTCCAGCATGTTGATCAGCCCGACCAGGGTCCCCAGCATGCCAAAGGCCGGCGCGTAGGTGGCCATGGTGCGAAAGATCTGCGCCTCGGCCAGCTCCCGGGCGCGCAGACGCGTGATACGCCAGCGCAAAAGATCCAGAATCTCCTCTTCGCGCACGTTGTCGATGACCAGGCTGATACCGGTGCGCAGAAACGGATTGCGGGTGGTTTCCAGCGCCCGTTCCACGGCGCGGGCATCGCCGTGCATCCATTCGCGTGCCAGTGCCACCAGCTCGTCGATGTCTTCACGGATGAAATCGGGTTCGCGGCGAAAGACGCTGCCCACCAGTGCCATCACGCGGCGGATCTCGCGCATGGGGTAGCTGATCATGGTGGCGGCCAGCGTGCCGGTCAGCACGATCAAAAGGCCGGGGAGATTAAAAAAGCTCAGGGGCGACTGCGCGGTAAACAGCACCACGACCGTCAGCAGCAAAATGCTGACCACGATGCCGATCAGCGTCGAAGGGTTACCGGGCACGCCGGTCGGGCGACCCGAAGGCGCACTGGAGGAACTGTCGGTGCTGCCGGATTGACTGCTGGTCATGAGAAACCATCCCTGTGCATGCAGCGCTTGTGACGTCGACGGCCGACAGACCCTCTTCAGCCAGCGCCACTGCTGCCGATATTGACCGGCCAATTCTGACAGAGTGCTTTTATATCAAACGCCATGAATAGCGCCGTTTTTGACGCGCATTCATTCGCTTGAACAGGAGTTGTGCACCTTTCCCACAGAGTTATCCACATTTTCCATTGACAGTGGATATCCTGGTGATCAATTCACCCCCGAGCGACGGACCAAAAAAAGCGGGCCTCGAAGAGGCCCGCCCGTGATCGTCCATCGCCTGAATTAATTCATCAGTCCCCAGACGAATACGATGGCCACACCGATCGGTGCGATAAAGCGTGCCGAGATGCGCCACCACGTAAAGGCCGCACCGCTCATGTTGAGCTGGGCGCGCACTTCATCACGACCCATGAACCAGCCCACGAACACGATGGTGGCAAGGCCTGTCAGGGGCAGCATGATCTTGCTGGTGACGTAGTCGAGCAGGTCGAACACGGTCATGCCAAAGGGCGTAAACGCCGACCAGTCGTTGAACGACAGCACCGTGGCGATACCCAGCACCCAGGTCGCCGCACCTGCGACCAGCGCCGACTGCAGACGGCTCAGCGGGGTTTTCTCCTCGAGCCACTCAACGATCGGCTCCAGCAGCGAAATGGCCGAGGTCCAGGCCGCGAACACCAGCAGCACGAAAAACAGCGTGCCGAACAATACACCACCGGACATGTTGCCAAAAGCCAGCGGCAGGGTCTGGAAAATAAGCCCGGGGCCGGCCGCCGGGTCGAGCCCGTCGGCAAAGACAATCGGGAAAATCGCCATGCCGGCGGCCAGCGCGATGATGGTGTCGAGAATCACCACCGTCATGGCCGTGCGACCGATATTGACGTCATCGCTGAGATAGGAGCCATAGGCCATCATGATGCCCATGCCCAGACTCAGGGTGAAAAAGGCATGTCCCATCGCCGCCAGGATCACATCGCCGGTCAGGCGCGTGAAATCCGGGCGGAAAAGATAATCAAAGCCTTCGCCGAAGCTGCCGGTCGTGGCGGCGTAGCCCACCAGTACCGCCAGCAGGATCACCAGTGCCGGCATGAGAATCTTGGACGCCCGCTCGAGCCCGCCGGCCACACCGCCGGCCACGATGGCGATGGTCAGCACCATGAACAGGCTGTGCCAGGCCAGCAGCGTGCCCGGGCTGGCCAGCAGATCGGAAAACAGCGTGCCGACGCTGTCCCCGTCAAGCCCGGTAAAGGTGGACGTTGCTCCGTAGCGGATATAGGCCAGCGCCCAGCCGCCGATAACGCTGTAAAACGACAGAATTAGCCAGGCGGCCAGAATGCCGCCCACGCCGATCAGTACCCAGGCTTTCGAACGCTTGAGACGCCCGGTGATGCGATTCATGGTCGAGATGGGGTTTTTCTGACCCAGACGCCCGAGCAGCCATTCGCTCATCAAAATCGGCAGACCGATCAGCAAAATGCAGACCAGATAGACGAGAACGAAGGCACCGCCGCCGCTCTCTCCGGTCATGTAGGGGAATTTCCAGATATTGCCCAGCCCGACGGAAGAGCCGACCGCGGCGAGCATAAAGGCAATGCGCGAGGACCACTGCGCATGTGAATGGGGCTTGTTGGTCATGAGGCTACCCTGTGTGTCCCTTTGAGTCGGTCAACCGCACCGGTTCAGGACTTCGAACCGCCGTGTTACCGACGCCCGTGCTTCGTTGTTGATGTTTTTCCGATGACATCGCGTCCAGACAACGCCCATCTGAAGCGGTTGATGGCGCCCATTGTACAGACGAAGGCCCCGACATCACGCTCTGTCACATTAAAAGAGTGATTCCTGGCGCTCCCCGGCAAAGCCCGCCAGCGTCGAAAGCTCAATGCGCTCGGCCAGGCGCTGGTGAAAGGCGCGCGCCAAAAGCGGTGCCGCGCGATTGTCCGGGGTATGCACAAACAATACCGGACTTTTCCCCTGTTCCATCCACAGGGCCAGCTGCTCGATCCAGGGCGTGAAGCGGGCGTGATTGATCTCATCATCGAAATGGCCGATAAAGCGCACCACCGGCTGCGAGGCCGTACTCAGCACATGCAGCGGCCGGCGCGGTTTCTCGCGCTGCGCCTGTGCAAGGCTCGCATCGTCCCCGGCAGGGGTGGCAAAGAGCGCTCGCGTGTCCAGCATGACCCGATCGACCCCGTGAGTTATCAACAGCCGGTTGAGCGACTGCTCGGCGGTCCCCTTGTGGAAAAACTCACTGTGGCGCACCTCCACCGCGCACGGCAGCGTCTTTGGCCAGCGCTTGAGCACGGCTTCCAGCATGGGCAGCTCGTCCGCGCCAAAATCCCGCGGCAGCTGGATCATGGTCGGGCCGAGCCGGTCGTGCAGCGGGGCCAGACGCTCGATGAACTGATCCATTTCCGCCTCGATTCCCACCAAACGTTTGTCATGGGTCAGCGCCGCGGGCAGCTTGAAGCAGAAGCGAAAGTGGCCGGGCGCCTGACGCGCCCAGGTGGCCACCACATCCTCGCGCGGGGACCCGCTGTAGAAGGTGGTATTGCCCTCCACACAGGAAAAGACACCGGCGTAGTCCGGCAGCGACTCGCTCGGCTGGGCGTAGTGGCCATACAGCGTGCCGCGCCAGTCGGCGTTGGCCCACATGGCAAGGCCCAGATGCAGGGTGCCCGCCATCGTCAGCGAACCCGTTCGGCGTCAAAGCGCCTTTTGGGCGCCACAATCTCGTTCTGGGCCTGAATCATCGCAAGCTCGCGGGTGCCGGCCTGCCAGGTGTGGGTAAAGAGCGCGTGAACGGCCTCGGCGGTGCTCTCCAGCGCCCGCGCCGGCCCTTCTGCGCTGATCCCGTCCCGATCACGCAGACAGCAGGCCAGAAACACGGCGGCGGTAAAGTCACCGGCCCCGTTGGGCGCGACCGGAAAATCAAAGCGCGGCGTGGCGATTCGCCAGCTGCCCGCTGCGGTGTCCACCAGCATCTCGATGGTGTCTGTCGTGCTGTCATCGATATCCAGTGAGGTGACCAGTACCACGCTCGGGCCTTTTTCACGCAGTCTTGCCGCGGCCGCCAGCACGTCATCCAGCGACTCGATGACCTGATCGCTTAAAAAGGCCAGCTCGAACTGATTGGGCGTGACGATATCGGCCGCCGGCACGGCGCAATCGCGCATCCAGGCCGGAATGTCGTCGCGCACAAAAAAACCGCGGCCGATGTCGCCCATCACCGGATCACAGCAGTACAGCGCGTTTGGGCTGGCCTGGCGCACGCGGTTGACGCTTTCCAGCACGGCCCGGCCAATGCCCTGATCGCCCATATAGCCCGACAGTACGGCCTGCACGTTCGAAAGCCCGGTGAGCGCCGCCACGCCATCAAGCACGTCCTTGAGATGCGCCGGTGTGAAGACCTCACCGGTAAAGGCGCCATAGCCGGTATGATTGGAAAACTGCACCGTGTTGATGGCGGTGACCTCGCAGCCCAAACGCTGCAGCGGCAGTACGGCGGCGCGGTTGCCGACATAGCCATGGGCCACATGGCTCTGAATGGAGATGATATGGGTCATGAGAAACGCTCGATAATACGCATGGAATACCCACGAACGCGCGGGCCTGACTATGCTCTAAAAGATAACATCCTGTTGAGGTAGACCGCTCATGTCGCGTGCCCTGCGCATCATCAGTCGGACACTGGCGGGCCTTGTGGCCCTGCTGGTGCTGCTCGCCCTTGTCGTGACCCTGATGAGCTGGAACTGGCTCAGACCCACGATCAATGACCGCGTTTCCGACGCCCTGGGTCGTCCCTTTGCCATACAGGGCGATCTGGGGCTGTCGTGGCAGTGGGAGAGCTGGCGCCTGATGCCACGCATCAGCGCCGAGGACATCGTGCTGGAAGACCCCGACGCGCTGAACCAGGCGCGCGATGTCGACGCCGGCACCGACGACGCCCGCACGGCCCGTATCGGCGCCATCGCCGTCAGCCTGCACCCGCTCGCCCTGCTTCAAAAGCGTATCTCGCTGCACGATCTGGTGCTGCGCGATACCAGTGCCACGCTGCGTCGCCTTGATGAGACCCGCAACAACTGGCAGATCGCAGATGACGACAGCGACGACGGCGAGGCCGATCAGGATGGCGACAGCGGCTGGACGTTTGCCATCGACCAGCTCGATATTGATCGGGTGCAGGTGGCCCTCAATGATCAGGTGCTGGACGTGGACGCCACCGCCACGCTGGCAACGCTGGGTGAACCGGTACGCTGGGAAGAAGTCGCCGGCAGCGACCAGCCGGCAGACAGTGGTGAGAAGGACAGCGGCGAGGAGGTCACCGCGAGCGGGCAGGGCGCGCCCGGCAGTGAACGCGATTTTCGTTTCGCCTGGCAGGTCGAAGGCACCTATCGCGGCAGCGCCCTGAACGGTGAAGGCCGACTGGGCGGGCCGGCCGCACTGCGCGAGGGCGGTCGCTTCCCGCTGGAGGTGCATCTGTCCTCCGGCAACTCCCGCCTGGATGTGATCGGCACGCTCAACGACCCGATGGCGCTGGCCGGCATGGAGCTCGATGTGGGCATTGCCGGCGACAACCTGGGCGATCTCTACGCGCTGACCGGGGTCGTGCTGCCACAGACGCCGCCCTATGCTACGCGCGGCCATCTCTCGGCCGATCTGAACAGTCCCGACGGGGGCACCTTTGAGTATCGCGATTTTGACGGCACGATCGGCGACAGCGATATCCATGGCAGCCTGCGCTACGTCAACGCCGACCCGCGCCCGACGCTGACCGGCGAGCTGACCTCGAAACAGCTTCGCTTTGCCGATCTTGCCCCGCTGGTCGGCGCCGACAACGAAGACACCGGTGATTCGGTCAATCCCGATCAGCCCGCAAACAAGGTGCTGCCGGTCTCTGAATTCAACACCGAGCGCTGGGACACCATGGACGCCGACGTGCGCTTTCGCGCACAAAACATCGTGCATGGCGAATCGCTGCCTCTGAACAATCTCAACACCCATCTGGTGATGGACAACGGCGAGATATTGATGGACCCGCTGAGCTTCGGCGTGGCCGGGGGGCAGCTCAATACCACGCTGCGCCTGAGCGGGCAGGAAACACCGCTGCGTGCACGCATCGACATGCATGCCCGAGGGCTTCACTTGAGCGAGATTCTGCCCGACAACAGCGATCTGACCCAGGGGCTGGGCGAAATCAACGGCGATGCCACCCTGATGGGCGCCGGCAACTCGGTGGCGGCCCTGCTGGGATCGAGCGACGGCGAACTGCAGCTTTTGATCGAACAGGGGCGCATCAGCCGCAACCTGATGGAGCTGGCCGGGCTTAACGTGGGCAACTACCTGATCGGTGAGCTGTTCGGCGATGAGGAGGTGGCCATTCACTGCGCCGCCGCTGATCTGCAGATCGATGACGGACTGGTCCAGCCGCGTATTTTCACCATCGATACCGACAACGCCATCATCAACGTCGAAGGGGCGGTGAATCTGGCCAGTGAGCAGATGGATCTCACCATCAAACCGGAGAGCAAGGGCTTTCGTATCTTTACGCTGCGCACGCCGCTTTCGGTCGGCGGTACCTTCAAGGACCCGTCACCCGGTGTGGAAGCCGCGCCTCTGATTGCCCGCGGCGCGGCGGCCGTGGCGCTGGGCACGCTGGCAGCCCCGGCGGCGGCACTGGGCGCGCTGATTTCTACCAGCGCCGGTGAAGAGAGCCAGTGCGGGGCGCTGATTCAGCGGATGAAAAGCAACTGACCGGCGCTGATCCCACAGGTCGCGGTTGATCCAGAGTTGATCAAAAAAACGCCGGCGCATGCGCCGGCGTTTTGTATAAGGGGTCAACCTGTCCCGTGATGCAGAAACACCACAAAAAAACGGGGCGCCCCTGAAGGGGCGCCCCGTGGTTCAAGGCTTCAAAAGCGGCGCTTAATCCTTGTCTTCCGGCAGCGCATAGACGGCGATCTGGTCGCCCACCTGATCCTTGAGGATGGTGTTGCCGCCGCTGACAAAGGCCACGTACTGTCGGCCGTCGTACTCATAGACCGACGGGTTGGCCACCACCGGCGCCTGGGTCTGATCCTCCCAGAGCTTTTCGCCGGTTTCCAGCGAGTAGGCGCGCACCTTGGCGTCCATCGAAGCACCGATGAAGATCACGCCGCCGGCGGTCACGGCCGGGCCACCGATGGTGGGCGAGCCCCAGCGTTCCGGCATGAAGAAACCGAACTGCTGCGAGGCGCCGACCGGCTTGCGCCACTTGATGTCACCGGTGTGCATGTCGATCGCCACGATTTCGCCAAACGGCGGCTCCCAGCAGGGCATGCCCAGCCAGTTGTCCGCAACTTCCAGACGCATGCCGTACGGCGAGCCTTCCTGCGGCGAGAAGCCGCTTTCGTTGCCGGAGCCGCTGTCGGCCTTTTCGTAGTCCTCGCGGCTATAGAGCTTGACGGTCTGCACGATGTGCGAGGTGTTGACGATCGCGGTCTGGCTTTCGGGATCAAAGGCCACGCCGCCCCACTGAACGCCACCGGCGCTGTCAGGGTAGGCAAGTGTGCCTTCACCGCGGGTGGTGGGCGGGGTGTACATGCCTTCATAGGTCAGCTCGTCCCACAACCGCGTGCACTGACCGAAGCCAACGGCATCCGCCAGCCCCCAGATTTCAGGCTTTTTCGACTGATCCAGCAGCGGGGCGGGTTTGGTCGGGAAGGGCTGGGTCGGTGCATAGACCTCGCCTTCAACGCTGCCATCGCCCTGGGGCACCGGACGCTCCTCGATCGGCCAGACGTCCTCACCGGTCAGGCGATTGACCACGAACAAAAAGCCCATCTTGGTGGCCTGCACCAGCGCGGGAATCTCTTCGCCGTCGACGGTGATGTCCATCAGCGTGGGGGCGGCGTTGATGTCGTAGTCCCACAGATCGTGATGCACCCACTGGCGCGACCAGACCACTTCGCCGGTGTCGACATCGAGTGCGGTGGTGGAAGTTCCCAGCGGAATGTCTTCCTTGCGGTTGCCGCCCCAGTAGTTGGGCGACGGCGAGGAGACCGGCAGATAGATCAGGCCGTTTTGCTCATCCGCCGACATGTGGGTCCAGACGTTGGCGGTACCGGTTTTTTCACGAATGTCTTCGGGGATTGCCTCAAAGGTCCACTCGCGCTCGCCGGTGCGGGCATTGACCGAGAAGACGGTGCCGGCCGGCGCTTCCTGATAGGCCCAGTCCTTGCCGGCCCAGCCGAAGATGACGTGATCGCCCACGATGGTCGGCGGCTGCAAAAGCGACAGCGGGAACTTCGGATTGATGATGTTCCACTGATCGGCATTGAGCACGCCGTTGTCGGCAAAGTTCTGACAGGGCTTGCCGGTGTCGGCATCGATGGCGAAAAGCTGCGCATCCATGGTGCCCATGTAGACGATCTTCTGACACGACTCGCCCTCGACGGGGTCGTCGGCTTCCCAGTAGGCCACGCCGCGATTTTTGAGCACCGGCTGGGTCAGCGCCTCTCTGGAGGACTGGGTATCAAAGCGCCACTTTTCCTCACCTGTCGCCGGGTTATAGGCGATCAGCTTGTAAAAGGGCGTACCGATGTAGAGCGTGTCGTTGGCAACGACCGGGGTGGCTGACCAGACCGTGGCCGGCGTGTCACCGGTACCATCGGAAATGTCGCCGGTGTGAACTTCCCAGACCTTTTCGAGCTGGCCGACGTTATCGACGTTGATCTGATCCAGCGGGCTGTATTTCTGGGCGTTGAGCTGACCGTGGAAGCTGTCCCAGGTCGGCGTGTCCGGCACCAGCGGTATGTTGGCGCGATCGCCGTTGTCCGACGTTGATGCCGGCGCCGCGGCCTGTTCGACCTGGTCAGGCTGTTCGGGCTGCTGCTCGGCCAGCAGCACCGTGGGGAAGACCGTCAGTGAAACGGCGGTCAGCGTACTCAGGCATCTGATGCCCGTGCGAAGGCGCGTCATGTCGGGGGTCCTCATGAATGTTTACGGTGAGCGGGCGAGGGGCGAAGGATATCGATCATCCATCCCACCAGTGCAACGGCCATGGCAACGGCCAGCCACCACAGATGAAGCAGCAGCGCGACAAAGGCGGTGCCGACAATGAAGGCAACGATGACCACCCGGAAAAGATTGTGCAGGGCACGGCCCCGACACAGAGCGAGCCCGAGCGCCAGGGCAACAAGAATGGCGCAGGTCGCAATGACGATCAGCGCGCCAAGCGTCCCGGTCACGCCGGTCAGCGGTGTGAGATAGGCGTAGAGTGCAATGGCGATACCCACCGCTGAGGCGATAAGCACGACCATGGCGCCTGGACTTGAGGATCGCATGGAAGACATGACGGGTTCCCTTCCCTTGGGCAGATTTATTATGTACCGACCCCCGGCATGGAACGTCCGGATACTGCCATCAAGGCAGTGGCGTTCACGGGTGGGGATGGACAGAGGCTGAACGATGTCTCTTAAGAGATACGTCAGTTAGGCGTCAATGATAGCGCTTGTGTCAAAAAAATATACAAATCCAAACTGTCTTGATGCATAAATCTGACCCGACACCCGCCATGGCCGGAAACAGGTTTCAAAAAAATAAAAAAACCGGGCATCGATAACGTCTCGATGCCCGGTTCGACAGAGCCACGCTCCCCCGTGAGGGGGCGGATTATTCTACCGTGACACTCTTGGCCAGGTTGCGCGGCTGGTCCACATCGGTGCCCTTGAGCACGGCCACGTGGTAGGAGAGCAGCTGCAGCGGCAGGGTATAAAGAATCGGCGCGATCACATCATCGACGGCCGGCATGCGCAGCACATGAACCCCTTCGCTTTCATTGATGGCCACGTGCTCATCGGCAAAGACGAACAGTTCACCGCCACGGGCGCGGACTTCCTGCAGGTTGGACTTAAGCTTTTCCAGCAGTTCGTCGTTGGGCGCCACCGCGATGACCGGCATGTCGCTGTCGACCAGCGCCAGCGGACCATGCTTGAGCTCGCCGGCCGGGTAGGCCTCGGCGTGGATGTAGGAAATTTCCTTGAGCTTGAGCGCGCCTTCCAGAGCGATCGGGAACATGGTGCCACGGCCCAGAAACAGGGCGTGATGCTTCTCGGCAAAGGCCGAGGACATGGTCTCGATCGCGCTGTCGAGTGCCAGACCGCGGGTGATCAAACGCGGCAGTTCACGCAGGGCATTGACCAGACGGGCCTGCACCTCGTCATCGCCCTGACGCGCCTGGCGCAGGGCCAGGGTGAGCAGCAGCAGCGCCACCAGCTGAGTGGTAAAGGCCTTGGTCGAGGCCACACCGATCTCGGGGCCGGCCTGGGTCATCAGTGTCAGGTCGGATTCGCGCACCAGCGAGCTGCCCGGCACGTTGCAGATCGCAAGGCTTGCCAGATAGCCGCCCTTTTTGGAGGCGTGGCGCAGCGCTGCCAGGGTATCGGCCGTTTCGCCGGACTGGGACAGCGTCACGAACAGCGTGCCGTCCGGCACGACCACTTCGCGGTAGCGATACTCCGAGGCCACTTCCACCTGGGTCGGCACGCCCGCCAGCTTCTCCAGCCAGTAACGCGCCACCATGCCGGCGTGATAGCTGGTGCCACAGGCGATGATCTGAATGTTTTTGACGCGATCGAGCAGGTCGTCGGCTTCGGCGCCCAGAATGCGGGTGAACACGTGTCGATCGCCCAGACGGCCTTCCAGGGTATTGGCGATGACCTGGGACTGCTCGTGGATCTCCTTGAGCATGAAGTGGCGATAGTCGCCGCGCGAGACGGCGCCGTCACCGTGCTCGAAGATCGAGCTGGGGCGCTCGACGCTCTGACCGGCGTTGAAGATTTCAATGTTGCCGCCCACGGTCAAACGCGCCACGTCCCCTTCCTGCAGGTAGATGAAGCGGTCGGTGACCTGCAAAAGCGCCAGCGGGTCGGAGGCCAGAAACGCCTCGTCGATCCCGACACCCACGACCAGCGGGCTGCCCTTGCGTGCGCCCACAATCTGATCGGGATAGTCGGCGTGGGTTACAGCCAGCGCATAAGCGCCGTTGAGCATTTCCACCACGTGCTGAAAAGCGGAGAGCAGATCGTCATGACGCGAGACTTCACGCGACATCAGATGCGCGATGACCTCGGTGTCCGTTTCGGACAAAAAGACGTAACCTTGGCCTTCAAGCTCGGCCTTGAGCGTTTCATAGTTTTCGATGATGCCGTTGTGCACGACCGCCAGGCTGTCGCCGGACTGGTGCGGGTGGGCATTGTTTTCGGTGGGCCGACCGTGCGTGGCCCAGCGGGTATGGGCGATGCCGACATGACCGCGCAGACCGGCCGCCTGCAGTTTTTCTTCAAGAGCGGCCACCTTGCCGACCGCACGCTGGCGCGACAGTCGCGCATCAGCAGACAGCACGGCCATGCCGGCGCTGTCATAGCCGCGATACTCAAGACGCTTGAGTCCCTCAAGCAGAATGTTCTGCACCTGACGGTCAGCGACCGCGCCCACAATGCCACACATAGATTGTCTCTCCTGAAATGCCAAAAAATTGCGATATCACCCCGGATGCCGGACCCCGTCCGCCACCCGATGGTGTCACGGCGCCTGCGTGCTGACACAGATCAGCTCGACGCCCTGGTCACGAATGTGTTGACGGCCTGACGCATCCAGCCCGTCGTCGGTAATCAATACATCAATCTGCGCCCAGCCCAGCTCCAGATTGGGAATGCGCCGGCCGATCTTGTCGGACTCCGCCATCACCACCACCTCGCGAGCCACCTCGGCCATCACCTGCGACAGCCCCGTCAGCTCGTTGAAGGTGGTCGTGCCCCGCGCCAGATCGATGCCATCGGCGCCGATAAAGAGCTGATCGAAGTCGTAGGCACGCAGGACGGTCTCGGCCACCCGGCCCTGAAAGGAGGCCGAATGCGGGTCCCAGGTGCCGCCGGTCATCAAAAGGGCAGGCGGGTTATCCAGTGCCTGAAGCGCGCCGGCCACGCCCAGCGAGTTGGTCATGACGACCATCCCGATACGATGTGCCAGCGCCGGAATCAGTGCGCTGGTGGTACTGCCGCTGTCGATGATCAGCCGCGCGTGATCGGCAATGCGTTCACTGGCCGCCCGCGCCAGCGCCTGTTTGACAGGAGAAATCCGATGACGCTCCTGATCCCCTTCACGCGGCACGAGCGTGGCGCCCCCGTGGCGTCGAATCAGATGGCCGGCGCTTTCAAGCGTGGCCAGATCCTTACGGATGGTCACGCTTGAGGTCTCAAAGTGCTGGGCCAGCGTCTCGACGGCGACCTCGCCGCGCGCAGCCAGCAGATCAAGAATGGCCTCCCGGCGTTGTGGGGTCTGACGTCGACTCATGGAAATGGGCAGCCATCCGTAAATTGAAATCTTTATCTTTCGATTCGAAAGAATTTGAGTTTCGAATGAAAAACCACAACGGGGTCGAGGTCAAGCAAAGGCGGCGCTTTTGGCACAAAAACATGCGCCTTAAGTCGAATACCTCCACAAGAGCACAGGTCGTCATCAAAAACGGGCGCCACACATCCGTGCGGCGCCCGTCGAAGATATTTACCCTGGTGGAATACGGCTCACTTGCGATGCGGCGGTGTCCAGCCCTGCTTGTTGATCTGGCGGGCGCGGGCGATGGCCAGTGCCTGGTCGTCGACCGTCTCGGTCACGGTGGAACCGGCAGCCACCGTGGCGTTATCGCCGATCGTGACCGGGGCGACCAGCGCCGAGTTGGAGCCGATGAACACGCCATGGCCGATCTCGGTGCGGTGCTTGTTGACGCCATCGTAGTTGCAGGTAATGGTGCCGGCACCGATGTTGACGCCCTGACCCAGGGTCGCATCACCGATATAGCTCAGATGGTTGATCTTGCTGCCCTCGCCGACATGGGCCTTTTTGGTCTCGACAAAATTGCCGATACGCGCCTTTCTTTCCAGCCGCGTGCCCGGGCGCAGACGGGCAAAGGGGCCGATGGCATTGTCGCCAGCGGTCTCACTGCCCTCGATCATGCTGTGGGCCTCGATGCGCGTCGCGTCACCGATGCTGGCATCACGAATGATGCTGTAGGGACCGACGTGAACGCCGTCGCCCAGATGGACCCGACCTTCAAAAATGCAGCCGACATCGATGAAAACGTCCTGACCCACGCTCAGCTCACCGCGCACGTCCAGCCGCTTCGGATCAGCAAGGCTCGCCCCTTCACGCATGAGCCTCTCGGCTTCGCGGGACTGATGAACGCGCTCCAGTGCCGAGAGCTGCACCCGGTCATTGACGCCCTGGACTTCACTGACCAGCGCCGGCTCGGCCGTGGCCACCTCGACCCCTTCACCGGCCGCCATGGCAATGATGTCGGTCAGATAGTACTCGCCCTGAGCGTTATCACTGGACAGCGCCGGCAGCCAGCGCCGCAGCTGATCACCGGTGGCAGCCAGAATACCGGTATTGCACTCATTGATTCCGAGCTGTTCCGATGAGGCATCCTTTTGCTCGACGATGGCCACGGCCTGCCCCTGATCGTTGCGCACGATGCGCCCATAGCCGTGCGGGTTGGCCATGGTGACGGTCAAAAGCGCCATGTGCTGCTCATCGACCCGGTCGACCAGGCTGCTCAGGGTACGGGCCTGAATCATCGGCACGTCACCGTAAAGCACCACCACCGGACCGTCGCCCAGCGCTTCAAGCGTCTGCGCCACGGCGTGACCGGTGCCGCGCTGTTCAAGCTGATGGGCAAAGCTGATGGGCAGGTCGGACAGCGCTGCCTGCACCTGCTCAGCGCCGTGGCCCACGACCACATGAAGCCGCGGGGACGAGAACGCCTCCATGGCTGACTCGATGACATGACGCACCATGGGTTTGCCGGCCAGTTCGTGCAGTACCTTGGGCTTTTGCGAACGCATGCGACTGCCCTGACCGGCAGCCAGAATCACGACATCAATGGACATGAAAGAAGACTCTCCCCCGCGCTGAATGAAAACGATCACCGATCATGCACCCGACAGATGACATTTTCTGTCATGGCTGATCACTGCTTTGACAGACAGTGTATCAGGGCATGAGGCGATCGCATTGGTCCAGATGCGCATGGCAGTTACAAAAAAGGCGGCCCGAGGGCCGCCAACAAAACGCATCCATGACTTGTGGTCATGATGCGACAATCTCGCTCGAGACCGTGTCTTTCAAAACGCTGCTCTCGAGACTACTGGTTGCCGCGACGGTTGCGCAGCTGGGAGAGGGTACGCAGTCGGGCGGTCGCCGCTTCGATCTCGGCCAGCGCCTGCTGGTAGTCCATCTCGCCACTTTTGCCCTGCAGGGCCTGGCGCGCTTCATCACGCGCCTTTTCGGCTTCGGCGGCATCCAGATCACGGGCACGATCGGCACTGTCGGCCAGTACGATGACCATGTTCGGCTGCACTTCCAGAAACCCACCGGAGACGAAGAAGACTTCTTCTTCGCCGCCGTCATGGATGATCCGGACCGGACCCGGCTTCAGCTCTGTCAGCATCGGCTCATGCCCGCGCAGAATACCCAGCTCACCCAGCACACTGATCGCTACAACGCGTTCCACTTCGCCGGCGAAGATGTTGCGCTCCGCGCTGACGATATTGCATTGCATGGTCGCCATGAGCGCCCCTCCTTACATGCTGTCGGCTTTCTCGATCGCTTCGTCGATCGTACCGACCATGTAAAACGCCTGTTCAGGCATATGGTCGTAGTCGCCGTTGAGAATGCCCTGGAAGGCGCGAATGGTTTCCTTGAGCGACACGTATTTGCCGGGTGCGCCGGTGAAGATTTCCGCCACGAAGAAAGGCTGTGACAGGAAACGCTGGATCTTTCGCGCCCGTGCCACGGTCTGCTTGTCTTCGTCGGAAAGCTCATCCATGCCCAGAATGGCAATGATGTCCTTGAGTTCCTTGTAACGCTGCAGAACGTTCTGCACGCCACGCGCCACGCTGTAGTGCTCATCGCCCACGACCAGCGGGTCCAGCTGACGCGAGGTGGAGTCCAGCGGATCTATGGCCGGATAGATACCCAGCTCGGCGATGGAACGTGCCAGTACGACCGTGGCATCCAGGTGCGCAAAGGTGGTGGCCGGCGACGGGTCGGTCAAATCGTCCGCGGGGACGTAAACGGCCTGCACGGACGTGATCGAGCCGGTCTTGGTCGAAGTGATGCGCTCCTGCAGCATGCCCATCTCTTCGGCCAGCGTCGGCTGATAACCCACGGCGGACGGCATACGACCCAGCAGTGCCGATACTTCGGTACCTGCCAGCGTATAGCGGTAGATGTTGTCGACAAACAGCAGGACGTCACGACCTTCGTCACGGAACTGCTCGGCAATCGTCAGACCGGTCAGGGCCACGCGCAGACGGTTGCCCGGCGGCTCGTTCATCTGACCGTAGACCAGCGACACCTTGTCGAGAACGTTGGACTCCTTCATTTCATAGTAGAAGTCGTTACCTTCACGCGTACGCTCACCGACACCGGTAAAGACCGAATAGCCGGAGTGCTCGGTGGCGATGTTACGGATCAGCTCCATCATGTTGACGGTCTTGCCGACACCGGCGCCGCCGAACAGACCGACCTTGCCGCCCTTGGCAAACGGGCAGATCAGGTCGATGACCTTGATGCCGGTTTCCAGCAGTTCACTGGAGGCCGACTGATCGGCAAAGCTGGGCGCGGCACGGTGAATCGGGCTGCGCTTGTCTTCACCGATGGGACCGGCTTCGTCAATCGGCTCGCCCAGCACGTTCATGATACGCCCGAGGGTCTTTTCACCCACCGGTACCGAAATGGGCGCGCCCGTGCCGGACACGGTCATGCCACGCTTGAGCCCTTCGGTAGAGCCCATGGCGATGGCACGCACGATGCCATCACCCAGCTGCTGCTGAACTTCGAGTACGGTGCCGGTCTCTTCCACATTCATGGCTTCATAAACGTGGGGGACCTCGCTGCGGTCAAACTCGACGTCAATCACCGCACCGATGATTTGTACGATACGTCCGCTCATCCTGATTCCTCTTGAACCTGTAAATAACTGTCCGACGGGCCGACCTAGACCGCAGCGGCACCACCCACAATTTCGGAAATTTCCTGGGTGATGGCTGCCTGACGCGCCTTGTTGTACTGAAGCTGCAGGTCATCAATGATGTCACCGGCGTTATCAGTGGCGTTTTTCATCGCGATCATGCGAGCGGCCTGCTCGCTGGCAATGTTTTCAACCACCGCCTGGTAGACCTGCGACTCGACATAGCGCACCAGCAGCTTGTCGAGCAGGCTTTGAGCGTCCGGCTCGTATACGTAACCCCAGCCGCCTTTCGAAGCGCTTACCGCTTCCTGTGAAGATGACGCGTTTTGATCAACGTCCTCTTCGGGCAGCGGCAGCAACTGGCGCACGATCGGCTTCTGGCTCATGGTGTTAACGAACTCGTTGTACACCAGATCCAGTCGATCGATCTCGCCGTTGTCAAAGGCTTCCAGCATGACATTGACGCTGCCGATCAGCTCGCTCGCCTCGGGCGCATCGCCCAGGTTGCGGTTCGCGGCCAGCAGGTCACCGCCGTACTTGCGAAAGAAGACACTGCCCTTGGTCCCCAGCGCGCAAAAGGCGACGCTGACGCCCTGATCGCGCCACTGCCGTACTTCCTGCAGAACACGTCGAAACAGGTTGCTGTTAAGACCACCACACAGTCCGCGATCCGACGTCACCACGATATAACCGATGCGCTTGACCTCACGCTCGATCTGATAATCATGACGGTATTCCGGATTGGCCTGACTGATATGGCTGACGACCCGACGAATCTGGCCGGCGTAGGGCTGACTGGCCGTCATGCGCTCCTGAGCGCGGCGCATCTTCGATGCGGCCACCATCTCCATGGCGCTGGTGATCTTCTGGGTATTCTTGATGCTCCCGATCTGGGACTTGATCTCTTTTCCGGCTGCCATAGCGATATTCTCCTAAGCAATCAGCGCAGGGCGCCCGGACCCCGAGGGGTCCGGATCATCAATAGCTCTGCGTCGATTTAAACGATTCAACGCCGTCTTTCAGACCTTGCTGAATGTCCTTGTCGTAACCGCCGGTGCTGTTGATCTTCTCCATCAGCTCACCCTGTTCGGTGCGCATGTAATCGAGCAGATCACGTTCGAAATCCAGCACCTTGTCGACCGGTACGTCGGAGAGATACCCCTCGTTGGCAGCATAAAGCGAGACGGCCATGTCGGCGATCGACATCGGCGAGTACTGCTTTTGCTTCATCAGTTCGGTGACACGCTGACCGTGCTCGAGCTGCTTGCGCGTGGCTTCGTCCAGATCGGAGGCAAACTGCGAAAACGCTGCCAGCTCGCGATACTGCGCCAGCGCCAGACGCACACCGCCACCCAGCTTCTTGATGATCTTGGTCTGGGCACTGCCGCCAACGCGCGAGACCGAAAGGCCTGCGTTGATGGCCGGGCGAACGCCGGAGTTGAACAGACTGGTTTCCAGAAAGATCTGACCGTCGGTGATCGAGATCACGTTGGTCGGAACGAACGCCGACACGTCGCCGCCTTGGGTCTCGATGATCGGCAGCGCCGTCAGCGAACCGGTCTTGCCGGTGACTTCACCGTTGGTGAGCCTTTCCACATACTCGGCGTTGACACGCGAGGCGCGCTCGAGCAGACGAGAGTGGAGATAGAAGACGTCACCCGGATAGGCTTCACGACCCGGCGGACGACGCAGCAGCAGGGAGATCTGGCGATAGGCCACGGCCTGCTTGGACAGATCGTCATAGACGATCAGGGCATCTTCACCGCGGTCGCGGAAAAATTCACCCATGGTGCAGCCGGAGTAGGGCGCCAGAAACTGCATGGCGGCCGGATCGGCGGCGCCGGCAGCCACGATGATGGTGTGTTCCATCGCGCCGTGCTCTTCGAGCTTTCTGACCACGTTGGCAATGGTCGACTGCTTCTGACCGATCGCCACATAGACGCAGGTGATGCCCTTGCCCTTCTGGTTGATGATCGCATCGATGGCAATGGCCGACTTGCCGATCTGGCGGTCACCGATGATCAGCTCACGCTGACCGCGACCGATCGGTACCATGGCATCGATCGATTTCAGACCGGTCTGGACCGGCTGATCAACGCCCTGACGGGAGATAACGCCCGGGGCCACCTTTTCAACGGCGTCCGTCTCGGTGGTGTTGATATCGCCCTTGCCATCGATGGCATTACCGAGCGCGTCAACAACACGACCGACCAGTTCACGGCCGACCGGTACTTCCAGGATGCGACCGGTGCACTTGCCCGTCATGCCTTCCTGAAGCTGTTGATAGTCGCCCAGTACCACGACGCCGACGCTGTCACGCTCAAGGTTGAGCACCATGCCGAAGACATCGTTGGGGAATTCAATCATTTCCCCGAACATGGCATCAGCCAGTCCGTGGATGCGCACGATGCCGTCGGCCACGCCGACGATGGTGCCTTCATTGCGCGCCTGTGCATCAAGGTCGAGATTCTCGATCCGGCCCTTGATGATGTCGCTGATTTCGGAAGGATTCAGTTGCTGCATGCCATGTCCCTCGACTTCAGTGGTTCAAGACGCTGGAAAGCCGCGCCAGTCGTCCACGCGCCGATCCATCGATAACGGTATCGCCGGCACGAATGACGACGCCGCCCAGCAGCGTCTCATCCACGGAAGTGGTGATCGTGATTTCGCGATTCAGACGCCGCTTGAGCGCCTGTGCGAGCTTGTCTTTTTGTGCCTCGTCCAGCGGATAGGCCGAGACGATCTCGACGCTGACACGCTTTTCAAACTCGGCGCGTTCAGCCTCGAAAAGATCACTCAGCGATGCCAGAACGGGCAAACGCTGCTGTCGGGCCAGCACCATCAGGAAATTGGCGCCACGTTCAGGCAGCAGCTCGTCAAGCAGCCTGACGAATACCTGCCCCTTGTCATTCGATGAACGCTGCGGATCCACGAGCAGTCGCTTGATCCGGTCGTCATCGGTCAGACGTGCCGCCTCGGCCAGCATCGCTGACCAGGCATCCAGCGTGCTGTCTTCTCTGGCCAGCTCGAAAGCGGCCCTTGCATAGGGACGTGCCTGCGTGATGTGGTCTGACATGTGGCGTTTCCTCAGAGCTCTTCTGCGAGTCGATCAACCATCTCACGATGTTTCTTTTCGTCGATGGAGGACTCGAGAATGCGTTCAGCGCCCTGAATGGCCAGTGTTGCCACCTGAGCACGCAGTTCGCCCTTGGCCTGCTGAATCTCGCTGTCAATCTCGCTGCGGGCATTTTCAATCATGCGCTCGCCTTCGGCGCGGGCATCATTGCGTGCTTCCTCGATCATCTGATTGGCACGGGCACGCGTCTTGTCGAGAATGCGAGCGGCTTCCTCGCGGCTTTCACGCAGCGTTTCCTCGGCCTGTTCGTTGGCCTTGTGCAGCTCGGCGCGAGCACGGTCGGCCTCTTCAAGACCGTCCTGAATGCGCTGCTGACGCTCGTTGAGTGCCTGCGTGATCGGAGGCCACACATATTTCATGCAGAACCAGACGAAGATCGCAAAGGCGATCATCTGTCCGATAAGCGTCAAGTTGATATTCACGCGGATCTACCTCCTGCGGGTTCGTGATGGCCGGAAACGGCGACACCGAGCACAAGGGGCCCGGCGTACGGCGTTGATTTAACCGGCAACAACGAAGATCAGGTACATCGCGATACCCACACCGATCATGGGAACGGCGTCAAGCAGACCGGCCATGATGAAGGTTTTGGTCTGCAGCTGGTCACCCAGTTCCGGCTGACGCGCGGTAGAGTCGAGCAGCTTGCCACCGAGCAGGCCGAAACCGATACCGGTAGCAATGGCAGCGCAGCTCAGGATAAGGGCAGCAGAGATGTAGACGAGTTCCATGGAATGGCTCCTGTTTCAGGTTTTTTCAGACAAGGGGTAAAAGGGTTTTGAAGCGTATCTTGTTATTGGATTCAGTGCTCTTCGAAAGCAGCGCTCATGTACACCACACTCAGCACGGCAAAGATGAAGGCCTGCAGCGCGATGACCAGGATGTGGAAAATCGCCCACGGCACATCCAGTACCCAGATGGCCCAGAAGGGCAGCAGGGAAATCATGATAAAGATGACTTCGCCGGCAAACATGTTGCCGAAAAGACGCAGTCCCAGACTGATGGGCTTGACGATCAAAACGATCAGTTCAAGTGCCAGGTTGAAGGGGACCAGCGACCAGTGGTTGAAGGGGGTGAACGCCAGCTCTTTCGAGAAGCCGCCAAAACCCTTGTTGCGAATGCTGTAAAAAATGATCAGCAGGAAGACGCCAAAGCCCATGCCAAGCGTCGCGTTGGGATCGCTTGTGGGAACAATACGCATGTACTCGATGCCCAGCTTGTGGGCAATCTGCGGGAACAGATCGATGGGCAGCCACTTGAGGCTGTTCATGAAAAAGATCCAGCAGAAAAGCGTCAGTGCCAGCGGCCCGATCAGCTTGCTCTTGCCGTTGAAGCTGGTTCGGATGATGCCGTTGGAAAATTCGAACACCATTTCAAGGGCGTTCTGCAGGCCGGTCGGTACCCCGGTGGTCACTGTTTTTGCCAGATAGCGAAACAGCCACAGAAACAGCAGACCGGTGGCGATCGACCATCCCATGGTATCCACATTGATGGCCCAGAACCCCATCTCGCGGGCTTCATGCGCACCATGGGCAAAGGACCAGCCATTGTCGGGGTGTAGACCAAAGGTCAGGTTCTGAAGATGGTGAGTGATATACTCGGTCGAGCTCGGTGCGTCGCCTGCCATAACGTTGCCTTGAATCGTTTTTTAAAGGGAACCGGATCTGCTGATCAGCCAGGGGCTTAACCAGTAAACGCTCTGGACCAGCGCAAACGTGCCAAAAAACCATGCGGGCGCTTGCGGTGGCGACGTTATAAAAATGCCAGTAAACAGCAGGATTGTCAGAAAATGCTTGCCTGCCTGGGCTCGATACAAACTGCTTATCATCTGACGCCTGTAGCGTGCACCCCGAAACAAAAAGGCGCGCCAGGCGAAATACGCATTGGGCAGCACCCCTGTCATCCCTCCCATCAGTGCCGATAACGCCAGGGCGTTATCCGTCTCGAAAGCCAGCACTGTGGTAACCGCAACGACAATACCGAGCTGCACCAGCAATAATCTGTGTATTCCCGGGCGTCTCGGGGCTGCCGGCACTGCCGCAGCCGTGGGCTCGTGTCGTTGCATGGTTTTATGCATTCCCGAGATATTCGGCTCTTTGCGCCAGGCAGGCGGATTATAAGGAAGCCCCCCGGTCGCTTCAATGTCACAGGCATCGAAAATCGCAGGTTTTAAGCTGATCTGCACCAAAAGCGGCTCGATCCTGTGTCAAAGCGTCGCAGTTTACAACACCGAATTAAGTCGTGTTTAAGCGCACATGACCTCAGCGAATATGCGAAAGAATACCATCAAGCTCATCAAGGCTTGTGTAACGAATCGTCAGGCTTCCCTTGCCGGTTTTGCCATGACTGATCTGGACGCGTGCGCCCAGCAGTTCCGCCAGCTGATTTTCCAGACTGCCCACATCGCCCGAGGGTTTGTCGGAGGGCTTTTTGCTGTCCGGCGCGGCCTGTGCATATTTTTTGACCAGCGCCTCGGTCTGGCGCACGGTCAGACCGCGTTCGACCACCTCGCGCGCCGCCTGTCGCTGCTTGTTGCCCTTGAGACCCAGCAGGGCTCTGGCGTGTCCGACATCCATGTCGCCGCGCTCCAGCAGCTTCTGGACATCGTCTTCAAGCGCCAAAAGCCGGAGCATGTTGGCGATCTGACCGCGCGAGCGCCCCACGGCATCGGCCGTTTGCTGCTGGGTCAGGGAAAATTCATCCATCAGCCGCTTGAGGGCGATGGTTTCCTCGATGGGATTGAGGTCTTCACGCTGGATGTTTTCGATCAGCGCCAGAGCCAGCGCGGTTTCATCGTCAAGCTCGCGCACCACCGCCGGAATGACGTCCAGCTCGGCCATTTGCGCGGCGCGCCAGCGGCGTTCGCCGGCGATGATCTCATAGCGGGCGTCACTGCCCTCGGGCAGAGGGCGCACCACGATGGGCTGCATAACGCCGCGGGTTCGAATCGAGGCGGCCAGCTCTTCAAGTCGCTCGGGCTGCATTTCGCGACGCGGCTGATAGCGGCCGCGCGTAAGTTCTGCCAGCGGCAGGCGCTCAAGGCGTTCGCGGCTGTCGATCAGGGGGGATGCAGTTACTGCCGCCCCGGCAGAACCACCCTCGGGGTCCTGGGTCTGTGAACGCTGCCGGGCACCGGCGCCAATCAGTGCGTCCAGTCCTCTTCCGAGTGCGCGTTTACGCGTCATGAACAGTTCCTCGTTCAGGCCATGCGAAAGTAACAACACGCGCCGACGCAGCAAGCGTCGGCGCTCAAGGGTCGATCCATCGTCAGTGTTCCGGAGCTTTCCGGACTACAGCGACAGCTTGCCAATCAGTTCCTTGGCCAGTACCCGGTAGGCGTGAGCGCCGCGGGACATGCGTGCGTAGCGGTTGACCGGCAGACCATGGCTGGGCGCTTCGGCCAGACGGACATTGCGAGGAATGGCCGTTTTCAGCAGATCGTCACCGAAATAGTCCGACAGCTGCTTGCTGACATCCCGGGTCAGGCTGTTGCGGTTATCAAACATGGTTCGCACGATGCCGTCCAGGGCCAGCGCCGGATTGACGCTGTCGCGAATCTGCTCGACGGTATCCAGCAGTGCCGACAGTCCCTCAAGGGCATAAAACTCGCACTGCAGCGGGATCAAAACGCCGTGGGCCGAAGTCAGGGCGTTGACGGTCAGCATGTTCAGCGAAGGCGGGCAGTCGATCAGGACCACATCGAAGCGGTCGGCCACGGTCTCGATGGCGCGGTCCAGACAGCGCTCGCGGCCCTCGAGTTCGAGAAGATCGACCTCGGCGGCGGTGAGATCCCCGTTGGCCGGCAGCAGCTGATAGCCGGCGTTGGGGCAGTCCACGATCGCATCAGAGGCTGAAATCTCGTCAAGCAGCACATCCAGCGAACCGCCGTTGGCCAGCGCATGCTTGTCGATACCGCTGCCCATGGTGGCGTGGCCCTGCGGGTCCATGTCCACCAGCAGCACCCGTTTTTTCAGCGATGCCAGAGCAGCCGCCAGGTTGACGGCGGTCGTGGTCTTGCCGACGCCACCCTTCTGGTTGGTCAGCGCAATGATCCGGGTCAAGAGAGAGTTCCTTGTGTATTGATCGCTGAGCCCTGTCAGGCGATGTCCATTTTCAACAGATGACGCTGGGCCTGTTCACCGGGAATGTCCAGCGGCCATGTCCGGACCAGCCTGACATCGTCGGGCAGCGTAATGTCATCCACGCGCCCCGCCATGGCCAGCCAGTGTCCGCCTTCGGCCAGAAGCGTGCGCGTCAGATCGACAAACTCCGACGGGGCGGCGAAGGCACGGCTGGTGATCTGCTCGAAGCTAACCCCGGCCAGCGCCTCGACCCGGTCGTGTACGGGGGTGACGTTGTCAAGGCCCAGCTCAAAGGCCACCTGACGCTGGAATCGAATCTTCTTGCCGTTGCTGTCGATCGAGGTCAGGGCAATGTCGGGGCGCACAATGGCGACCACGATGCCGGGCAGCCCGGCGCCGCTGCCAACATCCAGAAGTTTCGGGCCTTCAATCCAGGGCAGAATCGCCAGACTGTCGAGCAGATGACGCGTCACCATCGTGTCGATATCGCGTACGGCGGTGAGGTTATAGGCCCGATTCCACTTGTGCAACAGCGTCACAAAGGCCAGCAGCCGGTCACGAACATCGCCTGCAACGCTGAGATTCATGGCCGTCATGCCGTCATCGAGACGACGCTCGATCGCACCACTCATGACGTGGCGGCCCCGACCTTGTGCGCGTTGCTGCGTTTTTTAAGATGAATCAAAAGCATCGAAATGGCCGCCGGCGTAACGCCCGGAATGCGGCCGGCTTCGGCCAGCGTTTCGGGCCGAGCGGCCTTGAGCTTCTGGCGGATCTCGCTGGAAAGCCCGTCGATGCGATCGTATTCGATCGTCTCCGGCAGCCGGGTGGCCTCGTGGCGCTTGAGCTTGTCGATCTCCTCGCTCTGGCGGTCGATGTAGCCCTGATACTTGGCCTGAATCTGCACCTGCTCGCGCACCAGCGGGTCCTGCGCGGCCCCGTCGGCCAGCGGTGCAATGTCGTCATAGGTCAGCTCGGGGCGACGCAGCAGATCACTGAGTCGATGTTCCCGCGAGAGTTTACCCACCCGGTCGAAAAGACTTTTGGCCGCGTCGCTGCTTGGCTGAATCCAGGTGTGATCGATGCGTTCGCGCTCGGTCTCGATGGCCTGGCGCTTTTGCTGGAAGGCGTCAAAGCGTGCGTCATCCACCAGGCCCAGCTGACGACCGGTCTCGGTCAGACGCAGATCGGCATTGTCCTCGCGCAGCAGCAGACGATACTCCGCCCGCGAGGTAAACATCCGGTAAGGCTCCTGGGTGCCCATGCGGATCAGGTCATCCACCATCACACCGATGTAGGCCTCATCGCGACGCGGCCACCAGGGCTCGAGTCCCTTGACGCGGCGGGCCGCATTGAGACCGGCCAGAAGCCCCTGGGCGGCGGCTTCCTCATAGCCGGTGGTGCCGTTGATCTGTCCGGCGAACCACAGGTTGTGAATCACCTTCGTTTCCAGCGAGTGCTTCAGATCTCTCGGATCGAAGAAGTCGTACTCGATGGCATAGCCCGGACGCACGATATGCGTGCGCTCCAGCCCTTCGATCGAGCGCACCAGTGACAGCTGCACGTCAAAGGGCAGTGATGTCGAGATACCGTTGGGATAGAGCTCATGGGTATCAAGCCCTTCCGGTTCGATAAAGATCTGGTGGCTTTGCTTGTCGGCAAAGCGGTGAATCTTGTCCTCGATGGAGGGGCAGTAGCGCGGTCCGGTACTGTCGATAACGCCGGAATACATCGGCGAGCGATCCAGATTGGCCCGGATTATGTCGTGGGTACGCTCGTTGGTATGCGCAATGAAGCAGCTTACCTGATCGGGGTGCATGTCCCGACGTCCCATGTAGGACATCACCGGCCGCGGCGTATCGCCGGGCTGTTCGGCCAGCTTCGAAAAGTCGACCGTTCTGGCATCCAGTCGCGGCGGCGTGCCGGTCTTGAGCCGGGCCACGCGCAGGGGCTGTTCGCGCAGACGAGCGGCCAGTGCGTTGGAAGCCGGATCGCCCGAACGTCCGCCGCTGTGGTGCTCCATGCCGATATGAATTACCCCGCCCAGAAACGTGCCGGTACACAACACCACGGTTTCTGCCATGAAGCGGATACCGCCGCGGGTCAGTACGCCGCGTACCGTATCGCCTTCAACGATCAGATCGTCGGCGGCCTGGGCAAAGATCGACAGATTGGGCTGGTTTTCAAGAATGTGGCGAATGGCGGCCTTGTAGCGCACGCGATCGGCCTGAGCACGGGTGGCACGCACGGCCGGTCCCTTGCGGGAATTGAGCGTACGAAACTGGATGCCGCCCTGATCGGTGGCCAGCGCCATGGCACCGCCGAGGGCATCGATTTCCTTGACCAGATGGCTCTTGCCGATCCCGCCAATGGCCGGATTACAGGACATCTGTCCCAGCGTTTCGATGTTGTGACTGAGCAGCAGGGTCTGACAGCCCATGCGAGCGGCGGCCAGTGCGGCTTCGGTACCCGCATGACCACCACCGATGACAATGACGTCAAAGCGGTCCGGATAATCCACGTGAAAAACCTCGAGGGGTTGAAGATGAAGGCGACACCCGAGTGATCAGCGTGTGTCGATACCCACATGCCCGAACAGGGCGTTGGGGATAAACCGTGTTGAATGGCGCGCATTATAACGTGGCTGTGAGTAAGCGTCAGGGTTTTCCACACATGGATTTTTCAGAGAACAGGCTATTAATAAATAAAAACGGTTTTTAAATAAGAAGTTCTATTATGGTTGTAATTACTGGTGAAGGCGATTTCTGTGGAAAAGCAACTTTTCCACCCATAAAACAGCAAGCTGGAGTGTGACTGGAACGCCGGGAAAGCTGCGTGCTTCCCTGGGGCAGGCACTGTACGAGGTGTGCATAAATGGGCAAGTTACCCACAGCTCGATTTATCCCCGACTCGTCAACCGGGCTCAGGGAGGTTTCTCCCCATGGTCATCAAGAGAGGCAGCGTCTTGTAAAAAAGAAAAACAGGGCCCGCGTACAGGGGGCTGTAGCGCGAAAAAGAGAAAAGTGGATATTTTTCTATCCACAGGGCGACAGGCGGTAAAAAGGGTCAAAAGGGGCTTTTTCAGGCGTAAAAAAAGCGCCTGTCAGAGACTGACAGGCGCTTTGGCCTCACCTTGAGGACCTTACACCGTGAAGGAGGCTCCGCAACCACAGGTGGTCGTGGCGTTGGGGTTTTTGATCAAAAAGCGGGCACCGGCCAGACCGGCTTCGAAATCGACCGTGGAGCCAACCAGATACTGATAGCTCAGCGGGTCGATCACCATGGCCACGTCGCCGTTTTCGATCACGGTGTCGTCTTCACCGACGGTTTCTGCAAAATCGAAACCATACTGAAAGCCCGAACAACCGCCTCCCGTTACGTAGACGCGCAGCTTCAGGGCCGGGTTGCTTTCTTCCTCGATCAGCGCTCTGACTCTGCCGGCTGCGGCATCGGTAAAGACAAGCGGGGTCGGAACAAAGGATTCTGCTCCGCTCATCGCGGTCTCCTTCTAGGATGACACGCATGATGCGTGCCAGAAATGGATCAGCACGAGGGCTGTCATGGTGTCCATTATCGACACCCCCCCAGCCGGTGGTCAACCGACAGACGCTGCATGACGATCACCAGAGGTATCGGTGAAAACAGTGATAGGCTGACAGCCCTGCCATCCCGTGACCCTGTTACTCTGCCGCTGGGGAGAAAAAGCTTGCCGCGCCGCCTTTTTGATATGTCCCGCCTGAGCCTTGAAAACTTTCGACGCGAACTGGCAAGCGTCGATGCCCTGCCGCAGCTGTGCCTGCTGGCAGTCATTTCGGGGGCATTGACGGGTGTGATCATGATCGCCTTTCGAGAGCTGATCGAACTGGGGGCGCTGGTGTTGATGCCCGACGGGCATACCGAGGCCTTTGAAGCCCTGCCGGCGGCGGTGCGCATGGCTCTGCCGGTGGCCGCCGTCGTGCTGATCGGGCTGGGGCTTGGGTGGCAGAAAAAAAGCGCGCGTCGACTGGGTATTACCCATGTTATCGAGCGCTTTTCCTATCATCAGGGCGTCATGGCCCGCGACAACTGGCTCAATCAGTGGTGGGTCGGTGTGGTCTCGCTGCTGGGCGGGCTTTCTGCCGGTCGCGAGGGGCCGGCGGTCCATCTCGGCGCCGGGGCGTCGGGCTGGATCGGTCAGCAGCTCAAGCTGCCGCACAACAGTCTGCGCGTGCTGGTGGGCTGCGGGGTGGCCGCCGGTATCTCGGCGTCGTTCAATACGCCCATCGCCGGCGTTATCTTCGCCATGGAAGTGGTAATGATGGAGTACACCCTGACCGGCTTCATGCCGGTGATGCTGGCCTCGGCCACCGGGGCGGTGGTCACACAGCTGCATTTCGGCTCGGCGCCGGCCTTTATGTTGCCGGCCGTCATCGAACCGCGCCTACTCGATATTCCGTGGCTTCTGCTCATGGCGCTGGCGGTCGGCGTCATGGCCGGGGGCTTTATCCGTTTGTCGTGCGTGGGCGAGCGTTTTGCCCGGGTGCCCTGGGGCATTCGCATCTTGGTTGCCGGCGTGCTGACCGGGTCGGTGGCCCTTTTTTATCCGCAGGTGCAGGGCATCGGCTATGACAGTGTCGAGGCGATTCTGGCCGGTCAGGCAAGCCTTGATGTGCTGCTGGCGCTGGCGCTGGGCAAGCTGATACTCACCGCCGTGACCGTGGCCTGCGGCATCCCGATCGGCATCGTGGGCCCAACGCTGGTGATTGGTGCCGCGGCCGGTGCGCTCTTCGGGCTCGGGGCGACGGCGCTTTTGCCCTCGATGGTGGGGGAGCCCAACCTGTATGTGATGATGGGTATGGCCGCCATGATGGGCGCCGTTTTACAGGCGCCGCTGGCGGCCATCATGGCGCTTCTGGAGCTGACACACAGCCCTGATATCATTTTGTACGGCATGCTGACCGTCTTGAGCGCCTCATTGACGGCACGTCTTGTCTGGCGCACTCAGGGGTTTTTTGTCATGCCCCGCCAGGGCAGCACGCAACATCCGCTGCAGCAGCCGCTGATGCAGGCGCTTTCAAGGGTCGGGGTCGGCGCCGTCATGGACCGCAGCGTCAGCGTGACGGCCGCGGTCATCAGCCAGGAGCGGGCACGAGCCATTCTGGATGCCCGGCCAACATGGCTTTTGATCCACCGGCAGGGGGATCAGAAAAAGGCCGACCGCGAACCCGGCAAGGCACCGCTGGCCCTGCTGGCGGCCGACATGGCCCGGGCGCTTGAAGAAGAAGACCAGACCGGCGTGGATCAGGAGGGTAGCGTCAATCTGCTGGAGATCCCCGGCAAGCGCCTGGAGCTGGCTCCCATCGATCTTCAGGCTACGCTGTCGGAGGCCTTTGCGTGTCTTGACGATCAGCGGGTGGATGCACTTTACGTCAGACACATTACCGCGCCGATGATGCATCGGGTTTCAGGTATCATCACGCGTGAAGCCATCGAAAACTATTATCACTGATGGGCAATGACCCATCGGACACGACCTGACCACTGCTATCGAGGATGCCCCTATGTACGCCTGGGTTCTGGCCTTTCACATCATTTCATTTACGTGCTGGTTTGCCGCGCTTTTTTATCTGCCGCGTCTTTTCATCTATCACAGCCATGCCCTGCGCCAGAATGACGGTCAGGGGTCGACCCGGTTTCAGATCATGGAACGCAAGCTCTACAGCGCCATCATGACACCGGGCATGATCCTGACGCTGGTGTTCGGGATCTGGCTTGTGGCGCTTGATTTCCAGTACTACCTCACCGCGGGCTGGTTTTACGTCAAGGCCGTACTGGTCGTTCTTCTGATCGGTTTCCACCATATCTGCATGGCGCACATGAAGCGGTTTGCGGCCGGTACCAATCGCCGCGGCGGGACCTATTACCGCATCTTTGGCATCATTCCGGCGGTACTTTTGATCGCCATCGTCATTCTTTCCGTGGTCAAGCCGCTTTAATGACGCTGCCCTGCGTGCTGGTCCTGGCCGGTCATGACCCGACCGGCGGCGCCGGGCTGATGGCCGACGCCGAGGCCGTTCGTGCCATGGGCGGCTGGGCGCTGACGGTGCCCACAGCCCTGACGCGCCAGACCACCGTGGACGTTCAGGACGTCATGCCACGCCCGGGTGAGGAGATACTGGCAACGGCCCGGGCGCTGCTCGATGACTGCGGGATTCACGCCATCAAGGTGGGTCTGATTGCCGACCTCTCCGCGCTGGAGGCGGTCATTACGCTGTGTGCGGCGCATCCGCATCTGCCCATCATCCTCGATCCGGTGCTGAAGGCCGGCGGCGGGCGTGAACTGTCCGGGCAGGCGCTGATGGCGGCGTTTGTCCAGCGGCTGTTGCCGCTGGCAAGTCTGGTCACGCCCAACCTTCAGGAGCTTGCCCGCTTGGCCTCTGCCCTGTCAGGACAGGACGGCGCCGATGATCAGGCCATTGCCGGTCAGGCCGAAAGGCTTTTGGCAACAGGGGCGGGCGCCATTCTGGCCACGGGCACCGATGTGGCCGGCCAGTGCCGGCGCGCCAGCGTCATTCATCGCCTCTATACGCCGGAGAGCATGCGGCAGTGGTCATGGCCACGTCTGCCGGGGAGCTATCACGGCTCCGGATGCACGCTGGCCAGTGCCACGGCGGCCCTGCTGGCGCGGGGCGAGACACTTGAAAACGCCTGTGAAAGGGCGCAGCAGTTTACCTGGCACAGTCTTGAAAACGCACTGATGCCCGGGCGCGGCCAGTACGTTCCCGACCGTCTGGCCGACCGATTTTATTTACCAACGCCGGAGAGCGAGCCATGACCCAGTGGAAGCAGGGGCTCTACGCCCTGACCGATGCGCAGCTGATGCCGGATGATGCCACGCTCATCGATCGCTGCGAGGCCGCGCTGGAGGCCGGCATCGCGCTTTTGCAGTACCGCGACAAGTCCGGCGACGAAGGACTGCGCGAGCGGCAGGCGCGCGCCCTCAAGGCGCTGTGTGATCACTACGACACCCCCTTGATCATCAACGACGATGCCGCCCTGGCCTGGCGGCTGGGCGCCGGGGTGCATCTGGGCCGCAGCGATGGCTCGATTGCCCGGGCCCGCAAGGCGCTGGGCCCTGATGCCATTATCGGCGCGACCTGTCAGGACAGTCTCGAGTTCGCCGAACAGGCCGCGCGCGAGGGCGCCAGCTATCTGGCCTTCGGTCGCTTCTATCCGTCACGAACCAAGCCCGACGCGCCGCCGGCGGATCTGTCGATTCTCGCCCGCGCCGAGCATTTCGGCCTGCCGCGAGTGGCGATCGGCGGTATCGATGCCGACAATATCGACGCCACGGTCGAGGCCGGCGCTGATCTGGTCGCGCTGGTCCACGGCATTTTCGGCGCCGATGATCCGGGCGCTGCAGTGCGCCGGCTCAATCAAAAGTTTGATCGATAATGTCTTTCAGGTTATCCATACCCGGTGTCGGCCGCGGCCGCCCACCGGGTGTGGATAACGCACTCTCTTCAGGTCGCTCGCTTCAGACCCGGCCTGTGTCCTCTTTTCCACAGGAGCGTGAAGATGGATCTCATTACTTCCGAGACGCTTTTTACCCGCGCGGGGCATCGCATTCCCGGTGGCGTCAACTCTCCCGTACGTGCCTTCAAGGGCATGGGGCGTGCGCCCATGTTCGTGTCACGTGCCCGCGGGCCCTACCTCTTTGACGTCGAGGGCCGACGCTATATCGACTATGTCGGCTCCTGGGGGCCGATGATCACCGGCCACGCCGACCCGGACGTGCTCAGCGCCGTGCGCGACCGGCTCGAAGACGGCCTCTCCTTTGGCACCCCCACGGCGGTCGAGACCGATATGGCCGAGCTGATCTGCGAGATCATGCCGTCGATTGACATGGTGCGCATGGTCAACTCGGGCACCGAGGCGACCATGTCGGCAGTACGCCTGGCGCGCGGCTATACCGGGCGTGACAAGATCGTCAAGTTCGAGGGCAACTACCACGGCCATGTGGATTCGCTGCTGGTCAAGGCCGGTTCCGGCGCGCTCACCCATGGCGAGCCCAGCTCGCCGGGCGTACCGGCCTCGCTTGCCGAGCACACCATCACGCTGTCCTACAACGACATCGAGGGCGTGCGCGAGTGCTTTCGCGAGATCGGCGATCAGGTGGCCTGCATCATCGTGGAGCCGGTGGCCGGCAACATGAACTGCATTCCGCCGGTGCCCGGGTTTCTGGAGTGTCTGCGCAAGGTGTGTGATGAGTCCGGCGCCGTGTTGATCTTTGACGAGGTCATGACCGGCTTTCGCGTGGCACTGGGTGGCGCTCAGGCCTTTTACCGGGTTGCCCCCGATCTGACCTGCCTGGGCAAGATCGTCGGCGGCGGCATGCCGGTCGGCGCCTTCGGTGGCAAGCGCGCCATCATGGAGTATCTTTCGCCGCTGGGGCCGGTCTATCAGGCCGGGACGCTCTCGGGTAACCCGCTGGCCATGGCCGCCGGCATCGCGGTTTTGAAAAAGGTGCGCCAGCCCGGCTTCCATCAGCATCTGAGCGAGCGGGTCGACATGCTGTGCGACGGCCTCGAGCAGCGGGCAAAAGCCGCTGGTGTATCGCTTTTGACCCATCGGGCCGGCGGCATGTTCGGCGTATTCTTTACCGACCGGACCGAGGTCAACGACTTCGAGGCCGCCACCGGCTGCAACGTCGAGCGCTTCAGGGCCTTCTTTACGGCCATGCTGGATCGCGGCATCTACATGGCGCCGTCCCCGTTTGAGGCCGGTTTCATGTCCAGCGTCCACGAAGACGACGACATCAATGCCACGCTCGACGCCGCCGAGGCCGTGTTCGCCACCCTGACCTGATAGCCGGCGCCCTCCGGGGCGCCATACAGCGCCCACCGGTCGTTTCGGCGGGCGAATTTCCCACTGATCCGGAGTGAGTCCCTTGAGTCAGTCACTGATCAGCGCGCTGAGAAGCGGCCGGTTTTTCAATCATGACGTGTCGAATCTGCAGGTGTATGAGACCCATATTTCCTGGGTCGTTTTGACCGGCGAGTACGCCTACAAGATCAAAAAGCCGCTGGATTTCGGGTTTCTGGACTTTTCGACGCTGGCGCGTCGCCGGGGCTTTTGTGAAGACGAGGTGCGACTCAACCGACGGCTGGCGGGCGATCTCTACGAGCGGGTCGTGCCCATCAGCGGCACCCCTGATGCCCCGGTACTGGACGGCGAGGGCGAGCCGTTTGAATACGCCGTGTGCATGCGACAGTTCGACAACGCCGGTCTTTTCTCGACGCTGCAGGCCAACAGCGAGCTGACCCGGGCCATGATGGATGACATGGTGGATCAGCTGGTCGCCTTTCATCAGCGTGCCGAGCGCGTCTCACCCGACAGCACCTTCGGGTCGCCGGAGGCCGTCCGGGCGCCGGTGGTGCAGAATTTCGATCAGATTCGCCCGCTGCTGGACAGCAAAGAGGACCTTCGCCGTCTTGATGAACTGGCCGAGCGCGCCGACGAGCTCTATCAGCGCCTTTCGCCGATACTGGCGCAGCGCCAGCGCGACGGGTTTGTGCGTGAAACGCACGGTGACGTGCATCTGGCCAACGTGGTGCAGCACGACGGTCGCGCGCTGATCTTTGACTGTATCGAGTTCAACGATGACCTGCGCTACAACGACGTCTGCTGCGAGCTGGCCTTTTTGCTGATGGATCTCGAGGCGCGCGGCGAGCATGCACTGTCAAGCCACGTGCTCAATCGCTATCTGGAAGGCAGTGGCGATCACGAGCTGGTTCGCCTGCTGCCCTGGTACAAGGCCTATCGGGCCATGGTGCGGGCCAAGGTGGCGCTGTTTCGCCTGCAGCAGCCGGATCTGCATCCGGCCGACCGGGACGCGGCGCTGTCGGACTATCGCAGCTACATCGCGCTGGCCGAGCGCTACAGCGAGATCGATATCCCCTGGCTTTTGATCAGCGTGGGGGTGTCGGGCAGCGGCAAGAGCCGGTTTACCGAGCAGGTGGTCCGGTCGATGGGGGCCGTGCGCCTTCGCTCCGACGTCGAACGAAAGCGTCTTGTGGAACTGGCGCCTGATGCCGATTCGGGCTCAAGCGTGGCGCAGGGGCTTTATAGCGATGACATGACCCGACAGACCTATGAGCGGCTGGCCGCCCTGAGCGGCACATTGATGGAGGCCGGCTACCCGGTCTGCGTCGATGCCACATCGCTCAAGCGCTCACAGCGTGACCGGCTGCGTCATGAGGCCGAAAAGCGCGGTCTGGCGGCACTTTTGATCAGCTTTGAGGCCGATGACGAGACGCTGCGCGACCGGCTCGAGCGACGTCAGGGGCGACGCGGTGAGGCGTCAGAGGCGGGAACCGAGGTGCTGGATCACCAGCTCGCCTCGCGTGAGGCCTTTGACGAGGATGAGCTGGCCTATCTGATTCATCTGGATACCACGGCCGAGGATGCCAATCTGACGCTGGTGTCGCTGATCAAGGAGCGGCTGCGTCTGAACTGATCAACCCCGGCCGCCGGTCTCAGGCCGTGTCCCGACGTGTGCGGGGCGCGGCCACCACGGCCGTGGGCTGCTGGCGCAGCAGGTTCAGTGCCTGCGCCCGATTTCTCACCTTGAGCTTGCGAAACACGTGATACAGATGTGACTTGACCGTGTGTTCGCTGATGGACAGTCGGTCGGCGATATCCAGATTGCTGGCGCCGCTGTCGAGAAGGCTCAGAATTTCATGCTCGCGCGGGGTCAGACTCGCCAGTGGCAGCTGTTCGTCATGCTGGCGATGCCAGTACGCGCACAGAAGACGCTCCATCAGCGGGCGCGACAGCCACATCTCTCCTTCGAAAAGCTTGCGAATGCCCTTGCTGATCAACTGCAGTGAATCCCCTCGATAGAAAATGCCGTGCAGCGGCATGCGCATCATCAGAGCGACGGCGCGATCTTCATCGGACATGTTAAAGGCCGTGAAGATGGCGTCGTCGTACTGGCCGAGCTGCTGTGTCCACTCGCGCAGTACGGATTCTTCCAGATGGTCATCGTCAAGCAGCGCCACGACACGGCAGTGTCTCAGATGATCGGGCAGTTCGGGGGGTTCATCGGTCGGCAGCTGTTGCACGTGGCAGCCCAGCTGTTGACGAAGGTAATCCAGAAACAGCTCATTCTGGGGGCTGCTTTTGGTCACCATGATCAGTGCAGTGTGTGTCGCATCCATGAAAGTGGCCCTGGTAAAGAGTATGTAGGCCTTCAGACACCCGATAGCGGTCAAAACAGGGGGGTGTGCCGACATCCGGCGCGCCGGGAAGGGCACCCTTAACGCTAAGTAAGATTAAGTAAAAAAATATACAAAACAAATACTTAAAAGCACTTAAGGTTCAGAGCTGATTAAGCTCTTACGACTAACGTTCCAGGTCGATCAACAAGAACGCGGTCTCGGTTCGGGTGATCGTACCGATAGCCGACGCGACCGGGGTACTGAAGATGACCCTGATTATAGGGCGATCGATTTTTGAATGAGAGCGGTCAAAACGTGCATCTACATCAAATGGCGCATTGTGCACAGGAAATTGCGTTAGGGGATGTATTTGAAACGGATCGCTTACAGCCCTGTAACAAAATAGAGGAGCGCTGGATGCGTTTTGTCGAGAGATTGCTGCTGGAAAATCAGGCCTGGGCCGATGAAATCAAACACCGTGATCCGGGCATGTTTGATCGCTTGAGTACCGGACAATCGCCGGAAGTGCTCTGGATCGGATGCTCTGATAGCCGCGTTCCTGCCGAGCAGCTGTGTAACACCTCACCGGGTGAAATGTTTATTCATCGTAACGTGGCCAACCGGGTCTGCCCGAATGAAACAGGTTTTATGAGCGTGCTTGAATACGCCGTTGCTGTATTAAAGGTCCGTCATATCGTGGTCTGTGGACACCACCGCTGTGGTGGTATCCAGGCGGCAATGACAGATGAAAATACCGGGCTTTCTCATCTGGATGATCATCTCGATGGCATCCGTGAACTCAGAAGACGGCATGCTGATGTGCTCTCGGAGATACCCGATGATGCCGGGCGTCTTGATCGACTGGTGGCATTCAACGTGGCCGATCAGGTCCGGGTGCTCAGCGAGATGCCCCTGATTCAGGCGCAGTGGTCACGGCATCAAGGGCCCACGATTCACGGCATGGTCTATGCCCTTGAAACGGGCAGACTGCGCGAAATTCAGCGTTGGGAAGGCGAGTGTCACGAGACCGTGCCGGTCCGAACGCCGACATCCGGCAAGGGCGTATCTCATGAGCGGGGGGCGGTCACATGAGCAGAACACTGTCGCTTAAAACGCTGTCTCAGGACCTGCCTGCCGGTATCGTGGTCTTTCTGGTCGCCATCCCGTTGTGTCTGGGCATCTCACTGGCCTCGGGGGCACCGCCACTTTCTGGACTGATCGCCGGTATTGTCGGCGGGATCGTTGTGTCGCTTTTCAGCGGCTCCTCGCTGAGCGTTTCCGGCCCGGCAGCCGGCCTGACCGTGATCGTTCTGGGGGCGGTCGAACAGATCGGGCTGAGCGGGCTGTTTGTGGCCACGGTGCTGGCCGGCGTTCTGCAGCTGGTGTTCGGCTTTTTGCGTCTGGGCCGGATCGGCGCGTTTGTGCCTTCGGCGGTGATCAAGGGCATGCTGGCCGCCATCGGGCTGATCCTGATTCTCAATCAGATTCCGCTGGCGCTGGGGCTTTCGCAGGACAGTGACGTTTCCCTGCTCAATATCGGCGCGCTGATGGCGGGGCTGTCACCGGTGGCGCTGGCCATTGCTGCGGTGTCGCTTGTCATTCTGATCAGCTGGGAGCAGCCGTTCATGCCGGCGGTGATCAAGCGCTTTCCGGCCCCGCTGGTGGCGGTGCTTGTCGCCATCGCCATGGACCGGCTGGCGCTGTCGATGGGCCTGCCCGGGGCGCTGGAGGCCGGTCAGCGCATTTCCCTGCCGGGCCTGGGGGGGCCGGGGGATTTCATCGAACAGCTGCAGCTGCCGGTGGTGGCTGATCTGCTCAAGCCGCAGGTCTACATGACGGCCGTGACGCTGGCGCTGGTGGCAAGCCTTGAAACCCTGTTGAGTCTCGAGGCCGTGGACAAGATCGATCCGCTCAAGCGTCACTCGCCGCCGCATCGCGAGCTCAAGGCGCAGGGCATCGGCAATATCGTCAGTGGCATGGTCGGGGGGCTGCCGATCACGGCAGTCATCGTGCGCAGTTCGGCCAACGTACAGGCGGGCGGGCGCACGCGTCTTGCAAGCTTTGTGCACGGCATTCTGCTGCTGTGCAGCGTGGCGTTTGTGGCCGGGGCGCTGGAGTTCATCCCGCTGGCGTGCCTGGCGGCCGTTCTGGTGCATACCGGCTACAAGCTCGCCCGGCCGGCCACGATCCTTGCGCACTATCATCAGGGCTGGCAGCGCTTTGTGCCCTTTGCCGTCACGGTCGTTGCGATCATGGTCACCAATCTGCTTGAAGGCGTCATCATCGGCTTTCTGTGCGGGCTCTATTTTCTGGTGCGTGCCAACTATCACTCGGCGGTGTCGTTTACGCGCCATGAGCATTACGCCCTGCTGCGCTTTCACACCGATATCTCCTTTCTCAACCGCGACAAGGTGCGCTATTACCTGGATGACATCGTTGATGGCAGCCATCTCATCATCGATGCGCGCGAGGCGGGCTTCATCGACCCCGATATTCAGGAGGACATCGATAATTTCGTCTATTCATCGCACGAGCGCGATATCGTGGTGGAGCTCAAGCAGGTCAACGGCATGACGGCCAGCTATCCCGCCCTTCGCCCCTCAAGTGCGCTAACGGGCGGTGACATGCCACCGGCGCCACGGCCTGCCTGATCCTTGATGGTTTCAAGCAGGCACCAAAAGGGCGCCTCCGGTATTGATTACCGAAGGCGCCCTTTTCATGTCATGACACCAGCAAAAACGGCGTTGTCAGGCGTCGGTCGAGGTGCTGCGCGACGCCGGTGGCAGGGGCGCGCCGCCCAGGTTCTGGCGCACCCAGTTCATGGCCTGAATCCGATTGCGTACCTTGAGCTTGCGAAAGATGTTGTAAAGGTGCGACTTGACCGTGTGTTCACTGACAAACAGCTGGCCCGCGATTTCGGTATTGGACGCCCCGGTGCCCAAAAGCCGCAGGATTTCGAGCTCGCGATGCGTCAGACCGTTGGCCGGACGGAAGGCATTGATCTGCTGGCGACGATAGAAGCGGATCAGTCGCGTCATCAGATTGCGCGACATCCACAGTTCATCGTTGATCAGCTTGGCAATGCCCTTGCAGATCAGTGCCAGCGAGTCGCGGCGATAAAACACGCCCTGCAGACGAAAGGTGGTCGCCAGATTGACGGCCTGGTTTTCATCGGCAAGGTTGAAGGCGGCAAGCGTCAGGCTGTTGCTTTCGCTGGCAGCGCTCTCCTCCCAGTGATACATGTCCTTTTCGTTGACATGATCGGCATCGAGCAGCACCACACGCTGTATATCATCTTCTGCCGGTACCGCATCCCGCGGTGCCAGCGTTTCTACCTCACAGCCGATCCTGTCCCGCACGTACTGCATGAACAGCTCGCTTTGCGGGTTGATCTCTGTCACCAGTAGTACGACTACCTGCTTTTCACTTTCCACGTCACTATCCACGGTGCCCCCTTGATGCCCGTTCATCAGCTCATGTTGTGACAGCCAACGACGAGGCTTTGCTCAAGCTTACTCCGAAACGGCGTCTGGAGCATCGCTCAGGCAGGCGCTGTTTTGACGGTCATTTCGTTGGTTAACATCACGCTATTTGTATCACGCCAGGTATGCTTCGGTCGGCCAATCCGAAACAATATGTTCCAGTGTGATGACATGGCGCTTTAAAATGGGGTCGTCAATCACACCAGGGGATCATGCCTTATGTCTGCTACACGCTCTCTCGTTGTCGCCAGCAACAATGCCGGCAAGCTGCGGGAGTTCCGCGAGCTGCTCGAACCGCTGGCATGGGAGATCACTTCTCAGGCCGATCACGGTATATCGGCCGCCGAGGAGACCGGCTTGACCTTTGTTGAAAATGCCCTGCTCAAGGCGCGTGCTGCCTGTCTTGGCAGCGGGCTGCCGGCGCTGGCCGACGACTCGGGACTGGCCGTCACCGCGCTGGGCGGTGCGCCCGGCATTTACTCGGCGCGCTACAGCGGCGCGCAGGGTGACGATCAGGCCAACAACGACAGACTGCTCGAGGCGCTTGCCGAGGTGCCCGAGGGTCAGCGTGGCGCGCAGTACCACTGCGTGCTTGTTTATATGCGCCATCCCGAGGATCCGGTGCCCATTATTGTTCAGGGCAGCTGGCCGGGAGAAATTCTCTCCCTGCCGCGCGGCGAGGGTGGCTTTGGCTATGATCCTTTGTTCTGGGTACCCGATCAGGGATTGAGCGTGGCCGAACTCTCGCCGGAGCTCAAGAATCGAATCAGCCATCGCGGTCGCGCGCTCACCGCCCTGCTCGAGCAGCTGGAGCGCTGATGCTTTCCCTGCCGCCCCTGGCGCTATATATCCATGTTCCATGGTGCGTGCGCAAGTGTCCCTACTGCGACTTCAATTCCCATACGCTGACGCAGGCGCTGCCCGAGCAGGCCTACATCGATGCCCTGCTGGCGGATCTGGACGCCGAGCTGGTCGATGTCCAGGGCCGGGTGCTGACCTCGATTTTCATTGGCGGCGGCACCCCCAGTCTGGTCAGCGGCGCCGGCTATGAAAGGCTGCTGGCCGGTATCCGCGAGCGCCTGACGCTGGCAGATGATATCGAGATTACGCTGGAGGCCAACCCGGGCACCTTCGAGCGCGAGCGTTTCGCCGATTTTCGCCGCGCCGGCATCAACCGGCTCTCGGTCGGCGTGCAGAGCTTTGACAACGAGGCCCTGACACGGCTGGGACGTATCCATGATGCGGGCGAGGCCGTGCACGCCATTACCACCGCGCGCGAGGTCGGTTTTGACGAGATCAATATCGATCTGATGCACGGGCTGCCGGGGCAGACCATGGCCACGGCGCTTTCCGACATCGACCAGGCGCTGGCGCTTGAGCCTTCGCATCTGTCCTGGTATCAGCTCACGCTCGAGCCCAACACGGCCTTTTATTCGCGCCCGCCCGAGCTGCCCGAGGAGGACGTGCTGGCCGACATTCAGGACGCCGGCCAGGCCCGTCTGGAAGCGGCCGGCTTTCAGCGCTACGAGATTTCGGCGTGGTCCCGCCCGGGCCATGAGGCGCGCCATAACCTGAACTACTGGCGTTTCGGCGACTATCTGGGCATCGGCGCCGGCGCCCACGGCAAGATCTCTAGGCCGGAGGGGCAGGGGCTTGCGATCGAGCGGCGCTGGAAAGTGCGCCAGCCCGAGACCTACCTTGAGCGCCATGGTGATCCGCACGGCTTTGTGGCCGGCCATCGCGAACTCTCGCGCGATGAGCGCGGGCTCGAGTTTTTGATGAACGCCCTGCGCCTGAGCGAGGGCGTGCCCCGCGCGCTCTGGCCGCGTCATACCGGGCTCGACGACGCCCGTCTGGACGCTCACACTAGAGCGCCCATTGCACGCGAGCTGATGTGTGACACGCACGCCCGCATACAGGCCACACCGCTGGGGCTGTTGTTTCTCAACGATCTGCTGGCGCTGTGCGATGATTCGGTTCTGGCCCGCTCATGACGGGCCACACGGCAGGGCTCTGATGGCCCTGCAGGTTCAGGAAGATCGGGGCCAGGCCCCGAACGGTATTCACAGGAGAGCAGGACGTGAAGAAAAGCATCTGGATGGCGGCGCCGCTGGCCGTAGTCATGGCCGCTACGGGCTGTACCACGACAAACCCCTATACCAATGAGCAGCAGACCTCGAGTCTGGCCAAGGGCGCGGGCATCGGCGCGCTGGTCGGCGGCGTGGCCGGCGCGACCAAAAGCGGTAACCACCGCCTCGACAAGACCCTGATCGGTGCCGCCGTGGGCGCGGCCGCCGGTGGCGGTGTCGGCTACTACATGGACGCTCAGGAGGCCAAACTGCGTCAGGAAATGCAGGGCACGGGCGTGAGCGTCAATCGCGTCGGCGATCAGATCCAGCTCAACATGCCCAGCGCCATCACCTTCGGCAGTGATTCCAGCGAGCTTTCCTCGCAGATTCACGCCCCGCTGGATGGCGTGATCAAGGTGCTTGGCGAGTATCCCGACACGCTGGTCAATATCGCCGGCTACACCGACTCCACCGGTGCTGCGGCCTATAACCAGCGTCTGTCCGAGCTGCGCGCCCAGGCGGTCGGCAACTATCTGGCCCGCGGCGGGGTCAACTTTAACCGTTTGATCATGCAGGGCTACGGCGCCAGCAACTACGTAACCGGCAACGACACGCCCGAAGGCCGGGCGCAGAATCGTCGCGTCACGGTCACGCTGGTCCCCAACGGCAACCAATGATTCGCTGAATCGACCGAGCGTCGGATCGTCGCCGCAGTCCTGTGACTGCGGCGACGTTTTTTCAAGGAGGGAACGTGCTTTCCTATCAACATGCATGGCATGCCGGCAACTTTGCCGATGTGCACAAGCATCTGGCCCAGTTCGCGCTGATCGAGCGCCTCATGCAGAAAAACTCGGCCCTGAGCCTGATCGACACGCATGCCGGCCGAGGTCACTATCCGCTGGAGGCGGTGGAGACCGCAAGGCTGGGTGAGTACCGCGAGGGCGTCCTGCCTGTCTGGCAGGCGCGTGATCGCCACACGGGGCTGCTCGAGCGCTGGTGCGAGGCGCTGGGCAGTCTTCAGGACGATCCAGGGACGCTGGCGCGCTATCCGGGCTCGCCCTGGTGGTTTGCCCGCGCCATGCGCGCCAATGATCGGCTGACCCTGTATGAGCTGCATCCCGGCGAGCATCGCCATCTGGAAGACGCCGCGCTTGATACGCCCCACGTACGACGGCTCAAGCGCGACGGCCTGGAAGGGCTGGTCCATCAGCTGCCGGTAAGAACGCCCAGGCTGTGCGTGTTGATCGACCCCTCCTATGAGGTGAAGGACGACTATGAGGCGGTCGCCTCGACGCTTGATCAGGTCGTGCGCCAGATGCGACATGCCGTCGTGCTGATCTGGTATCCGCTGCTGGGGGACGGGCGTCACCAGCGCCTGCTGGATACGATCAAGCGCCATGAGATCGCCAAGGTGTGGCGCAGCGAGCTCACTCGTCACGACCCGGCGGGTGAGCGCGGGCTCTACGGCTCGGGGCTTTTGATACTCAACCCGCCGTGGCAGCTGGACACGCAGCTTGATGACGCCTTCACCGAACTTGCCACGCTCTACGGCGATCAGGCCCGGCATACCAGCGACTGGTGGATGCCCGAGCGGCCCTGATCAGGCGCTGACCACAAGGGTCAGATCCTGAACGCCGGACGTTGCTCCTGCAAAAAGGCCCGCCGTCATGGCGGGCCTTTTTGTGTTAACCCCGGTCAGCCTGTCAGGACGAGCCGGTCGGCGCTGTCTGTGTCGACGGGCGGCTCGCCGAGGCGCCGGCGTTGGCATTACTGCGCTCCTGACGCGCAATCTCGTCGGCAATCTGCTCGCCCACGTTTTCCCAGCCCTGCGAGAGGGTACGCACCAGCGCCGGGTAGCCGTCGTCTTCCAGCGGCCGCTCGATATCAAAATGATGCTGGGCCATCAGGTTGCCGCCGGCATCGCGCAGCTGATACTGCCCGGCCAGTACCGCCATGCCGTCATAGCGCCCCTGAAACTGCGACAGCGTGACCCGCACGCCGGTATCGGCGCGGTCGCCGGCCAGCGTCTCGCCCAGCACGCGATGATCACGCAGCCGGTCGCCCAGCGTGCGCTGAAGGCTGCGGGTGAGCTGGGCGCTCAGGTTGTCGGCCCACAGATTGGTCTGCGCCTCGTTTACCTCGATATCGCTGGTCTGATAGACCACGCCCTGGCCGTCGAGATAGTCCGCCAGGCGAACCGATGACACTGCAAGCGTCGGGGCGCTGTCCGGCAGCGACGCGCCCGGCTCGGCGGTGCGCTGATCGGCCAGCGGCAGCGTGTAGCGGTGAAACTCGGTGGCCTGGCCGGCGCAGCCGACCAGCATCGCCACCGCTGCCAGGCCGGCACTGCGAAGTGAGGCGTGAAGAAATGGCATCATCATGGACGGGCCCTCGGTTGCGGATCCTGGATCTCGCCGCGATTGAATATCAGCGAATTGGGTTTCTCGCTGATGGTGCGCGCCGCCGGCTGCAGCGAGCGCATCAGCTGCTCAAGGCTTCTCAGCGTCGAGGTCAGCTCGCCGTAGGCCGGGGCCTCGCTCGAGTAGCTCGACAGCGTCTGCTCGATGCTGCGCAGCGTGCGCTGTACGTCGCTGGGCAGACCGCGGGTGCTTTCGTCGTTGAGCACTTCATTGATGCTGCTGGCGGTCTCGTTGAGCTCGTTGATCAGCGACTCGGAACTGGCAAGCGTCGCATCCAGGCGGTCCAGTGACGATTCCACCGGCAGGTTGTTGAGCTTGTCGAGCAGGCCGGTCACCTTCTGTTCGATCTGGGCGAAGCTGCCGGGCTCGCTCGGGAACACGGCCACGCCGTTATATTCCTTGATCGTCTGCTCGGACGGCTCGTCGACGAAGTTGGTATCCACAAAGAGCGCGCCGGTGAAGATGTTGCCGGTCTTGAGCGAGGCGCGCAGACCGTTGCCGAACATGGCGTTGATGCGTGCGCGCCAGTCCTTGAGCGACTCCTCGTCCACCTTCGCCTGCATTCGCTGCGGCTCGATGCGGATCAGCACCGGAATCCTGAAGCCCTCAACCTGGTTTTCCTGCAGCAGATCGATGCGGTAGGGCACGGTGTCCACGGTACCGATGCGCACGCCGCGATACTCGACCGGGGCGCCACGCGAGAGCCCGCGCACGGTGTCATCGATCATGACCACATAGCGCAGGTAGTGGCTGAAGCTGCCCTGCAGGGCGTTTTCTTCATCGCTGTAGAGCGAAAAGACCAGCTCGCTGTTGTTGCCGATCGGCTCGCCCGGCGGAATGTCTTCCGGCACGCCGAAGGTCACGCCGCCGCTGACCAGCGACTCCAGCGAGCCCAGCCCCAGCGAGAAGCCCTCGGAGGTCAGGTCAAAATTGATGCCCGAGGCCAGCCAGAAACGGGTGTTGCTGGTGACCAGATCCTCGTAGGGCTCCTGAATAAAGAGCTGGTAGTGCACCACGCGGTCTTCGGTGTCGAACTCGAGATTCTCGACCCGCCCGACGGTGAAGCCCTGAAACAGGACCGGGTCGCCGACGTTGAGCGAGCCGGCGGCGGCGCTGGTCAGATGCAGGCGCAGCCCTTTGGCATCCGGCGGGGCGACCGGCGGCTGTTCGAGCATTTCAAAGCTGTCCTGGGCGTTTTCCGAATGCCCCGGCTGCAGCTGGATATAGGCCCCCGACAGCACGGTATTCAAACCACTGATGCCTTCGCGGCCGATGCGCGGCTTGACCACCCAGAACCGGGTGTCCTCGTTGAGCAGGCGATCGGTGTCCGGGTCCATGCGCGCCTTGATCACGGCATGCGAGGTGTCTTCCGACAGCGATACCGAGGTGACCTCGCCCACGTCCACATTGCGCGCCTTGATCATGGTATTGCCGGCATCGATGCCTTCGGCATTGTTCATGATCAGCGTGATTTCCGGACCCCTCGAGGAGAGGGTGTGATAGAGCATCCACCCCCCGATCAACAGCGCGATCAGCGGGATCAGCCAGACCGGCGAAATGTGGCGGTGCTTTTTGCGCTGTGCGGTGGTCTCGGTCTCGCTCATTGCCCCGTGTCCTGTGCTTTCCCTGCAACCACCGGCTGAGGGGATAATGTAGAAATATCGTTGTTTTCAAGATCGGCGTGGTCGGCGGCGTCCCAGATCAGACGCGGATCAAAGCTCATGGCGGCCACCATCGTCAGTACCACCACGGCGCCGAAGGCGATGATGCCGGGCTCGGCAGACACATGCATCAACACCCCGAGCTGTACCAGCGCCGCCAGCAAAGCGACCACGAAGACATCGATCATCGACCAGCGGCCGATGAATTCGGTCACCCGATAAAGGGTCATGCGCACCTCGGGCCGCCAGGGCTGTGGCCGGGCCACCTTGATACACAGCCAGAACAGCGCCAGCAGCTTGGCCACCGGAATGACGACGCTGGCCAGAAAGATGATGGCGGCAATGGGATAGTCGCCATGATCGAGCAGCAACAGCACGCCGCCCATGACGGTCTGGGTGGTCGTATCGTTGAGACTCGACACGGTCATGATCGGCAACACCATGGCCGGAATGTAGAGGATGACGGACACCATCAGCAGCGCCAGGGTTTTCTGCACGCTGTGGCGGCGGCGCATGTGCAGCTTCTCGCCGCAGCGTCGGCAGTAGCATGGCTGGTGGTGATAGTAGTCGTTGACCGTACCACACACCGGACAGCCCGCGAGCTTTTGACTCAGTGCGGTGCGCCCCGACTGCGCCCGGGCCGGCGGGGCCGGTTCCGGGGCCATGACATCCCAGAGCCAGTCGCGATCCACGCTGCGCGAGATCAAAAGCATCAGCACCACGAACAGGCAAAAGGCCCAGAAGGAGACGCCAAAGCCGATGCTGGCCAGCGACAAAATCTTGACCAGGCTGACCAGCACGCCGATCAGGAACACATCGGCCATCATCCAGTGCTCGATATGGCGCAGGGTGCGCAGCATCAACATGCCCCGGGGCGGGCGGCGGCCCAGCAAAAAGGCAGCGTGTATCACGATCACCATGCCCAGATAGAGCATCGGCAGCAGCAACAGCACCATCCACAGCACCACCGCGAGCACGGTGTAGTTGCCGGTCGACAAAATGGCGATGGCATCGGTCAGGCTGATGGCGCGCTCGATGCCGCGCGCGGAAAAGGAGATAAACGGAAAGGCGAGCGAGGCGACCAGCGCCACTACCGCGGCGATGGCCAGCGCCAGTGCCTGCTGGGCAGGGGCACGCTTGCGCACCATCAGCTCACTCTGACAGCGCGGGCAGCGCGCGCTTTCCGAGCACGCCAGTGGCGGCACGGTGCTGACCAGATCGCATTCATGGCAGACCCGCAGGGGCCGTGAAGGCACGGATGGCGTGGTGATGGTGTTCTCCGAATTCGGCTCGGGATGAGTCAGTCTGAGACAATAGTGTGGCAAATATCGGCCATGACAGGGCGGCCATGAAGTATTCGGGCCCGGAAAATATAGCCGATCCCCGCGCTCTGGCAGTATCAGGACATCTCTGACATGTCAGGGTCCACGCCTGCCGAGTCGTAATAAACATTCACCAGGGTACGTAAATAGCATCGAGCGCCGGCCACGGCAAGCCATCATGTGTTATGGCGGTTCAGCCTCGGCTATCGATGGCCACCGGCTGGTGCCAGAGCCGGTAATAGGCGCCGTCGGGATCATCGAGCAGCTGCCCGGGTGCCCCGCGTTCGACGACCCGCCCGGCCTGCATCACCACCACCTCATCGGCCCCGGCAATGGTCGAGAGCCGGTGGGCCACCACGATCATTGTGACCCGCCCCTTGAGCGCGGCCAGCGCTCGATTGAGGCGCGATTCAGTCAGGCTGTCGACGCTGGCGGTGGCCTCATCGAGCAGCAGAATCCGCGGCTGTCGCAGCAGCGCCCGGGCGAGTGCCAAAAGCTGGCGTTCGCCGGTGGACAGCGTCAGCCCTCGTTCACCCAGCGGCGTGTCGAGTCCGTCGGGCAGCCGGTCGATCAGCTCGCGCAGCTGCGCCTCATCGATGGCCCGCGCCATGGCGGCCTCGTCGGCCTCGATCCCCATCAGCAGGTTGTCCCGCAGCGTGGTCGAGCGGATGAAGGGCTCCTGCGGCACGCTGGCCATCACCGTATTGATCACCGACGGCGCCAGGGTCTCGATGCGCCGACCGTCGAGCAGCAGTTGGCCTTTGGTGACCGGCTGCAAACCGCCGAGCAGGTCCAACAGGGTCGACTTGCCGCTGCCGGTGGGGCCGACCAGACCGATGAAGCGCCCCTCGGGGATCTCGAGCGTGACATCATCGAGCGTATTGGCCTCGGTGCCGTGATGACGAAACGCCACCGCCTGAAGCCGGTAGTCGGCGGATTGGATGGGCTGTGTATCGTCGCCGGTGGCGGCCTGCGGGCGATCCAGCAGGGAGAGCAGTCGCGTGCCGGCCACGCCCGCCTGCTGAAAGATGTTAAAGCGCTGGGTGATCTCGATCAGCGGCTCACTGACACGCCCCAGCCAGGTCACGAAGGCATAGAGCACGCCGATTTCGGCGCCGCCCACCAGCGCATCGGCGCCATAGCCGATCAAAAGCGCGGCCAGAATGATCACGCCGACCAGATCCAGCGCCGAGCGCAACAAAAGCGCCGAGATGCGGATGGTGTGCAGCCGGGCCTGATACTGCGCCACGTTGATGTCGTGATAGCGCGTGCGAAAGCGCTCGGTCTGATTGAACGCCTGCAGCACGCTCATGCCACCGATCGCCTCGTTGATGCGGGCGTTCTGCCCGGCGCGCAGGCGGCGCACCTCCATGGCGGCCGGGCCGCTGGCGCGCTGATAGCCCCAGATGATCACGGCGGCGACCGGAATCAGGGTCGCGGCGATCAGCATCAGCTTGAGATCCATCAGCGCCATCGCCACCAGGATACCGATCAACAGCATCAGGTTCTGCAGCACCGTGGCCAGAAACTCGACGTAGAGCTCGCGCAGGTCATCGGTGTCGTTGGTCACCCGCGCCACCATCTCGCCGGTGGGGGTGGCGTCATGGACGTGCTGGGGCAGACGCATGACGTGGCGAAAGACCCGCTGACGCAGGGCGTGCACGGCATCCAGTGCGATGCGGGCAAAATAGAGCGTCTGCAGGTAGCGCCCGAGCGCGGCAAGCAACTGACTGCCGACATACAGCACCAGCAGAAGCGTCAGCGGCTCGACGCGCAGATCGCGCGGCACCAGATAGCTGTCGATATAGTGCTTGGTCAGCCAGGGGCCGAGCACGTCCATGCCGGTGGCGATCAGCAATAGCGCAAGCGCCAGCAGCACACGGCGGCGGTCATACAGGAGCGGGCGCATCATCAGTGCGAGCAGGCGACGATTGATCATGTGGGCGCCTCCTCACCGCGACCGTCACCGCAACCCTGCTGCTCCTGCCACAGGCGGGCGTAGTGCCCGCCCCGGGCCAGCAGCGCCTCGTGGCGGCCCTGCTCGACCGCGCGGCCCTGCTCCAGCACCACGATATGATCGGCGTGGCGCACGGCCGACAGGCGATGGCTGACGATCAGACAGGTGCGCTCGCGCTCGGCTTCCAGCGTTTTTAGAAGGGCCTGCTCGGTGGTCTGATCCACCGCCGAGAGCGTGTCATCAAGCAGCAGAATGGGGGCAGGGGAGAGCAGGGCACGCGCCAGCGCGACCCGCTGGCGCTGGCCGCCGGAGAGCGTCACGCCGCGCTCGCCTATGCGGGTCTCGAGCCCCTCGGGCAGACGTTTCAGATCCGGGCCGAAGGCCGCCGCGGTCAGGGCCTGACGGATCGCCTCATCGCTGGCATCGGGTACCCCCAGCGCCACGTTTTCCCCCAGCGTGGCGGCAAAGAGATACGGGTCCTGGGGCACGTAGGCATACATCGAGCGCAGCGCGTCCAGCCGGTAGTCGCTCAGGGGCTGCTCTCCCAGGGTTAGCGCGCCGTGCGCCAGCGGATACTGGCGCAGCAGCAGCCGGATCAGGGTGGACTTGCCGCTGCCGGTCGCGCCGACGATGCCCACTGTCCGGCCGGGGGCGATCGCCAGTTGAAGATCGGCCAGCGCCGGGGTGTGTGACAGCGGGTAGGTGAAGGACTCGATCGCCACGTGAATGGCCGGCGAGGGCGCCCTGGTCAGCACGCCTTCATCGCTGATGGTTTCACGCTCGTGGAAGAATTCGGTCAGGCGCCGCGCAGCGGCCTCGCCGCGCTGAAGGATATTGAGACACCAGCCGAGGGCAAACATCGGCCAGATCAGCTGGACCAGATACAGCGTAAAGCTGGTCAGCTCGCCCAGCGTGATGGCCCCCTCCAGATAGCGCCAGCTGCCGGCCACGATGGTGGCCAGAGTTGCGCTGCCCAGCGCCACGAACACCACCGGGTCGTAGCGCGCCTCCATGCGCTGCACCTGGTAGTTGGCCCGGGCGTGGGCGTCGGCCCTTTGGTCAAAATCGGCAATCTCGGCCTCGATCAGCGAGTGCTGGCGCAGCAGTCGCAGCCCGGCGAGCGCCTCCTGGGTGCGGTCGTTGAGATCGGAAAAGCGCGCCAGCGACTGACCGAAATAGCCCTGTACCCGACTGGCGATGCGGTAAAAGCCCCAGGCCATGAAGGGGAAGGGAATCAGCGCAATCAGCGCCAGCGGTGCATCGATCACGATGATCATCATCAAAAGCACCAGTACCAGCGTCAGCGCCCCGTCCACGCTCGAGAGCACGCCTTCCCCGGCAGCCACCTCCACGGCATCGATGTCCTGGGTCGAGCGCGCCAGCAGATCGCCGCTGCGCCGCTGCTGGAAAAAGCCCGGGTCCAGTCGGGTCAGCTTTTCATAGAAGCGGTCACGCAGGGCCACGCCCAGCCGATAGGAGGCGCCAAAGAGCAGCATGCGCCACAGATAGCGCAGCACATACATGGCCAGTGCCACGGCCACCAGTACCGCGGCACTGCGCCACAGCCCGGGCATGTCGATACGCCCCTCGTTGAGGGCATCGATGATGCGCCCGGCCCACCAGGGCAGCGCCATGTTGAGAAGGCCTACCGCCAGCAGCGCCATAATGGCGAGCAGATAGGCGCGGCGATGGGTCGCCAGAAAATCGAGCAGCAGTCGGCGTAGCGCCATGAGCGTTGGGTCTGATCAGATAAGGTGAAAAGGATGCGGGACGTCGAGGGCAGTGTAACAAAGGGACACGTCTTCAGCCGGTTTATCCGCTCCCTGCGCGGTGGAATTCACGTTGTCCGCTTATCCAGCGACGATTACGCTATGGCGCTCAACACCGTGAGGATAGGATCGTGTCGACCACGATGAAAATTGCCTGGGCCAGTCTGCTGGTGGGCTTCGCCGTACTCGGCCTCAAGACGCTGGCGTATGCGCTGACCGGTTCCGTGGCGCTGCTCTCCGATGCGCTGGAGAGTCTGGTCAACGTGGTCACGGCGGTAGCAGCGCTGATTGCCATTCGGGTAGCGGCCATGCCG